>CAZVZV010000258.1:0-30122 GCA_964631735.1 uncultured Enterobacteriaceae bacterium
GAGCAGCGCAATTTCGAGGAAACGCGCCGCCGCCTGGAAGCGGCGCGCGAACTGGTGCTCGGCTTCGCCGTCGCCAATGCCCGGCTGCCATGCCCCGCCACGCTCGCCTCGGCAGGCGCCGAAGCCATCACCACGCCGCCCAATTGCGACACCTTCTATGGCGGATTCCTGCCCGCCAGGGCAATCGGGTTCCAGGTGGTGGACGCGAACGGCTTCGCCCTCGACGCCTGGCAGAACCGGATTCGTTACGCCGTGTCGAGCGCAGCGCCGACGGGGTGCGCCGGAACCTCGACTGCGCCGCATTTCACCAATGCCACCAATCTCAGGACCAATGGCATTACCTGCCGCCCCAACGACCTCGTGGTCTGCAACCGCTCCCCGGCGACGATCACCAACACGGTGTGCGACGCGAACACTTCGGCCACCAACCAGAACGTCGTGGTCGCCATCGTGTATTCCACCGGGAAGAACGGCGCCATCGGCGGCACCGGCACCAACGAGGCTCGCAACCTCGACAACAACGCGCTATTCGTGAGCCGCCCGCCCGACCCCAACGGTGCAACTGGCGGCGAGTTCGACGACCAGATGGCGTGGATCCCGGTCGGCGAGCTCTACGCCAAGCTGATCGCCGCCGGCGTCCTGCCCTGAGCACTTGGCTGTGATGGCCCAACAGGTTGTCTGCCGCGCCGTCGAACAGCGCCAGCGGCTGGGGCACCGTGCGGGAAAAGCTCGCGGCGTCAGGCGGGTGTATTAGCCTGAAGGCTAAAATACTCGCGAGTGTTCTTGCTTCGGGGTAAAATCACCCGGTCATGCCGGCCCCCGCCAAGCGCTACCTCCACGCTGCCGTCGCCGAAGACCTGCAGCGCAAGATGGTCTTCGTCGGCGGTCCGCGCCAGGTCGGCAAGACCCATCTCGGCCGCTCCCTGATCCCGGATCCGGCGGCCTACCTGAACTGGGACGTCGCCGAGCACCGCGAGGCGATCCTGCGCCGCGAACTGCCGCCCGGGCACGAGCTGTTCTTCGACGAAATCCACAAGTACCGGGGCTGGCGTGCCTTTCTCAAGGGTCTCCATGACGCCGCGCCCGGGCGCCGGCGCATCCTCGTTACCGGCAGCGCGCGCCTGGACTTCTACCGCCATGGCGGCGACTCGCTGCAGGGACGCTATCACTACTACCGCCTGCATCCATTCTCGGTCGCCGAACTCGGTATCGCCTCGCACGCCGAGTTCCGCTCGCTGCTCGATTTCGGCGGGTTCCCGGAGCCGTTCCTCGCCGGTTCGGCGCGCGAGGCGCGGCGCTGGTCGCGCGAGTACCGCGAGCGCCTGGTTCGCGAGGAGGTGGCCGGGCTGGAGAACGTCCACGATCTCGGCAAGCTGGAGCTGCTGGCGCTGCGCCTGCCGGAACTCGTCGGCAGCCCGCTCTCCGTCAACGCGCTGCGCGAGGACCTCGAGGCGAGCCACCGGGCGGTCGCCCGCTGGCTCGACATCTTCGAGCGCCTGTACGCGATCTTCCGGGTGCCCCCGTTCGGCGCGCCGCGCATCCGCGCGGTGAAGAAGGAGCGCAAGCATTACCACTTCGACTGGTCGGTGGTGCAGGACGAGGCGGCGCGCTTCGAGAACCTCGTCGCCTCGCACCTGCTCAAATGGACTCACTTCCGGGTGGATACGGAAGGCGAGGATCTCGAGCTGCGCTACTTCCGCGACGTGGATCTGCGCGAGGTGGACTTCGTCGTGGTCGAGGGCAGGAAGCCGCGCCTGCTGGTGGAGTGCAAGTGGAGCGATGCGCCGCTCGCTCCCGGCGTGCGCTACCTGAAGCAGCGCTTTCCGGGCTGCGAGGCCTGGCAGGTATCCGCGACCGGCTCGAAGGACTACGAGACGCCGGAAGGCATCCGCGTGGCGCCGGCGTTGAAGCTGCTCGAGCGGCTGGCGTAGCGCATCCGGCGGGCAAGATATGCCGCGCGAGCTGTGCCTTCAAACCGCGCGCCGCAGCGCGAAGCACACCTCGCCGTCGCGGTTCGCTTCCAGCCGCAGCTCGTAGCCCGCCGCCGCCGCCTGGCGCGCCGCCTGGTACAGGCCGATGCCCAGGCCCGTCTCGGAGTGCACCGGCGCGCGCAGCAGGGACTGCGCGAGCGCCGCCGGCACGGCGGCGCCGCTGTCGCACACTCGCAGCCCGCCGCCGGCGAGCGCAACGCGCACGCGCAGTCCTGGGTGCGCAGCGCGCTTGGCGAGGGCGTTCTGCAGCAGGTTGTCGGCCGCGCTGTCGAACAGCGCGCGCGGCACTTCCGCCCCCGCCGGCGTGGCGGTGCCTGAGAACTCGATGCCCTGGCCCTGGTACTGGCGCTGCAGCGCCTCCCACCATGCGGCGAGCGGCACGCGTTCCTCGCGCTCCTCGCCGGGCCGCTGCAGCTTGTCCAGGGTCGACGCGAGCCGCTGCGTGATCGCCGGGAGCTGGCGGCGCACCAGTGCAAGCGCCGCGGGAGAATCCCCGCCTTCCGCACCCGCGACCGAGCACAGCACGTTGAGGGACTGCAGCAGGTTCTTGACATCGTGGGTGACGCGGGCGCCGGTCTGGTGCACGGCCTGCATGTAGCTCGCCTGGCGCAGTTCCTGCTCGCGCAGCTTGGCCAGGTAGAACTCGCCCAGCAGCTGGCCCAGCAGGTGCATGTGCCCGTGCAGAGCCGGGCTGGTGCGGTAGCGCGAGTAAATGGTGAGCGCGAGCTCGCGATTGGAGAAGTCCACCGCGTACGGCGTGCGCGCGCCCGCCTCGCCCTGCTCGCCGCCCGAGCGCCATCCCGCGCCCGACACCGAGGGAATGCGCGCGAGCGCCGCCACCGATTCGGCCAGGAAACGCTCCGGCCGCGACTCCGCGTGCGACAGTTCGGCGAGAAACTGCAGCCACTTCTCGATCGGCAATCCGATCGAGAGCAGGTAGCGCGAGACGAACACGTTGAGGCCGGCGTAGCCGGTGCGCGGGTTCCACGCCAGGCCGATCGCCAGCACGATGCCTGCGATCACGAACACGATATAGGTCAGCGCCTGCAGGTAGCTGGTGCGCCCCAGGGTCATGAAGGCGAAGCTGCCCAGGACCACCACGCCCAGCACCAGCATCAGGAACACGCTGTAGAAGTGGTCGATCACCTGCGGCGCCTCCGGCGGGTCGGGCTCCGCGGGAATGAACGCCATGAGCACGAACAGCACCGGCAGCCCCCACCCCGCATAGCCACGCACGTCCGGGTCGATCTCGCGGCGCGGTGCGATCTCCGGCAGCACGATCACCACCAGCAGCGCGAGAAGGTAGCCGAACACCAGCAGGTAGAAGCGGCGCTGCCAGCGCGCCTGGTGCAGGTAGACCTTGCCGCCGACGAGGCCTGCCAGCACCACGGTCCAGGTGGCGAGCAGCCACCAGTCCAGCCACAGCACCACGGCCGTGGCGAACAGCGCGATGAACAGCGCCTGCGCCAGCGTCACGTGACGGTCGCCGCGCACGAACGGCTGCCACAGGAGCAGCAGCCCGAGGTGCGCGAGCAGCAGCGGCCGCGCAGCGTCGTCCGCCACACCGCGCAGCGCCACCACATGCAGCAGGCCGAGCATGGCGATCACCGAAAAGCGCCAGTGGCGCCTGCTGAACGCGCGTACCGAGTCCGACCGGCGCTCGGGCGGGGGAGGGACTGCTGGGGAGGCGGCTTGCATGATCGGGGCGTCGCAGGCAAAGATACGCAGATTCCCGATCCGGCGAAAGATGCCTCCCGCGCTCCTGTTGGCCCGCAGTACCCTGACCGAGGCGCGTCGCAGCGGCCTGCCCTGGCTGGCGCTCGGCTGCCTTGCGCTTGCCTGCGGCCTCGCCGCCTTCCTGTCGCAGGTGGCAGTGACCGAAAGCCGCGCGCTGCAGGCCGCGCTCGCCGCCGCCCTGCTGCGCGCCGGGGCGGTGTTCCTGCTGGCGGCGCACGTCGCTGCGAGCGTGGTGCGCGAATCGAACGACAAGGTGCTCGAGCTGGCGCTGGCGCTGCCGCTGTCGCGCTCGCAGTACTACCTCGGCAAGCTCGCGGGCTTCGGCGCCTGCGGCACATTCCTCGCCGCGGCGTTCTGCGCGCCGCTGCTGTTGTGGGCCGCGCCGGAGGGCGTCGCGCTGTGGGGCGTATCGCTCGCCTTCGAGTTGCTGCTGGTAGCCGCAGCCAGCCTGTTTTTTGCCATCACGCTCGCCAGCGTGGTCCCGGCGCTCGCGGCGACCGCCGGTTTCTACCTTCTTGCGCGCAGCATGGACGGCATCCAGCTGCTCGCGCGCGGCCCACTGGGGGAGGAGTCGCTCCTGCAAAGCATCGCGCGCGGCGCGGTGGATGCCGTGGCACTGCTGCTGCCCCGGCTCGACGCCGCCACGAGCGCCGACTGGCTGCTCTATGGTTTGCCCGCGCCGGCCGAGTACGGCGCGGCCCTCGGCATGCTGATCCTTTACAGCGGGCTGCTTGCCGCGGCGGGATTGTTCGACTTCCACCGGCGCAACCTGTGAGCGGAGGCCAGCGCGCGCTGCAGGCGGTGCCTGGGTGGATATGGGCGGCGCTGTTGGCCGGCATTGCCGCGCAGTTGGGCGTGCAGGCGCTGCGCCCTCCACCCGCTGCCGCGGCGCAAGACCTGCCGCCGGCGCCTCGCGCGCAGGCGTTGCGCGCCGCAAGCCTGGGCGAGCCGGCAGCGCTGTCGCGGCTCGCCATGTTGTACCTGCAGGCCTACGACCTCGGCGCGGGCAACGCGCTTCCCTACCAGCGCCTCGACTACGCGCGCCTCGTGCAGTGGCTGCGCGCCATCGTCGACACCGATCCGCGCAGCCAGTATCCGCTGTTCGCCGCTGCGCGCGTGTATGCCGAAGTCGCGGATCTGGCGAAGTGCCGCGAGATGCTGGCGTTCATCCACCAGGCCTATCTCGAAGACCCGAACCGACGCTGGCCGTGGCTCGCGCACGCCGCGCTCCTCGCCAAGCACCGGCTGCAGGATTTGCCCCTGGCGCGGCGCTACGCCGCTGACATCGAGCGCCTGGCCACTGACCCGGGCATTCCACTGTGGGCCAGGCAGATGGAAGTATTCATCCTCGAGGACATGAACGAGCTCGACGCAGCCAAGATCATGCTCGGCGGGCTGTTGGCCAGCGGTCGCATCCAGGATCCCCAGGAGCGGCGGTTTCTCCAGGGCCGGCTGGAGGAGCTGGAACGCAGGCTGACGATGAAACCTTGACGAGTTTGTCGGAGTTTCGACGGTTTTTCGCAGTTTCTGACGTTTTTAGACCTCGGATGCCAAAATTCGCATGGCATGGACCTTGCGGGAGATATTTATCGCCTAGTCTTCTCACTTAGGAGTAATCGGATGAAAACTCAACAAAAAGGCTTCACCTTGGTCGAGATCGCGATCGTGCTGGTCATCATTGGCCTGTTGCTCGGTGGCATTCTCAAGGGCCAGGAAATGATCACCCAGGCGAAGATCAAGAACGTCATCGCCGACTTCTCGGGCATCTCGGCTGCCTACCATGGCTACCAGGATCGCTACCGGGCACTCCCGGGTGACGACCCGAACGCGGCTACGCGTTGGGCTGTTGCGCCCGCTGCGACCGCAGGTGACGGCGATGGCGCAGTCGAGGGTACCTACAACAACGCCGGCGCCGCCTGCGCAGCCGCAGTTGAAACCTGCAGCTGGTGGGATCATCTGCGCCGCTCCGGCTTCGTCGCAGGCGCGGGTGTCACGAACCCGTTCAACGCGGTTGCCGGCCTGATCGGCGTACAGACGGGAGACGGCGCCGTCGCCATCGGCCCGGTCATGGGCGGCGTCCTGGGCGTGGGCGGATTCGCCGGCCTCATCATCTGCTCGGCAAACTTGCCGGACAAAATCGCCATCGCCACCGATACCCAGATGGATGACGGCGTGCGCAACGCAGGCACGGTGCGCGGCCAGCTCCAGGCTGCGCCGAACCCGGTAATTGCCGTGGACGCTACCGGTGCCGCCTACGCGGAAACCGGCACCAACACCTACGTGGTCTGCCGCCAGCTTTAGTCGCGGCAGGAAACGTGGAACCAGGGCCGGCGCCTAGCGCCGGCCCTTTTTTTTAGCCCTGCAGCAAGCGCAGTTCCGCCGCCGCCAGCAGTTCGGGCGTGCCGAGCAGCACAACCACGTCGCCCTCGCGCAAAGCGCCAGCCTCCTCGGCAGACAGCTTCTTCGGTACGCCCGGCCGCCGCACCGCACTGACCTGCACGCCGAGGTCTTCCAGTCCGAGTTCGGAGAGCGGCCTGGCGAGGGCCGCGGCGTGCGCGTGCAGGGTCACCGCGTGCAGCCGCGGTTGTGCCGTCTCGCCGGTCTCCGGCGCGTCGCTCACGCCGTGGTACAGCCCGCGCAGCAGGCCGTACTGCTGGTCGCGCACCTGGCTCATGCGGCGCATGACGCGCGCCAGTGGCACGCCCACCCATACCAGCGTATGCGATGCGAGCATCAAACCCGACTCGAATGCCTCCGGCACCACTTCCGAGGCTCCGGCGGCTGTGAGCCTGCCGATGTCCGCCTCCTCGCGTGCACGCACGATCACAGGCAGCGACGGGTTGAGCGCATGGAGGTGGGCCAGCACGCGCACCGCTGCGGCCGCGTCAGCGTAGGTCACCACCACCGCTGCGGCACGCGCCACGCCCGCCGCCACCAGCGCCTCGCGCCGCGAACTGTCGGCGTACACCACGGTGTCGCCGGCGAGCGCTGCCTCGCGCACGCGCTCCGGGTCGAGGTCGAGCGCGACATAGCGCACGCCCTCGGCCTCGAGCATGCGCGCCAGCCGCTGGCCATTCCTTCCGTAGCCGAGGATGATCACGTGGCGCTCGTTCTCCATCGAGCGCACCGCCACGCGATGCAGCTCCAGCGAGCGTGCCATCCATTCCGAAGCGGTGAAGCGCAGCACCAGCCGATCGCTGGCCGCGATGAGAAACGGCGTGACAAGCATCGACAGGATCATCGCCGCGAGCAGCGCCTGCAGCACCGGGTCGGGTGCAAGCTGCGCGGTGCGCGTCAGCGCCAGCAGCACGAAGCCAAATTCGCTGCCCTGCGCCAGCGCGAGCGCCGTGCGCAGCGCGGTTCCCGGCGCGGCGCCGAAAACGCGCGCCAGCAGCGCGATCAGCGCGCCCTTGCCCGCAATGAGCAGGGCGAAGAACGCGAGCACCAGCCAGGCCTGCCCCAACACCAGGCGCGCGTCGAGCATCATGCCCACCGTGACGAAGAACAGGCCGAGCAGCACGTCGCGGAACGGCTTGATGTCCTCTTCCACCTGGTAGCGGTACTCGGTCTCCGAGATCAGCATGCCGGCGAGGAACGCGCCCAGCGCGAGCGACAGACCGGCCAGGCCGGTGACGAAGGCGAGCAGCAGCGTGATCAGCAGCACGTTCAGCACGAACAGCTCGGTCGAGCGGCGCCGCGCGATGACGCCGAACCAGGCGCGCATCGCGCGCGGGCCAGCCAGGATCAGCACCGCGAGCACCACTGCGGCCTTGGCCAGCGCGATCAGTACATCGCGGCCCAGGTCCTGCGCCGGCGCATCGAGGGCCGGGACCAGGATCAGCAGCGGCACCACCGCCAGATCCTGAAACAGCAGCACACCGATGATGTCGCGCCCGTGCGGTGTGTCGAGCTCGAGGCGCTCGGCGAGGATTCTGGACACGATCGCAGTGGAAGACATGGCAAGCGCGCCGCCCAGCGCGACCCCTGCCTGCCAGCTGCCGCCCGCGGCGAGCGCGATGCCGATGCCGATGCCGATGCTCGCGGCAACCTGGGCCAGACCAATGCCGAACACCGAGCGCCGCATGGTGCTCAGCTTGGCCAGGCTGAATTCCAGGCCGATGGAGAACATGAGGAACACCACGCCGAACTCGGCGAGGTGGCGCACCGCGTCGCTGTCGGCCACCAGGCCCAGCGCGTGCGGTCCGAGCGCCACGCCAGCCGCGAGGTAGCCGATGATCGGCGGCAGCGCGAGGCTGCGGCAGACGACCACCGCCAGCACGCCGCCGGCGAGCAGCACGAGGACCGGTAGCAGCGCGAGGCCGGCGGTGTCCACTGAAGAGCGCAAATCCCCTAAGTTATACTTGCAGCCCTATGATAAGCGCTGCACGTTACGGGCAAAAGTGAACGCGCCGCGCGCATCGAACAGGGCGCTGGCACTGGCGCGCGAAGTGCTTAAGATCGAGGCAGACGCGGTGCGCGCGCTCGGCGCGCGGCTCGACCGGCGCTTCCTCGATGCGCTGGCGATGATCCTTGCTTGCAGCGGCCGCGTGGTGGTGAGCGGCATCGGCAAGTCGGGCCACATCGCGCGCAAGATCGCCTCGACCATGGCGAGCACCGGCACCCCCGCGCACTTCGTGCATCCCGCGGAAGCGAGCCACGGCGACCTCGGCATGGTGCTGCGTGACGACGTATTCATCGCCATCTCGCATTCGGGCAAGAGCGACGAGCTGCTCAGCATCGTGCCTCTGGTGAAGCGCCGCGGCGCCAAGCTGATCGCGATCACCGGCAACGCCGCATCGCCGCTGGCGCGCGAGGCCGACGTGCACCTCGATGCAGGCGTAAAGAGGGAGGCCTGCCCGCTCGATCTCGCGCCGACCGCAAGCACCACCGCGGCGCTGGCGCTCGGTGACGCGCTGGCGGTCGCGCTGCTCGACGCGCGCGGCTTCACCAAGGCGGACTTCGCGCGTTCCCATCCGCGCGGCTCGCTGCACCAGCAGGCGCTGAAGCACGTCGCCGACGTCATGCGCCGCGATCGGGAAATACCGGCGGTGCGCGAGAGCGCCTCTTTCGACGGCGCCCTCGCGGAGATGACGCGCGGCGGCCTCGGCATGACGGCGATCGTGGACGCGCGCCGCCGGGTGCGGGGCATCTTCACCGACGGCGATCTGCGCCGCGTGCTGCGCACTCCGGCCAAGGCCAGGCAGATCACGCGCATTTCGCAGGCGATGACGCGCAAGCCTCATACCATCGGCCCGCAAGCGCTGGCGGTCGAAGCCGTCGAGCTGATGGAGCGCCACCGCGTCAACCAGATGCTGGTGGTGAACAAGTCCGGGCAGCTGGTCGGCGCACTGAACATGCACGACCTGTTCCGCGCCAAGGTGGTCTGAGCGCAGACATGGCGGAGCGATCCTCTGATGCGCTCGAGCGTGCGCGCCGCGTGCGGCTGATGGTGTTCGACGTTGACGGCGTGCTCACCGACGGTCGGCTGTGGTACGGGCCGCAGGGCGAGCTGTGCAAGGCGTTCCACAGCCTCGACGGGCACGGCGTCAAGCTGCTGCAGCAGTGCGGCATCGCCGCCGGGATATTGTCGGGGCGCAGCTCGCCCGCGGTGGCGCTGCGCGCCGCCGAGCTGGGCGTCGCGCACGTGCTGCAGGGGATCGAGGACAAGCGTCCCGCCTTCGACGCGCTGCTCGCGCGCCTCGGTCTGGAGCCGGGCGAGGCCGGCTACATGGGCGATGACCTGCCGGACCTGCCGGTGCTGGCGCACTGCGGCTTTGCCTGCGCACCGCGCGAAGCCCACGACAGCGTGCTGCGCGGCGCGCACTATGTCACCAGCGCACCGGCGGGCGGCGGGGCTGCGCGCGAAGTCTGCGATTACCTGCTGCGCTCCCAGGGCAAGATGGCAAGCGTGCTGGCGAGGTACTCGGCGTGAAGCCCTCCTCCACGCGCCTGTTCCCGCTGCTGCTGATGCTGACCCTGGCGCTGCTCACTTTCTGGCTCGAGCGCCTGGTGCGCGTCGAGCCTCTGGCGCAGGCGCCGCGCCGCCACGACCCGGACTACGCGATCGAGCGTTTCGCGCTGGTCGAGTACAACCGCGAGGGAGCGCCGGTGTCCACCTTGTCGGCGGCGAAGATGCTGCATTTCCCCGACGACGAAACAACCGAGGTGCTCGCACCGCGCGCCGTGCAGACCAAACCGGGTGAGCCGCGCCTGACCCTGTCCGCGGACCGCGGCACGCTGTCGCAGGACGGCAGCGAGATGCTGCTGTACGACAACGTCGTCATGCTGCGCGACAACGCCGCCGGTCAGACCGACAGCGAGCTGCGCAGCAATTTCCTGCACGTGATCAGCGCCCGCTCGCTGGTGCGCAGCGACCGCGAGGTGTTGATCGCCGGGCAGGGACGCTCGCTCGTCGCGCGCGGCATGCAGTACGACAACCTGAACGGCCAGCTCGAACTGCACTCGCAGGTGCGTGGCACGTTCGAAGCGAGGGTGAAATGATCGTGCGCTCGATCATGCTCTTCACTTTTGCGATGGCCGTGGTTTCGACCTTTTCGGCTAAAGCCGAAAAGGCCGATCGGGAGAAACCGACCAAGGTCGAAGCGAATCGCATGACCTCCGATGAAGCACGGCGCATCAGCATCTTCGAGGGCAATGTCGTGTTCATCAAGGGCACCATCAGCGTGCGCGCCGAGCGCATCGTGGTGCGCCAGGACGCCGACGGCTTCCAGTTCGCCAGCGCCAGCGGCACGCCGGTGCGCTTCCGCCAGAAGGGCGACGCGGTGGGCGCCCAGGAGGGCGTGTGGATCGAGGGCGAAGCGCTGCGCGTGGAAATCGACGAGAAGAGCGAGCGCATCGAGCTGCACGACAACGCACGCATCACGCGCGACCAGGACGAGGTGCGTGGCAGCTACATCCTGTACGACCAGCGCGCCGAGTTCTTCTCGGTCAGCAGCGCCAAGGGAGCCCCCGCCGCGGCCCCCGGTGAGCGCGTGCGCGCGGTGATCCAGCCGAAGAAGCCCGCCGCCAAACCATGACCATGCTGCGCGCCGAGCGCCTGCGCAAGCGCTACAAGTCGCGCGCAGTGGTGCAGGACGTTTCGCTCGAGGTGTCGAGCGGCGAAGTGGTCGGCCTGCTCGGCCCCAACGGCGCCGGCAAGACCACCTGCTTCTACATGATCGTCGGACTGATCGCCGCGGACTCCGGCCGCATCCACCTCGACGCTCGCGAACTCACCCACCTGCCGATCCACGCGCGTGCGCGCCTGGGCATCTCCTACCTGCCGCAGGAGAACTCGACCTTCCGCAAGCTGACGGTGGAGGAGAACGTGCAGGCGGTGCTCGAGCTGCAAGGCCTGGCTCGCATCGAGATCGAGGCGCGCCTGCAGGAACTGCTGAAGGACCTCAACATCGCGCACCTGCGCAAACACGCCGCGCTGTCGCTCTCGGGCGGCGAGCGCCGGCGCCTGGAGATCGCACGCGCGCTCGGCACGCGCCCCTCCTTCATCCTGCTCGATGAACCCTTCGCCGGCGTCGACCCGATCGCGGTGCTCGACATCCAGCGCATCATCCGCTTCCTCAAGGAGCGCGCCATCGGCGTGCTGATCACCGACCACAACGTGCGCGAGACCCTGGGCCTCTGCGACCGCGCCTATATCATCAACGAGGGCGCGGTGCTGGCCTCCGGCCACCCCGAGGAGATCGTCTATAATGACAATGTTCGCCGCGTGTACCTGGGCGAGCATTTCCGCATGTAGGCGCATCCAGCCCGCGCTACCCGCTCGCAATGAAACCCACCCTGCAGTTCCGGCTCTCGCAGCACCTCACGCTGACGCCGCAGCTGCAGCAATCCATCCGCCTGCTGCAGCTCTCCACCGTCGAGCTGAACCAGGAGATCGAGCGCATGCTGATGGAGAACCCGATCCTCGAGCGCGAGGACATCGAGGGGGACGCCCAGGCCGCGTTCACGCCGCCGCGCGATTCCCAGCACAGCGCGCCCGAGCAGGCCGCGCCGGCTGCGGATGAGCCTCCCGCCGAGCAGGGGCGCGAGGACTGGCTGCTGGAGTTCGCTGCGCCTGCGCGCGGCAGCGACGACGAGGACGAAGGCGAACGCCAGCTAGCCGCGCCGCAACTGCCGACCCTGCGCGACCACCTCAACCAGCAGCTCACGCTCACCGGCATCGGCGAGCGCGATCGTGCGCTGGTGGCCATGCTGATCGACGTGCTGGACGACGACGGCTACCTGACCCAGCCGCTGGAGGAGATCGCCGCCCTGTTTTCCGCCGAGGCGGAGGTGGCCATCGAGGAGTTGGCCATCGCGCTGCGGCATCTGCAAAACATGGAGCCCGCCGGCGTGGGCGCGCGCTCACCCGGGGAGTGCCTGGTGCTGCAGTTGCGCGCCGACGCCGCGCTGCGCGAGCACCCGGCCTGCGCGCTCGCCATCGATATCGCCGAGAAGCACCTGCAACTGCTGGCCAGCCGCGATTACGCGCGCTTGCGCAGTCTGACCGGCGCGCAGGAGGAGGCATTGCGCGCCGCGCAGAAGCTGATCCAGAGCCTCAACCCGCATCCCGGCGCCGCCTTCGCACGCGTGGAGACGCGCTACATGATCGCGGACGTGATCGTGCGCAAGGTGAAGAGCGTCTGGCGCGCGAGCCTCAACCCCGAAGCGATGCCGCGCCTGCGCATCAACCGGCTGTACGCCGACCTTGCCGGCAGCGCGCGCAACAGTTCCAACGTGCTCGCCTCGCAGCTGCAGGAGGCGCGCTGGATGATCAAGAACGTGCAGCAGCGCTTCGACACCATCCTGCGCGTGTCGCAGGCGATCGTCGACCGGCAGCGCCATTTCCTGGAGCACGGCGAAGTGGCGATGCGTCCGCTGGTGCTGCGCGAGATCGCCGAGACGCTCGGCCTGCACGAGAGCACCATCTCGCGCGTCACCACGCAAAAATTCATGGCCACGCCGCGCGGCAACTTCGAGCTGAAGTATTTCTTCGGCAGCCACGTCGCCACCGACACCGGCGGTGCCGCCTCCTCCACCGCGATCCGCGCGCTGATCAAGCAGCTGGTGGCCGCCGAGAATGCGCACAACCCGCTGTCGGACGCGCGCATCGCGCAGATCCTCGGCCAGCAGGGAATCGTGGTGGCGCGGCGCACCATCGCGAAATACCGGGAATCCGTGCAGATCCCGCCGGTCAGTCAAAGAAAGAGCCTCTAGAGGAGACCCCGATGAATTTGAGCGTCAGCGGCCACCACCTGGAAGTCACTCCCGCCATCCGCGACTACGTGCAGGGCAAGCTGGAACGCATCAAGCGCCACTTCGACCACCTGATCGACGCGCACGTGATCCTGTCGGTGGACAAGCTGCGGCAAAAGGCCGAGGTCACCCTGCGCCTGCGCGGCAAGGATATCCACTGCGCCTGCGAGGAGCAGGACCTGTACGCCGCGATCGACCTGCTGGTCGACAAACTCGACCGCCAGGTGCAGAAGTACAAGGGCAAGCACAGCGAGACGCGCCCGCGCGCTGACAAAGTTTGACCGCAGCCCGGCCCCCGGCGGCGAGCCGCGCCTTGGGCTATAATCCGCGCCCTCTGCGCCGCTCCTGCGGCGCCGCATCATGAGTCTCGTCGCAAAGCTCCTGCCGCCAGCCAATGTCCTGCTCGACCTCCCGGTGTCGAGCAAGAAGCGCCTGTTCGAGCAGGTCGGGCTGCTGTTCGAGAACAACCACGGCATCGCCCGCAGCCTCGTGTTCGACAGCCTGTTCACGCGCGAGCGGCTGGGCTCCACTGGCCTGGGCCAGGGCGTGGCCATTCCGCACGGGCGCATCAAGAGCCTGAAGGACGCCCTTGGCGCCTTCGTGCGCCTTGCCCAGCCGGTGCCCTTCGACGCCCCGGACGGCAGAGCGGTCAACCTCCTTTTCGTTCTGCTGGTGCCGGAACAGGCGACCGAGAAACACCTGCAGATCCTGTCGGAACTGGCGCAGATGTTCAGCGACCGCGCGCTGCGCGAGGCCATGACGGCCGCGCCAGACCCCGGCAGCTTGCACCAGCTGATCGCCGCATGGCAGCCCGATGCTGCAGGTCAACGTCACGCAGTTGCATGAGGACAACCGCGACGCCCTAGCGCTCGCGTGGGTGGCGGGACGCGACGGCGGCACGGTGGTGCGCCGCGAGGCGGCCGCCTCGGCCGCACTGGTCGGCCACCTCAACCTCACCCACCCCAACAGCATCCAGGTGATCGGCGCCTACGAGGCGGCCAGCCTGCCCGGCCTCGCCGAGCGCCTGTTCGCACCGCCGCCGGCCGCCCTGATCTTCGCCGACGGCATGCCGGTGCCGCCGGCGGTGCTCGAAGGAGCGGCGCGCAACAAGACGCCGCTGTTCACCACGCCGCTGCCCGCCGCGCGCGTTATCGAAAAACTCTCGCGCTATCTCGCCAAGGCGCTCGCCGAGCGCACCGAACGGCACGGCGTGCTGATGGACGTGCTGGGCCTGGGTGTGCTGATCACTGGCGATTCGGGCGTGGGCAAGAGCGAGCTGGGGCTGGAACTGATCAGCCGCGGCCATGGCCTGGTGGCGGATGACGTGGTGGAAATATCGCGACTCGCCGCCAACACGCTGGAGGGTCGCTGCCCGCCGGTGCTGAAGGATTTCCTCGAAGTGCGCGGCCTGGGCCTGCTCGATGTGCGCACGATTTTCGGCGAAACCGCGGTGCGTCCCAAGATGAAGCTGAAGCTGATCGCGCAGCTGGAGAAACCGGCCAGGGCGGGCAATCGCGACCTCGCCGAGCGCTTGCCGCTCACCGAGCAGTCGGAGGAGATCCTCGGCGTCACCGTGCGCAAGGTGGTGATCCCGGTGGCCGCCGGCCGCAACCTCGCCGTGCTGCTCGAGGCGGCGGTGCGCAACTACATCCTGCAGATCAGGGGCATCAATTCAAGCGCGGAATTCATGGCGCGGCAAAAACGTGCCATGGATGCGGGCGACTGAGCGGCGGCGTTGCAGCTGATCCTCGTCAGCGGGTTGTCGGGCGCCGGCAAGAGCATCGCGCTCGACGTGCTGGAGGACGGCGGTTACTACTGCGTCGACAACCTGCCGGCCACGCTGCTGATGGACGTGGTCGGCTTCCTCGCCGATGCCGGCCACGAGCGCGTCGCGGTGAGCGTGGACGCGCGCAGCGCGGCGCTCGCCGCGCTGCCCGAGGGCGTGGCGCGACTGAAGTCCGGCGGCGCGGACTGCCGCGTGCTGTTCCTCGAGGCCAATCCACACACCCTGATGCGGCGCTTCTCCGAGACGCGCCGCCGCCACCCGCTCACTGTCGAGGGACTCACTCTCGCCGAAGCGATCGAGCGCGAGCGCACCTTGCTCGGCGGCGTCGCCGAGCTTGGCCACCGCATCGACACCAGCGAACTGCAGCCCAAGGTGCTGCGCAACTGGATTCGCGACCTGCTCGGCCTGGGCAGCGGCTCGCTCACGCTGTTGTTCGAGTCCTTCGCGTTCCGCGACGGCATCCCGCTCGACGCCGACTGGGTGATCGACGTGCGCATGCTGCCCAACCCGCACTACGACCCGGCGCTGCGTCCGCTTACCGGCCGCGACGCCGCCGTCATCGACTATCTCGACGCAGAGGAACAGGTGCAGCGCCTGCGAGAGGACGTGCGCGCCTTCCTCGCGCGCTGGCTGCCCGAAGTGGTGAAGGAAAACCGTAGCTACCTGACCGTCGCCATCGGCTGCACCGGCGGCCGGCACCGTTCGGTGTACATGGCGGAAAAGCTCGCCGCAGCATTTGCCGGCGCGTGGCGTGTGCTGGTGCGCCACCGCGGCCTGGCCAAAGAGTGAACCCGGGAGAAATTCCGCTCTTCCCGCTGCAGACAGTGCTGTTCCCCGGCGGCCGGCTGCCGCTGCGCATCTTCGAGCAGCGCTACATGGAGATGGCGAAGGGCTGCCTGCGCGACAGCAGGCCGTTCGGCGTGTGCCTGATCCGCGAAGGCGGCGAAGTCGGCGAACCAGCTCTGCCGGAGGATCTGGGTTGCACGGCGCGCATCGCCGAGTGGGACATGCCGCAGTTGGGCCTGTTGCAGGTGGTGGTGCGTGGCGAACAACGCTTCCGCATCCGCAGCCGCCGCCTGCAGGCTGACGGGCTGGCCCTTGCCGATATCGAACTGTTGCCGGCGGAAGCCGACGCCCCGCTCGACGCACAGGCGGACCTTTGCGCGCGCGTGCTGCGCAAGATCGTCGACGCCGCCCCGGCCGGCCTGGTCGAGCTGCCGCCGCGCTATGAATCCAGCACCTGGGTGAGCGCCCGCCTGACCGAACTGCTGCCGCTGTCGCACACCAGCAAGCAGCGATTGCTCGAAATGGACGACGCGCGCGACCGGCTCGAGATCCTCCGCCGGCTGATCAGCTCAAGCGGCCAGTAGGTCCTTCAGCACGGCGCGTACCGGCGTGGGGATCGCGCCGCCCACGGCGTCGGCGATGTCCAACCACATGCGCCCAGGCGCTTCCACGCCAGGCGCCACCTTTCGAACCGTATAGAGCAGCGGCTGCGCGCGCAGCCGGAAATGGGTGAAGCCGTGGTCGACCGGCGGCAAGCGGCGCGGCTTCGCCGCGCCGGGGAGGCGGGTTTCCGGAAACGCCCACAGCCCGCCCCACAACCCGGTTCGGGGTCTACGCTCGAGCAGCACCTGTCCCCGATGCAGAAAAACATGCCAGGTCGCCCGCCGCAGCGGCAGCGGCGGTCGTGCACGCCGCCCGGGCAGTTCGAGGATGCGGCCCTCGCGGCGCGCGACGCAGCGCGCCGCCACCGGGCAGCGCTCGCAGGCGGGCCTGGTGCGCGTGCACACGGTGGCGCCCAGATCCATCAGCGCCTGGGTATAGGTCCGAATGCCGCGCGCGGGCAGCAGGCGCTCAGCCAGTTTCCACTGGCGCTTCTCGCCTTCGACACCGAAACAGCGCGCGAAGACGCGCTTGGCGTTGCCGTCCAGGATCGCGGCGCGACGGTCGAAGGCGAATACCGCGATTGCCGCGGCCGTGGAACGGCCCACGCCTGGCAAGGCCGCAAGGCCCTCCTGCGATCGCGGGAATCCACCGCCTGCCACGATGACCTGCGCCGCAGCGTGCAGGTTGCGTCCGCGCGCGTAGTAACCGAGGCCGCTCCACAGGCGCAACACATCCTCCTGCGATGCAGCCGCCAGTGCCTCGACGCCGGCGAAACGCGCGAGGAACCGCTCGTAGTACGGAATCACCACCGCCACCTGGGTCTGCTGCAGCATCACCTCGGCCAGCCAGACACGGTAGGCGTCGCGCGTACCCTGCCACGGCAGGCCGTGACGCCCGTGGCGGCGCTGCCAGGCGGCAAGCCGGGTGGCGAAATCCTGCATGCGGCATTGTATGATCGCTCCGTCGACGTTTCCCATGCTCGCCTTCATCCTGCGCCGTCTCGGGCAAGCGGTCCTCGTCATGCTGACGGTGGGCTTCATCGCCTTTTCCCTGTTCCGCTTCGTCGGCGACCCGGTGCTGTTCATGCTCGGCCAGGACGCGACGCCGGAGGACCGCGAGCGCGTCACCAAGCTGCTCGGCCTGGACCAGCCGTTCTACGTCCAGTACGCGAAATTCGTCGGCCGCGCGGTGCAGGGCGAGTTCGGGCTCAGCTTGCGCCAGGTGCAGCCCGTCTCCAGGCTGTTCGTCGAGCGCCTGCCGGCAACGCTCGAATTGTCGATGGTGGCCGCCTCGCTCGCGCTGCTGGCCGGGGTGACGATGGGCGTCTACACCGCGCTGCGACGAAATTCCTGGCTGACGCAGTTCCTGCTCGCGATTTCGCTGGTCGGCGTGTCGTTGCCGACTTTTCTGATCGGCATCCTGCTGATCCTGGTCTTCGCCGTGATGCTCGGCTGGCTGCCCTCCTTCGGGCGCGGCGACACGGTGGCCATCGGCTGGTGGAGCACGGGCTTCCTCACCTGGAGCGGCCTCAAGGCGCTGATCCTGCCTTCGATCACGCTGGGCCTGTTTCAGATGACGCTGATCCAGCGCCTGGTGCGCTCCGAGATGCTCGAAGTGCTGCGCACCGACTACATCAAGTTCGCGCGCGCGCGCGGCCTCACCGACCGCGCAGTGCACTTCGGCCACGCGCTGAAGAATACGCTGGTGCCGGTGATCACCATCACCGGGCTGCAGCTGGGCGCCATCATCGCCTTCGCCATCATCACCGAGACGGTATTTCAGTGGCCCGGCATGGGGTTGCTGTTCATCCAGGCGGTCGGTTTCGCCGACGTGCCGGTGATGGCTGCCTATCTGTGCCTGATCGCGTTATTCTTCGTCGTCATCAACCTCGTCGTGGACCTGCTTTACTACGCAGTCGATCCCCGCTTGCGGATCGACCGAACGGCCGCGGCGCACTGAGGTAATCATGAAAAACGATCCGCTCGAAATGCTGCGGCTGTATCACGCAGAACTGGTCCACATCCGGCGCGACATCCATGCCAATCCCGAACTCGGCTTCGAGGAGACCCGCACCTCGCAACTGGTCGCCGACAAGCTCGGCGAATGGGGCATCGAGGTGCACCGGGGCCTGGCCAAGACCGGCGTGGTCGGGGTGATCAAGGGCAAAAAAGATTCCGGCGGGCGCGCCATCGGCCTGCGCGCCGACATGGACTGCCTGCCGATGCACGAGACCGGCGAGGTACCGCACAAGTCGAAGGTCGCCGGCCGCATGCACGCCTGCGGCCACGACGGCCACACCACCATGCTGCTCGGCGCGGCGCGGTATCTTGCGCAGACGCGCAATTTCGACGGCACCGTGAACCTGATCTTCCAGCCGGCGGAGGAAGGCGGCGGCGGCGGCCGTGTGATGGTGGAAGAGGGCTTGTTCAAGAAATTCCCGGTCGACGCGGTGTATGCGCTGCACAACTGGCCCGGGCTGCCGGTGGGCAAGATGGCTGTGCGCCCCGGCGCGATGATGGCGGCGACCGACGAGATCAAGCTCAAGGTGCGCGGCAGGGGCGGCCACGCCGCGCTGCCGCACCTGGCGGCCGACCCGGTGGTGGCGACGGCGCATATCATCACCGCGCTGCAGACTATCGCCAGCCGCAACGCCAGCCCGGTGGACGCGCTGGTCGTCTCGGTGTGCTCGATGCAGACCAGCCAGGTTGGCGCCTTCAACGTCATCCCGGGGCACGTGGAGCTGATCGGCACGGTGCGCACTTTCAGCGCCGAGATGCGCGAGTTGGCCGAGAAGCGCATCAAGGAGATCGCCACCTCCGTCGCGCAGGGCCTGGGCGCGAGCGCCGAGGTGGAGTACCGGCGCGGCTACCCGGCGACCGTCAATACGGAGAGGGAAGCCGTGTTCGCGGCGCAGGTCGGCGAAAAGGTGTTCGGCAAGGGCAACGTGATCACCGACGGCGAACCAACCATGGGCGGGGAAGATTTCTCCTACATGCTGCAGGCCAGGCCCGGCGCCTACGTGTTCCTCGGGCAGGGCGGCGCCCAGGGCGGCTGCTACCTGCACAATCCGAGTTACGATTTCAACGACGAAGTGATCCCGCTCGGCGCCGGCTACCTGGCCGCGCTGGCCGAGGAATCGCTGCCACTCAAGTAACACAGGAGACAGTCGCAATGAAACTCAAGACACTGCTGGCCGCGGCGCTGATCGCGTTTTCCGCAACAACACAGGCCGTGACGCTGAAGTGGGGCGCGCAGAACGACATCCTGACGCTGGACCCGCATTCGCAGAATCACGCCACCACGATTTCGCTCCTGCAGCACGCCTACGAGCCGCTGGTGCGCTACAACAAGAATTTCCAGGTCGAGCCGGCGCTGGCAGCGAGTTGGCAGCAGATGGCGCCGACACAATGGCGCTTCAATCTGCGCAAAAACGTCAAGTTCCACGACGGCAGCCCGTTCAGCGCGGACGACGTGCTGTTCTCCTTCGACCGCATCCGCCAGCCGCAGGGCACGATGCATCCCTACGTCACCGGCGTGACCGAAGTGAGGAAGGTGGACGACCACACCGTGGACTTCATCCTCGCCGGACCCAATCCGGTGTTCCTGCGCAATCTGGTGATCTTCCATATCATGAGCAAGACCTGGGCGGCGAAGACCAAGTCGGAAAAGGTGCAGGACTACAAGTCCAACGAAGTCACCTTCGCCTCGCGCAATGTGAACGGCACCGGCGCCTACATCATCAAATCGTGGCAGCCCGACCAGCGCATCGTCATGAGCGCCAACGCGAACTGGTGGGACAAGCGCGAAGGCAACGTGACCGAGGTGATCTATACGCCGATCAAGTCGGATGCGACGCGCGTCGCAGCGCTGCTCTCGGGCGACGTCGACCTGGTTACCGACCTGCCGACGCAGGACGTAACGCGCCTGCGCCAGGACCCGAAGCTCAAAGTCCTGGACGGCGCGGAGAACCGCACCATCTTCATCGCGCTGGACCAGGGCAGCACGGAGCTGAAGTACGCCGACGTCAAGGGCAAGAACCCGTTCAAGGACCTGCGCGTGCGCAGCGCGCTCAACATGGCGGTCGACCGCGAGACGATCAAGCGCGTCACCATGCGCGGACTGTCGATCCCGGGCGGCCTGATGATCGCGCCCAACGTGCATGGCTACTCGGAGGACATCGACCGCAAGCCGCCGTTCGACGTCGAGGGCGCGAAGAAGCTGCTCGCCGAAGCCGGCTACCCGAATGGCTTCGAGTTCAGCCTCAACTGCCCCAACAACCGCTACGTCAACGATGAGGAGATCTGCCAGGCGCTGGTCGCGATGTGGGCCCGCATCGGCATCAAGGCCAAACTCGCCGCGGAACCGATGGGCACATTCATCGCCAAGGTGCAGAACTTCGACACCAGCGCCTACATGCTGGGCTGGGGCGTGGCGACCTTCGACGCGCTCTACATGCTGCAGGCGCTGGCGCGCACCCGGACCACGGGCGCTGACGGCAGCTTCAACTTCTCGCGCATCAGCGATCCGAAGCTCGATCAGCTCATCGACGCGATGAAGACCGAGATGGACCAGAAGAAGCGCGACGCATTGATCCGCGAGGCGCTGGTGACGGTGCGCGACCAGCACTACTTCGTGCCGCTGCACTACCAGCTGCGGCCGTGGGCGATGAAGAAGAACGTCACGACGGTGCACCGCGCCAACGACGCGCCCGAGTCGCGCTTCGCGCGCGTCGACTGACCGCAGGGGGTCCCGGCGATGGCGGCCGCAGTGGCGGGCTGGCTGCGGCGCGCCTGGGACCACGACCTGGCGTGGAGCTTCCGCCGCTCGCCGGTTGCCGTCGTTGCCGCGTTCCTGACGCTGGTCTGTGTCGGCAGCACGCTGTTCGCGCCCTGGGTCGCGCCGCATGACCCCTTCGACAGTGCCACGCTGAACCTTGCCGACGGCTTCACGCCGCCGGCATGGACTGACAAGGGCAGCACGAAATACCTGCTCGGCACCGACGACCAGGGACGCGACGTGCTGTCCACCATCATGTATGGCGCGCGCATCTCGCTCGGCATCGGCCTCGCCGCAGTGCTGTTCTCCGCCTTGCTCGGTGTGACCCTCGGATTGCTTTCGGGCTACTTCGGCGGGCGGCTGGATGCGTTCATCATGCGCATCGCCGACGTCCAGCTCTCGTTTCCGGCGATCCTGATCGCGCTGCTGATCGACGGCATCACGCGCATCGCGCTGCCTCGCGAGGCGCACGACCAGCTTGCGATCTACGTGCTGGTGCTGGCGATCGGCGTCTCCGGCTGGGTGCAGTACGCGCGCACCGTGCGCGGCTCCACGCTGGTGGAAAAGAACAAGGAATACGTGCAGGCGGCGCGCGTCATCGGCCGCCACCCGCTCGCCATCATGCTGCGCCACGTGCTGCCCAACGTCATGGGCCCGGTGCTGGTGATCGGCACGATTCACATTGCCACCGCCATCATCACCGAGGCCACCCTCTCGTTCCTCGGCGTGGGCGTGCCGGCGACGCAGCCTTCGCTCGGCACCCTGGTACGCATCGGCAATGATTTCCTCATCTCGGGCGAATGGTGGATCACCGTGTTTCCAGGGGCCGCGCTGGTGGTGCTGGTGCTGTCGGTGAATCTGCTCGGCGACTGGCTGCGCGACGCGCTCAATCCGAAGCTGCGGTGACCGCGCCCCTGCTCGAGGTGCGGGACTTGCGCGTCGAGTTCCCGACGCGGCGCGGCACGCTGGTGGCGGTGGACGGCGTGTCGTTTTCCATCGCGCCGGGCGAGGTGCTCGGCGTGGTGGGCGAATCGGGCGCCGGCAAGTCCCTCACCGGCATGGCGATCATCGGGCTACTCGAGCCGCCCGGGCGCATCGCCGCGGGCGAGATCCTGCTCGAAGGCGAGCGCATCGACCAGCTTCCCGGCGACCGGATGCGCAAGATTCGCGGCCGGCGCATCGGGGCGATCTTCCAGGACCCGCTCACTTCGCTCAACCCGCTCTACACCGTGGGCGACCAACTGGTCGAGACCATCCTCACGCACCTCGACGTCGACAAGGGTGAGGCGCGCCACCGCGCGCTCAAGCTCTTGGCCGAGGTCGGCATCCCGGCCCCTGAGTCGCGCGTCGACCACTACCCGCACCAGTTCTCCGGCGGCATGCGCCAGCGCGTGGTGATCGCGCTCGCCCTGTGCGCCGAGCCGCGCCTCATCGTCGCCGACGAGCCCACTACGGCGCTCGACGTGTCGATCCAGGCGCAGATCATCGCGCTGCTCAAGCGCCTGGCGCGCGAGCACGGCACCGCGGTGATGCTGATCACGCACGACATGGGCGTGATCGCCGAGACCGCGGACCGCGTCGCGGTGATGTACGCCGGGCGGCTGGCCGAACTCGGCCCGGTGCGCGAGGTGATCCACCATCCGCGCCACCCCTACACCGCCGGGCTGATGGGCTCGATTCCAAAAATCGGCGGAGTGAAGCGCCACAGCCGCCTGGTGCAGATCGACGGCGCCATGCCGCGGCTGAACGCCATCCCGCCCGGCTGCGCCTTCAACCCGCGCTGCCCGAAGCGCTTCGAGCGCTGCACCGCCGAGCGTCCGGAGCTGCTGCCGGTCGGCAACGCGCTCGCCTCCTGCTGGCTGTATGCCGACGGACCTCGGTAGCCGCCCCCTGGTCCGGTTGATCGACGTGGGACGTGACTTCGACGTCTCGCGGCCCTGGCTCAACCGTGTCATCGAAGGCGCGCCGCGCCAGCTGCTGCGCGCGGTGGACGGCGTGTCCTTCGACGTGAGGAAAGGCGAGACGCTGGCGCTGGTGGGCGAGTCGGGTTGCGGCAAATCCACCGTCGCGCGCCTGATCGTCGGCCTGTATCCGCTTTCGCGCGGCCGCATCGAGTTCGACGGCACGGACCTCGCCGCACCGGACACCGACGCGGCCGCTCTGCGCCGGCGCATGCAGATGATCTTCCAGGACCCCTACGCCAGCCTCAACCCGCGTTGGCGCGTGCGCGACATCGTCGCCGAGCCGATCCGCGTGCTCGGCCTTGCCGCCACGCCCCAGGCGGAGCACGAGCAGGTGGCCGAGCTGCTGCGCCAGGTGAAGCTCTCCCCCGACGATGGCGACAAGTACCCGCATGAGTTCTCCGGCGGACAGCGCCAGCGCATCTCGATTGCGCGCGCCCTGTCGGGCAATCCCGAGTTCCTGGTGTGTGACGAACCCACTTCGGCGCTCGATGTCTCGGTGCAGGCGCAGATCCTCAACCTGATGACCGAGCTGCAGGAACGCCTCGGCCTGACTTACCTCTTCATTTCGCACAACCTTGCCGTGGTGTCGCACATCGCCGACCGCGTCGGCGTGATGTACCTGGGGCGCGTAGTCGAACTGGCCGAGGCCGACCAGCTCTTCGCCTCGCCCAGGCATCCGTACACGCGCATGCTGATGGATGCGATCCCGGACCTGCAGATGAGCGGCAAGGCGCGCACGCCGGTGGCCGGCGAGGTGCCCAACCCGCTCGCACCGCCTGCCGGCTGCGCTTTCAATCCGCGCTGTCCCCACGCGAACGACAGGTGCCACACGGAGCGTCCGCAGCTGCACGGTCACGGCACGGCGGCCGTGGCCTGCCACGCCGTGGAGGAACGGCGCCTTTAGCGCTTGAGCAGGCCGCGCAGCCTTTCCTGCAACTTTTCCGTGGCCTTCGCCTTCGCGGCGCCGGCGGCGAGCGAGCGGTAGTCGATCTCGTACTTCGGCGCGTCGAACGGCCCTGTGAGCTTCACCGGCACGCTGAGCCCGGCGAGGTGATCGAGGTCCGCGCCGCCCTGGCCCTTGGCCGTCGCCACCACCGTCGCCTTGGCAAGGTAATCGAGTTGCGAGTTGCCGATGTCGATGTCGCCAGCCCCAGTGATGCGCAGCACAGGCGCCTTCACCTCGAGGTCGTCGTTGCGCGCA
This sequence comes from uncultured Enterobacteriaceae bacterium, assembly GCA_964631735.1. Classification (GTDB taxonomy): domain Bacteria; phylum Pseudomonadota; class Gammaproteobacteria; order Burkholderiales; family SG8-39; genus JAABQT01. The sequence goes on from CAZVZV010000258.1 coordinate 24,100, forward strand.
ACCCCGTTCCTGACGATAAAACTCGCCGTCATCTCCGAGAAGTCGGTGCGCTGCGAATTGTCGGGCGCCTGCTGCTGCGCCGACTTGGAGCCGAAGGCAGCCCTGGTCTTGCGCAGCGCCTCGGTGAGGTTGATGCCCTTCACCGCACCGTCGCGCAGAGCCACGCGCGCGGTGCCTGCCAGCATCTTCTTCATCGCGTTGACCGTCGTGCCCGCGGCGGTCACGTCCAGCGATACATTGCCGCGCCCTTCCAGCGCATCGCGCCCCATCAAATCCTTCACCAGCGGCCCGATGGCGACATCGGCGAGCGTCTCCTTCAGCGCCACGCGGTTTCCGTTCGCATTGAGCGACAGCGCACCGGTGAGTGTCCCTTCGTAGAGCTTTGCCGAGTGCGGCGCCAAGTCAGCGCGGCCATCCGCCGCGCGCAGCTGCGCCTTCAAGTCGATGAGCTTCAGGCCCTGCACCTGCAGCGCGCCGACGGAGAGCCTGCCGTCCGCGCGCAGACCCTTGAGCCCGCTCAGGTCGACCGGAACGTCGACGTCGACCTTCGCGTTCGCGCCTGCCGCCGGCTTGGCCTTGGGACTCGCGGCGAGGTAGCGATCGAGGTTCAGCTTGTCCACGTCGATGTCGAAGGTGTAGCGGGGGGCGTCGAACTTCGCCATGGCGGCCTTCCCCTTGATTGTCGTCTCGTCGAATTTCGCGGTGAGTTCGGCGCTCACGCTCTCCCTCGCTGCGTCGGCGCGCACGTCCCCGGCGAGCGAAAGCGCGAGGCGGCTGAAATCCGCCGCCGTCCCTTCCAGCTTCAGGCTCAGACCGTCGAGGGCGTATTCCTGGCGCGCAAGGCTGAAGCGGTAGCCGGATTCCAGCGCCACCTTGGCGTCCACCAGGGGATGTTTTCCTTTCAGTTGCGCACCCAGGCTCATCTTGCCCGGCAGGTCCTCGGCGATGCGTCCGGTGCGGATCTCCAGGTTCATGACTTCCAGCGTCTGCCCGCTGCCTTCGTCCCTGTAGGCGAGCGTGCCGTTCTCCAGCCGGAGGCCCGCGACGTCGAACTTCACCTTTGCCGCCTGGGCCGGCGCGGCGGCCGGCTTCTTCCCGCCCGCCGCGCCGAGCAGGTCCTCGAAGTCGAACTTGCCGCCCTTGGCGCGGATCACGCTCGCCTTGAGGCCCGCGATGCGCACCTGGTCCACCAGGGCTTCGCCGCGCAGCAGCGGCAGCAAGCGCACCGAAGCGTGCGCGGAATCGAACGCGGCGAAATCGTGCTCGCTCGCCCGTCGCGACAGCGTCACCTTGCCGACCGAGACGCCGAGCGAGGGCCAGAAAGCCAACTTCACATCGCCATGAAATTTCAGCGTGCGGCCGGTCTGCTCCTTGACCAGTTTCTCCACTTCGCCCTTGTACTGGTTGGGATCGAAGGTAAGCGCAAGGATCGCCGCAGCGGCGACGAGCAGCAGCACCAGCCCCAGCAGGGCGTAGAGCGAGACCTTGAGCCATTTCATGCGGGCTTGCGTCCTGCGATGCCGAATGGCACGTGCCCGGTGGCGACGTGCCTGCCGGCGGACTCGACGTGGCCGCGCTGGTCGTCGAAGTAAAAATCGGGCTCGAACGCCTTGAGGAACTCCCCCTTGTCCAAGCCACCGAGGAACAGCGCCTCGTCCACCGCGATCCTCCAGTGCATCAGGGTCCGCACTGCGCGCTCGTGCGCCGGGGCGCTGCGCGCGGTGACCAGCGCGGTACGCAGCTTCATGCCGGTGCCGGCGGTCTGCAGACGGTGCAAAGCTTCCAGTAGCGGCTTGAATGGCCCCGGCGGCAGCGGCGTATCGACGCGCGCGGTCTCATGGCGCGTGAAGGCTTCCAGCCCGTCCTGCTGGTAGACGCGCTCGGCTTCATCGGAGAACAGCACCGCGTCGCCATCGAACGCGATGCGCACCTCATTCAGGTGGCGGCTCGCCGCCTGCGCCGATTCCGGCACCACGCGCGCCGCCGGGATCTTCGCGTCGAGCGCACTCATCACATCCTGCTCGTTGGCCGAAAGGAACAGGTTCGCGCGCAACGCATCGAGGTAGCGATAGGGGTGGCGGCCGCGAGTGAACACCCCACGCTCCACGCGCAGCCCGGCGCGCTGCGCGGAGCGAAACACGCGCAGCCCGCTCACCGGGTCGTTCTTGGACAGGATCACCACTTCCACGAGCTGCGAGTCGGGCGTGTTGAAGGCGAGGAGCTTCTTCACCAGGGGAAAGGCCACCCCCTGCTTGGCCGGCACGTCGACACGTCCGAGCTGCAGCGCGACGTAGGCCCCCTCGCCGTCGCGCTCGAACACGCGGTTCTCCTCCTCGAAGTCGAACAGGGCCCTCGAGGAGATTGCGACTACAAGCTTGCCGTCGAAGGTCACTGGCATGGCAGCAGGAAATTCTACGGCAGTTGCTGTGGTTTCATTGCGGCCCCGGGATTGGCGCCGAGGGCACGGCCTGGTCCGCGACTACGCGGCGCTCCGCGAGCGATCTGATCTCCTGCTCGCCCAGGCCGATTTCGGCGAGGATCGCGCGCGTATGCTCGCCCAAGCGCGGCGCCGGTGTGCGCGTTACCTTGGGATGCCCTTCGATCTGCAGCGGCGTATCCACGGTGCGCACGCGGCCGAGCACGGGATCGTCGATCTCCACGAACACGCCGTTGGCCGCCATCTGCTTGTCCGCGACCACGTCGTCGAAGGTGGCGACCACCGAGTAAGGCACGTCGGCCTCCTCGAGCGCGCGCTGCCAGTATTGCATCGGCTGGCTGGCGAAGATCCGGTCGCAGAGCTGGATGAGTTCGCGCATGCGCCCCTCCTTCAGGCGCTCTTCGAGCGTCGCGTAGCGCGGGTCGCCGGCGAGCTCGGGCCGGCCAATGGCGCGGCAAACCTTCGGCCAGTCGCGCCGCGTGTCCACGACGGCCATCTTGAACAGGCGCCGGTCGCCGGCGCGGTAGTAGACGGCCGTGAAACTGCGCGCGTCCTCGCGTGGCCGGCGCTCCAGGAACTGCGCCCCGAGCAGCTTCGCCTGGATCATCACCGAGTTCGACCACGCGCCGCTGGCAAGCAGGGAGCAGGAGACCCGAGTACCGCGCCCGCTGCGCTCGCGCGCGAGCAGGGCGAGCAGCACCGCGGAAAGGAGCGCCATGCCGGTCGGATGGTCGCCGGTGCCGTAGCCCAGCGACCCCAGCCAGCCGTCGGTCGGAAACAGGCTCGCCTCCATGGCCGAGCGCGACCAGTAGCAGACCGAGTCGAAGCCCGGCTTGTCGATCTCCTCGCCGACGTCGCCGAAGCCGGTGCCGTGCGCGTAGACCAGGCGCGGATTGATCGCCTGCAGCTCGGGCCAGCCCAGGCCGAGGCCCTCGAGCGACTTCGGGCGATGATTGGTGAGGAACACGTCGGCGCCCTCGATCAGGCGGCGCAGGATGCCGCGCGCCTCGGGCGCCTTCAGGTCGATCGAGAGGCTGCGCTTGCCGCGGTTGTCGGGCAGGAAGCAGTACTCGTAGTCGTGCACCGGCATGCCCGGGATATGGTGGCCACGCCGGTTCAGGTCGCCTTCGATCGGCTCGAGCTTGATCACCTGGGCGCCGTAGTCGGCGAGCGCCGCGCCCACCGACGGCACCATGATCATCGAGGCTGCCTCCAGCACACGGATGCCCGAAAGCAGGCCTGCTTCCTGCGGCGACAGCGCCATGCGTCAACCCTCCATTGAGATGCGCAAGGTAACGCACCCTCGCGGGGCAGAACCAGTAGGATGACTGATTAGCGCCCTCGCCCCTTTCCGCGTCCGCAGCTTCCGTTTCCAGTGGCCGGCGGATCTCGCCACGTCCTGGGCTTTCGAGATGGAGGCGCTGATCCTCGGCTGGTACGTGCTCACCGCCACGGGCTCGGTTCAGCAGCTGGTGATCTTTGGTGCGTTGGCGTGGCTCGGCTCCCTGTTTTCGCCGTTCTTCGGTGTGGCGGGAGACCGTATCGGCGTTCGCACCCTGCTTTGCATCACGCGCGGCGCCTACGCGCTGCTCGCGGCGGCGCTTACGGCGCTGACATTGAGCGACACGCTGGCGCCGTGGCATGTGTTCGCGATAGCGGCGATCGCCGGCCTGATACGGCCCTCCGACATGGCGATGCGCTACGTCCTGGTTGGACAGACCATACGCCCCGAGCTGCTGATGGGAGCGCTCGGCATTTCGCGCACCACCTCGGACACGGCAAGGGTCGCGGGCGCGCTCGCCGGCACGGGCGGCGTGGCGCTCATCGGCATGGGCCCGGCCTACGTGGTGGTCACCGCGATGTACGTCGCCGCGTTCCTGCTTTCGCTGGGAGTCGCGGGCCCATCACCCCGTGCACTGGAAGGCAAGGCGAATGCTGCGGCGATGAGGACCTTCGCCGGCCTGAAAGAGGCGGTCCGCTATGTCTGGAACAAGCCCGATCTGCTAGGCGCGTTCAGCATGGCCTTCCTGGTCAATCTCCTCGCTTTTCCCTTCTTTCTGGGTCTGCTGCCCTACGTCGCAAGGGATGTCTATGAGATCGGCCAGTCAGGCCTGGGCTACCTCGCCGCGGCATTCTCGTCGGGCGCGCTCGCAGGCTCGCTCCTGCTGGGGGCCGGCCGCCTGCCGCTGCGGGCCGGTCGCGCCATGCTCTGGAGCGGGGCGGTCTGGTTCGTCGCGATCCTGCTGTTCGGGCAGACGCGATCCGTCGGGGTGGGGCTCGTGCTGCTCTTCGTTGCGGGATTCGTCCAGAGCATCTGCCTCACGCCCCTGGCCGCGGTCATGCTGCGCGCCTCGAGCGAGGAGATGCGCGGCCGCGTGATGGGCATGCGCATGCTCGCAATTTGGGGGCTGCCGCTGGGGCTGCTGGCCGCCGGGCCGATCATTGCGCGCTTCGGTTATTCCGCGTCCACGCTGATCTACGCTGGCCTCGGCCTCGCTGCAACGGTCGCCATCGGTTACCGTTGGCGCCGCTCGCTTTGGCAGCGCTCGGCCGCCGCCAATTCAAGTCTTTGGCCAACGACTCGATGACGCAAGCTAGACTTTTCTAGTTCGTCGCCGGCGTTGGAGCGGGTGAAGGGAATCGAACCCTCGTATGCAGCTTGGTAAGCTGCCGTTCTGCCATTGAACTACACCCGCCTAGGGTCCGGGAGACGAGTCTCCCGGGTCACATCGGGGGAATTTTACGGCAGATGGAGGCCCAGAAATGCGACGGCCGCAGCATGCTGCGGCCGTGACGGAAACTGAATTGCGCAGACTCTACTGGATGCGGCGCAGGTCCGAGGCCGACAGGGAAGCCATGAGTTCCCAGATCTTCGGCTGCGTGACAGCCACCTGCTGCGCGTCCGCCGGGCGGAACACGATCAGCAATCCTTTGTTCTTCGAGTTAGTGCCGCGGCTGCGCAGATCGGAGAACCGGCCGCCGATGCTGCGGCCATTCAGGTCACGGATGATCGTGCCGTCCCTCGCCTGCTCTTCGTATCCCACGATATCGCCGCTATCGCTGTACATCGGGGTATAGAGCGAAACTTGGGCAAGCATTTCACCGGTGCGCTCGTTGCGCAGCATGTCCTTGTAGCCGATCACGTGACCCTGCTCGTTGCGCAGGCTCTCTTTGCTCACGCTGGTACCGAAATCGGACAGGGTGGTACACCCGCCGATGGCGAAGCACGCTGCAATGATCAATGCTCTGGTCGTCATTTGCCTTCTCCTACATGTGCAACGAGATCCAATTTACTCTCTTCGTCCGGATTATATAGGAAATAATACCGGGCCTAAGGTACTACTTGAGGTTTATATTGCTATGCAGCAAAATTCACAACTCATTGGTGCGATTGTATTATTCCAATAATGATCGAAGTCATCGTGAACGGCCGCACAGAACATTACGATCACCCGATGGCGATTTCCGCGCTGCTTGAGCGCATGGCGCTCGCGGGCAGGAAGATCGCCGTCGAGCGCAATGGCGAAATCGTGCCGCGAACCGCGCATGGCGCGACGCTGCTTGCGCACGGCGACCGGCTGGAGAT
>CAZVZV010000259.1:0-17337 GCA_964631735.1 uncultured Enterobacteriaceae bacterium
GCGGCAGGGAACTCAGGCGGGCGCCGGCTGCGCCGCCTCCTGGGCGGCGGCCCTGCGCGCGTCCGTCTCCAGGCGCGCGCGCTTCAGGATGTCGGCCACCTCGTTGTGGCCCATGCGCAGCGCCAACTCCACCGGCGTGTCGCCTTCCTTGGTGGCCATCGACGGGTCGGCGCCGTTGCGCAGCAGCAGCTCGACCATCTGCGGGTTGCCCTTCATCGCGGCATAGGCGAGCGGCGTGTAGCCGTTGTCGTGCTGCAGGTCAGGGTCGAAATTCATCGACAGCACCTTCTGCGCATACGCCACTTTGTTCCTCTCGATGGCATAGAACATGGCGCGCACGCCTTCCACGCTTTTTTCCTTCGCTTTGGGTTCGAGGCCGGTCGGCAGCAGCTTCACCAGGTGGTTGACGAGAGAAATGCCGACCATCGCCACCAGCGCCAGGAGCAACGGGATCTTGGAAATGCTGAGGCGCTCGGCGACCTGGTCGGGCAGGTTGGCGCCGAGGATCAGCAGCACGACGGCGAGGAAGAAGAAGAACTTGAGGTACAGGAACAGGCCGATCACCACCGCGCAAGCAAGCGCGGCGGCCAGGTAATCGTGGTTGATGCCAAGCTCCTCGACGCTCTCGGCGGGCAGGTTGGCGAACACGGCGGTGAGCGTGATCAGGCCGAACAGCAGCACCTCGCGGATGCGGATTCTGGTCAGCAGGTCGTCTTTGTCGACTGTACTCTGGATCACCGCCACATCGCCTCCCGGGCTCGCCGCTGCGCGGGTGGGATTCTCGGCGACCGGCTACGGCCTTGCAAGTAGCGGTCGGGTAGAATTCCGCCATCATGTCGAAGGCCTTCGTCAAGGAATCCGAGCTCGACGAGGACCTGCCGCCCGCGGCCGCGGCCGAAACGCTTCCGGCAAAGAACTACATCACGCCGGCGGGCTACGCCTGCCTGAAGGCCGAGCTCAAGCAGTTGGTCGAGGTGGAGCGGCCGGAGGTGGTGCGCACCGTCGCCTGGGCGGCGTCCAATGGCGACCGCTCGGAAAACGGCGACTACCTGTACGGCAAGAAACGGTTGCGCGAGATCGACCGGCGCGTGCGCTTTCTCATCAAGCGGCTGGAGAATGCCGAAGTGGTGGCGAGCGCGGGCCGGGATGCCGACCAGGTGTTCTTCGGCGCCCGCGTGACGGTGCGCGCGAAACGCAGCGCGCAGCGCACGGTGACCATCGTCGGCGCGGACGAAGTGGACACGGCGCGTGGGCGCGTGTCCTGGCTCTCGCCCATCGCCAAGGCGCTGCTCAAGGCGCGCGCCGGCGACGTGGTGCGGCTGGAAACACCGGGCGGCATGGAGCAGCTGGAGATTCTTGCGGTGGAATATCCTCCCATCAACTGAACCTAGGAGCCGGCATGAGCATGCTGCAGGAATTCAAGAGTTTCGCCATGAAGGGCAACGTCGTCGACCTGGCGGTCGGCGTGATCATCGGCGCCGCCTTCGGCAAGATCGTCGCCTCTCTGGTGGAGGACGTGATCATGCCGCTGGTAGGCACGCTGGTCGGCGGCGTGAATTTCTCCGCCCTGGCGATCACCGTGGGGTCGGCGACACTGAAGTACGGCAAGTTCGTCCAGACCTGCCTTGACTTCCTCATCATCGCCTGGGCGATCTTCCTCGCCGTGAAGCTGATCAACCGGCTGCGGCGCGAGGAGCCGGCGGCAGCGCCCGCCGCGCCGCCGCAGCAGGAAGTGCTGCTTGGGGAAATCCGCGACCTGCTGAAGAAGCGCTAGCCGCGCCTATTTGAAATCGCCGGCTTTGGTCACCGAAAGCCGCGCCGGGTCGAGGTGGCGGCGCAGCGCGTCGCGCACCTCTTCGGCCTTGAGTGCGGCGATGCGGCGCTCGAATGCATCGTCCCAGGCGAAGCTGCGTCCCACGAACAGGTAGTTGCCGAGGCGCGAGGCGAGGGCGCCGTCCTGGGTGCGGGCGAGGCGGCGCGCCTCGAGCAGGCCTTTCTTCGCCGCCGCGAGCTCGGCCGCGGCAAACCCTTCTGCGCGTGCGCGAACAATTTCCTCGCGCAGCGCCTGCTCCACGCGCGCCTTGTTCTGCGGCGCGAAGATCGCCGAGGCGGCAAAACCCGCCAGCGCGTCGAGCGGGCTGGCGCTGAAGCCGGCGTGGGTGCTGTAGGACAGGCCTTCCTTTTCGCGGATGCGCGCCGGCAGGCGCCCGGTGGAGGAGCCCCCCAGCAGGTAGCTGCCGAGGATCAGCGCCGGGAAGTCGGCGTGGTCGTCGCGCATCGGCAGGTTGAGCCCGGCGCGCAGCACCGCGTTCGCCTTGTCCGGCGTGCGCAGTTCGCGCTCCAGCGCCGGCTGCTCGAAGTAGCGGCTCGGGATGCGCGCGTAGGGCGCCGGGTTTTTCCAGCCGCCGAACAGTTCCTCGACCAGCCCGGCCAGCTGCGCGGCGTCGAAATCGCCCACCGCGACGAAATTCGCGCCAGTCGCGCCCACCAGGTCGCGGTGGCAGGCGCGCGCCTGTTCCAGCGTGGCGGCTTGCAGCTCCTCGACGCGTTCGTCCAGCGTAGGGGTGTAGAGCCAGTGGCCGCGCGGATACGGTTGCAAGTGGCGCGAGAGTTGCTCCGCGGCGATCGCCGCAGGATCGCTGCGCTGCGCCTCGATGCCGGTCAGCGCGCTGCGCTTGAGTTCCTCGAACTCGGCCGCCGGGAAGGAAGGCTCGCGCAGCACTTGCGCCACCAGCCGCAGCGTGTCGGCGAGATACTCGCGCTGCGTCTGCACGCTTGCGCCGTCGGCGCTTACCGATACGCTGGCCTTGAGTTTCTCGAAAGCCTCGCGCAGCTCCTCGCGCGAGCGCCGCTCGGTGCCGCGCATCAGCATGCTGCCGGCGAGCGAGCAGGCGGTGCTGCGGCCCGCCTTGCTCGCCTCGTCGCCCCAATACAGCGCCAGTTGGGCCACCACCTTGGCGCCGCGCGTACGCTTGGGCAACAGCGCCACCTGGATGCCGTTGGTGAGCGTGCGGCGCTGCACGCTCGCCTCGATGTTGCGCGGCGACGGGTCGAAGGCCTCGCCTGCGTCCACCGTACTGCGCCCGCGGGTGCCGGCCAGCGCCTGCTGCAGGTCCGGGGTCGGCGGGATTTCGGCCCTCTCGGGCGCGGTGGTGGGCACGAATAGTCCGAGCACTCGGTTGGCGGGCCTGAGATAGGCCATCGCCACGCGGTTCACATCCTGCAAGGTGAGCGACTGCAGGCGGTCGCGGTAGAGGAAGAACAGGCGCCAGTCGCCGATCGCCTGAAACTCGCCGAGGGCGCTCAGGTAGGAGCGCCCTTCGATCTGCGTTTTTTCCATCTCGTTCAGCAGCTGCAGCCGTGCGCGCTCCACCTCTTCGCTGCGCAGCGGCTCGCGGCCGAGGCCTTCGAGTACGGCCAGCAGCGCGTCGCGCGCTGCCTCGAGCGAGGCTTGCTTGCCGAGCTCGGCGCCGAAGTTGACGAAGCCCGGGTCGTGCATGGCGCGCTCCCAGCCCCAAACGGCGCTGGCCAGGCCCTTTTGCACCAGCGCCCGGTGCAGGCGGCCCTCCGGGGCGACGCGCAGCGCCGCCACCAGCACGTCGAGCGCCGGATAGTCGGGATGGCTGCCCGCGGGCACGCGGTAGAGCGCGGACACCATCTGCGTGTCGCCGGCGCGCCGCAGCGTCACCGAGCGTTCTCCGTCCTGCGTCGGCTCGCCGGTGTAATGCGCAGGCAGCGCCCGTGCGGGGCGCGGGATCGGGCCGAAATGCCGCGCCACCAGGGCCAACGCCCGGCGCTCGTCGAAGCGGCCGCCGATCATCAGCAGCGCGTTGTCCGGCCGGTAATAGCGGCGGTAGAAGGCCTGCAGGTTTGCGATCGGCACCGACTCGATGTCGGAGCGCGCGCCGATGATCGCGCGGCCGTAGTTGTGCCAGGGAAAGGCGAGCTGCATCGTGCGCTCGAACAGCACGCTGCCGGCGCGGTTCTCGCCCATCTCGAATTCGTTGCGTACCACCGTCATTTCGCTGTCCAGGTCCGCCTGGCGCACCCGCGAATTCACCATGCGGTCGGCTTCCATGCCGAGTGCCCAATCAAGGTTGGCGTCGGTGGCCGACAGGGTCTCGAAGTAATTGGTGCGGTCCCAGGAGGTGCTGCCGTTGTAGCGCGCGCCCCGGCGCGTGAGCTCCTCCTTGATGCCGGGCATGCGAGCAGTGCCCTTGAACAGCATGTGCTCGAGCAGGTGCGCCATGCCCTTCTCGCCGTAGCCCTCGTGGCGCGAGCCGACCAGGTAGGTGATGTGCACGGTGACGGTGTCGGCGCTAGGGTCTGGCACCATGAGCACGCGCAGGCCATTGGCGAGGCGGTACTCGGTGACGCCCTCGATACTGACCACCTTCTGCGGCAGCGGCGCAGCCGTCCCGGGCAAGGCGAAGCACAGCAGGAAAAATGCGAGCAGGCGTCTCATGAGGGTCTGTCTTTGGAGCGGCGTCGCGCGCGAAGGTTCAGCACGCGACGCGGCGCGACGCTATTTCAGCGGCGGGAGCTTCTTGTATTCCTCGCGCATGCACTCGCTCAGTACCGGTCCCTGCTTGCCCTTGCAGGCTTGCAGGACCTTGTCGCGGCGCTCGGCGTTCTTCTTTGCGTTCTCCTCGCAGCGCGCCGGGTCGTTCGACTGCTGGCACATCTGCTGGCGCATGCACTCGCGCTGCTCGGCCGAGGGGCGCGTCTTGCAGACTTCCGCCGCGTTCCTGTGCATGTCGCGCTGCCTGCGTTCGCGCTCCTCGCGCAGGATCCGGCGCTCCTCGCAGACCTTGGGGTCGGACGCTTTACTGCAGTCGACGGGCTTGCCGGCCTGCGCCAGCAAGCCAAATGACGCCGAGATCAGCAGTGCGCCAATCCCGGCTACGAGCGTCTTCATCGTCTCAGCCCATCTTCCGCAGCATGGTCTCGGCATCGGAGACTTCGAACTTGCCCGTTTCCTCGACGTTGACCTGCCTGGCGACGCCGTCCTCCAGCAGCATCGAGAAGCGCCGCATGCGCATGCCCATGCCCGCAGACGTGCGGTCAGCCTCCAGGCCGAGCGCCTTCGCCCACAACGCGCTGCCGTCGCCGAGAAAACGGATCTTCCCCAAAGCCTTCTGCTCGCGTCCCCAATGCGCCATCACATAGGCGTCGTTCACGGCAACGCACCAGATCTCGTCCACTTTCTTCCCCTTGAGCCTGTCGTAGTTGGCGAGGTAGCCAGGCAGGTGCTTCGCAGAGCAAGTCGGGGTGTAGGCGCCCGGCAAGCCGAACACGGCGATCTTCCTGCCCTTGACGGCCTCGGCGACTTCGACCGGCTTGGGGGCCATCGCGCATTGGGTTGCTGCGTCGAATTCGGTGGATTCGAGAAGTTTGCCGTCCGGCACGCGATCCCCGACATTGATGGTCATGGTGTTTTTCCTTTGCGTCGATCCATGGCGAGCGCGGATAATAGCGCAGTCGAATCACTCACATCACGGGGGACGCATGCAACGCACCGGTTCCGCAGTCTGGCAAGGCGGTCTCAAGGACGGCAATGGTCAGGTATCCACTGCCAGCGGCCGCCTCTCGGCCGCGCCCTACACCTTTGCCAGCCGGTTCGAGTCCGGCGGCAAGACCGACCCCGAAGAGCTGATTGCCGCGGCCCACGCAGCTTGCTTCTCGATGGCATTGTCCGGGCAGCTTGGCCAGGCGAATCTCAAGGCCGAGCGCATTGCGACCACCGTCACGGTCACCCTGGAGAAGACGGATGCCGGAATGACCATCACTGCGACGCACCTCGCGGTCAAGGCCAAGGTTCCAGGCGCGGATCGCGCTGCCTTTGACAAGGCCGCCAACAACGCCAAGACCGGTTGCCCGATCTCGCGCCTGCTCAACGCCAAGATCACGCTGGAGGCGGTGCTCGAGTAGGCGGCTCAGGACTCCACCGCCGCTTGCTTGAGGAATGCCGAGGGCGTCAGGGCATTAACGGGTGAACGGCGATAGTCCGCGACGTTTCGCGTCACGATCGCGTCCGCGCCCCAGGCGAGCGCGGCGGCAGCCTGGAACGCGTCCTCCAGGTCGGCCATCGGCAGTTCCAGCGCGCGGCGCGCATCTGCTGTCGCGACCGGCGCCACTTCGACCAGGTGCATCAGGCGGCTGAGGAACGCTCGGCCGCCTGCCTTGAGCAGGTAGGCGCAGTTCGCGAGCGTGTGCCACGCTACTGCGGCCTCGCCGCCCGCTTCGGCCCATCGCAGCACTTCGGCGCTTTTTGCGGCGTGCGGCTCGCGCGCCAGGGCCACGTCGAGCAGGACATCGGTGTCGATCAGTATCCTCACCGCCGGCGGGCGATGAACCGATCGTGCAGCACGTCGTGGAGCGCATCCCGGCCGCGCTTTAGCGCGCGCAGTTCGCCGCTGCCAAGCATCTCATCGACCAGCGACGCGTCCTTGCCGCCAGCCTCCGGCGAACGCAGGAAATTCGCGATCAGGCCCGACACCGTCGTGCGGCGCACCCGCGCGGCGCGCTTGGCCAGGGCGTGCACCTCGGGGTCCAGCGTGATCGTGACGCGGGTCTTCATGAGTATGCATGGTAGTGGCGTGGATGCATACGGTCAAGCATCTACGCCGTCCCCAAGGCGGCCTTCCTCCCGCGCTCCACGTCGATGCCGGCGAGCAGCGCCAGGCCGACGATGAAATACGCCCCCACGGCAAGGATGCCGAGGCGGTGGTCGCCCTCGAAGATCCAGGTCACCGTGCCGTAGGTGAGCGGGCCGAAAATCGACGCTGCCTTGACTGCGAGGCCCCATAAGCCGAAGAACTCCGCCTCGCGTGTGCGTGGCGAGAGGTAGCCGACGATGGCGCGGCCGGCGGCCTGCGCGGAACCCATGCACAACCCGGCGAGGTTGGCTGCGACCCAGAAGGTGGGCGCGTCATGCGCGAAGTAGGCGGTGGCGATCATGATGATCCAGCCCACGAGGATCAGCGCCATGGCGCGCACGTGGCCGATGGCGTCCTGCAGGTAACCGAAGCTGAAGGCGCCGATCGCGGCGGTGACGTTGACCACGAGGATCAGGACGATGGTCTGCGTCTGTGTGAACTTCATCGCTTCCTGCGCGTAGATCGCGGCGAGCGCGATCACGGCCATGATGCCTGCCTGGTAAAAGAGGATGCAGACCAGGAATCGCCGCAGGTCGCGATACTGCTGCGCCCGCCGCAAGGTTTCCAGCACCCGCCGCCACGCGGATCCGCTGGCTGGCCGGGGCACGGCGCGCTCCTTCAGGAACAGGAAAGTCGGCGTCGCGCACAGCGCGAACAGGACCGCCGTGATCAACATCGTCACGGGCACGAACTGGGTGCCGGGTTGACCCTCGCCCTGCGCCCAGGTGATGTAGAGGAGCGATATGCCGAGGGAGACCAGGCCGCCCAGGTAACCGAAGGCCCAGCCCCAGCCCGAAACGCGGCCCATGGCCTTTGCCTCGGCAAGTTCCGGCAGAAACGCGGCGATCAGGTTCTCGCCGGTGGAGAAGAAGAAGTTGGAAAGTATGATCAGCACGATCGCCAGCGCGATGGCGCCGGGGCCGGCGAAAACCAGCGCCGCAGTGAACAGCGCGCAGCCGGCCGTGGCCAACAGCAGCAACCTTTTCTTCGCTGCGTGGGCGTCGGCCCAGGCGCCAATCAAGGGCGCCGTGAGCAGGACCGCGAGGTAGGAAACCGAGAGCGCCGCAGTCCAGGCAAAGGTCGCCCAAGGCGCCTTGCCGGCGATCGCGGCGACGAAGAACGCGTTGTACACGGCGGTGATCACCACCGTGGTGTAGCCCGAGTTGGCGAAGTCATACATGCTCCAGGCCCACACTTCCCGCAACTTGACGTCCGGCGCCAGCGCCTTGCCTTGGGTCATGCCTCATTCTAGCGGTATAGTGTCCGCGCCCATGGCCCAGGCCGCCGCCAAGCCGGAAACCGAACGCCGCCTGACGCTGGCCGAGATCCTCGACTGGATGGTCGGGGACGGCGCCGTCGCACGCGAGCCGGCCGAGCAACTGAAGAAGGAGCGCCGCTACTGGCGCGGCGCGCAGCACCCGCTGACGCTGGTGGCGGGCGAGAACTGGAAGGACCTGCGCGCGCCGCACAAGCCGCTCACCCTCGATGCGCTCGCCGAGTGGCTGGCGCAGCACCTCGGCATGGAATACCTGCACATCGACCCGCTGAAGATCAACTTCTCGGTGGTGACCGAAGTGATGTCGAGCGCCTACGCGTCGCGCTTCCGCATCCTGCCGGTGAGCCTCACGACGAAGGAGGTGGTGGTCGCCACCGCCGAGCCTTACGTGCGCGAATGGGAGCCGGAAATCGGGCGCATGGTGCGGCGCGAGGTGCGCCGCGTGATCGCCAACCCGGTGGCCATCGAACGCTGCCAGGTCGAGTTCTACAACCTCGCCAAGTCGATCAAGGGCGCCAACCGCGCCGGCGGCGGCAGCTCCGGGCTATCGAACCTCGAGCAGCTGGTCGAGCTGGGCAGCGCCAACAAGGCGCTCGACGCCAACGACGCGCACATCGTCAAGGTGGTGGACTGGCTGTGGCAGTACGCTTTCGAGCAGCGCGCGAGCGACATCCACATCGAGCCGCGGCGCGAAGTCGGCCTGGTGCGTTTCCGTATCGACGGCGTGCTGCACCAGGTGTACCAGATCCCCGCTTCGGTGCTCGCCGCAATGACCAGCCGCATCAAGATCCTCGGCCGCATGGACGTGGTGGAGAAGCGCCGCCCGCAGGACGGGCGCATCAAGACGCGCATGGCCGACGGCGACGAGGTGGAGCTGCGCCTGTCGACCCTGCCCACCGCCTTTGGCGAGAAGCTGGTGATGCGCATCTTCGATCCCGAGGTGCTGGTACGCGACTTTCGCGAGTTGGGGTTTTCGGACGAGGACCACCAGCGCTGGAAGGAGATGACCGCGCGGCCCAACGGCATCGTGCTGGTCACCGGCCCGACCGGCTCGGGCAAGACCACCACGCTGTACTCGACGCTGAAGAGCCTCGCCACGCCGGAGGTCAACGTCTGCACCATCGAGGACCCGATCGAAATGGTCGAACCGGCGTTCAACCAGATGCAAGTGCACGCGGCGATCGATTTGGGCTTTGCCGAGGGGGTCAGGGCGCTGATGCGCCAGGACCCCGACATCATCATGGTGGGCGAGATCCGCGACCTGGAGACCGCGCAGATGGCGGTGCAGGCGGCGCTGACCGGCCACTTGGTGCTCTCGACGCTGCACACCAATGACGCACCCAGCGCGGTGACGCGGCTGCTGGAGCTGGGCATCGCGCCCTACCTGCTCAACGCCACCTTCAACGGCGTGATGGCGCAGCGCCTGCTGCGCACGCTGTGCCCGCACTGCAAGCAGCCGACGGAGCTCAATCGCGCCGAGGACCAGGCCGCCTGGGACGCTCTGGTGGCGCCGTTCAAGTCGACCCGGCCGGTGCAGGTGTACAAGCCGGTGGGGTGTCTCGAGTGCCGCATGACCGGCTACATGGGCCGCATCGGCATCTACGAGACGATGGTGCACAGCCCGGCCGTCAAGCAACTGATTGCGGCCGGCGCCGAGATGGCGAAAGTGCGCGAGCAGGCGCTGAAGGACGGCATGAAGCCGCTGCGCGTCAGCGGCGCGATGAAGATCGGCCTGGGGCTCACCACGATGGACGAGGTGCTCAAGGTGGCGCCGCCGGCGCGCGAGATCGGCAGTTAGGCGCCCGGCATGGACTGGAACGCGCTGATCGAAGCCCTGCTGCTGGTGACGGCGGCGGGAATCGTGTTCGCGGCGTGGATGCAGGCGCGCGGGCGCGATCGGCGCGCCACGCGCGCCCTGCGCGCCAGCGAGGAGCGCTTTCGCAACCTGACCGCGCTGTCGGCCGACTGGTTCTGGGAGACCGACACCGAACACCGCATCACCTGGCTCGCCGGCGGGTCCGCCGTCGTGGAATTTTTCGGATCGGGCCTCGCCTTCGGCCGCCGGCTGTGGGAGTTGCCGGAGGTCGAGCTCGATGGCGCGGCGTTCACCGAACTCCTGGAGAAGCTGCGTCTGCGCGTGCCGTTCTTCGACCTGGAGCTGGCGCGCCGCGACAGCGCCGGCGCCCGCCAGTGCCACCTGGTGTCGGGCGAGCAGCGCCGCGACGCCGCCGGCAATTTCCTCGGCTACCGCGGTGTGGGGCGCGACGTCACAGAGCGGCGCCGCGGCGAGCGTGAACTGGCTGCGGCCAAGGAGCGGCTCGAACTGGCGCTCGAGGGCTCGAACGCCTGCCTGTGGGACACCGACCTGCGCACCGGCAAGGTCTACCTGAGCGAAGGCTGGGCCGAGTTCACCGGCCGGCCGCGCGCCCCGACGGACACCACCGTCGAGGCGCTGATGCAGGGCGTGCACGAGGAGGACCTGGCGCGCGCGGTACAGCTTTCGGTGCAGGTGGTGAAAGGCGAGCGCGAGGATTATGCCGAGGAGCACCGTTACCGCACTGCGGACGGCGAGTGGAAATGGCTGCTTTCGCGCGGCAAGGTGTCGGACCGCGACGCGACCGGGCGCGCGCTGCGCATGACCGGCATCAACATCGACATCACCGCGCGCAAGCGCGCCGAGCAGGCGTTGGCCGAGCGCGAGCAGCGCTTCCGCGACGTGGTCGAGACCTCGGGGGAGTACGTATGGGAGACCGACGCGCAGTGGCGCTACACTTACCTGTCGGCGCGCGTCGAGGCGGTGCTCGGCCACTTGCGCGCCGATTTGCTCGGGCGCACGCCGCGCGAGTTCATGCCGCTGGGCGAGGCACGTGCGCTGGACGACTGGTTCGAGCGCAACGCTCGCGCCGGCGAGCCGTTCCGCGATCTGCTGCACCGTTCCATCACCAAGTCCGGCAAGGTAATCTGGCAGCAGGTGAGCGGCATGCCGGTGCGCGACGCGCAGGGGCGGTTCACCGGCTACCGCGGCACCGGCGCCGACATCACGGCGCGCAAGCAGGCCGAGGAGCGCATCCAGGTCCTCGCGACGCGCGACGCGCTCACCGGCTTGCCCAACCGCGCGCTGCTCGCCGACCGCGCCGGGCAAGCGATCCTGGCTGCCGCGCGCAGCCGCGGCCAGCTGGCGGTGCTGCTGCTCGACCTGGACGGCTTCAAGCTGGTGAACGACTCGCTCGGCCACCAGGCGGGCGATGCACTGCTGTGCGCAGTCGGCGAGCGTCTGCAGGGCACGCTGCGGCGCCAGGACACGCTGGCGCGCCTGGGCGGCGACGAATTCGTGCTGCTGTGGGACGGGCTGAAGAGCGCGCCGGAGGCGGCGCTGGTGGCGCAGCGCATCCAGGGCATGCTGCAGCGGCCGTTCAGCGTCGAGGGCCGCACGCTCAACGTCACGGCCTCGATCGGCATCGGCATCTACCCGCTCGATGGGCGCGACTTCAGCGGGCTGCTGAAGAGCGCCGACACCGCCATGTACCACGCCAAGGACAGCGGCCGCGGGGCTTTCCGCTTTTTTTCTCCCGAACTCAATGCGCGCGCGCTGGAGCGCCTGACGCTGGAGAGCGACCTGCGCGGTGCGCTGGCGCGCAACGAGCTGCTGCTGCAATGGCAGCCTGTGCTGCGGCACGGCGCCATCGTCGGCGCCGAGGCGCTGGTGCGCTGGCAGCACCCGCTGCGCGGGCTGCTCGCGCCGGACTCGTTCATCCCGGCGGCGGAGGAGTGCGGACTGATCCGCGGCATCGGCGAATGGACCCTGGAGCGCGCGCTGTCGCAGATCGGCGCCTGGCAGCGCACGCTCCCGGGTGCGCCCTGGTTCGCGCTCAACGTCTCGGCCCTGGAGCTGGCGCAGGGCGAGGCCTACGTGGCGCGCCTGCGCGATGCGCTCGCCGCGCACGGCGTGCCCGGCACGCGCCTCGAGCTGGAAGTCACCGAGCGCGTGCTGATGGCGCACCTGCAGGAAAACATCGAGACGCTCAAGCGCATCGGCGAGCTGGGCGTGCGCCTGGCGATCGACGATTTCGGCACCGGCTATTCGAGCCTCGCCTATCTGCGGCGACTGCCGATCGACAAGCTGAAGATCGACCGCAGCTTCCTGCGCGAGCTGGAAACCAACAGCGACGACGCGATGATCGTGGAAACCATCGCGGCGATGGCGCACGGCCTGGGGCTGCAGGTGGCCGCCGAGGGAGTGGAAAGCGAGGCGCAGCTGCGCCGCCTGCTGGCGGTCGGCTGCGTCGAGTGGCAGGGCCACCACTACAGCGCGCCGCTGGACGCGGTGGAGTTCGAGCGCCTGGCGCTGGGCGCGCGCGCCGCAGCCGCCGGGTGAGCGTGGACCTCGAGGCGGTTTTCGAGCGCAACTACGCCCTGGTGCAGCCGCACACCCTGTTGATGAAGGCGCAGGTGCGCTCGGTCTTCGACCGGCTGATCGAAGTGCGGCGCCTGCCCGGCGACTGCATCGAATTCGGCGGGTTCCGCGGCGGCCTGAGCTTCGTCCTCGCGCTGTGCATCCGCGATCTGGGCCTCGCCAGGCGCGACTACATGCTCGACAGCTTCCAGGGCTTGCCGCCAACCGACGCCTCGCTGGACGGACCTTTCGAGCGCGGCATGATGGCGAGCGACCTGCAGTCGGTGCTGCGGCAGCGCGCCGCGCTGGGGATCGACGCGCTGCTCGAGGTGCGCGCCGGGTGGTTCGACGACACGCTCGGGCAAATGCCGCCGGCGGCGCAATTCTGCCTTGCGCATCTCGATGCCGACGTCTACGGCAGCACCAGGACCGCGCTGCAGTACCTGTTGCCGCGGCTGGTCGAGGGCGGCGCAGTGGTGCTGGACGACTGCCTGTTCCACGGTGCCACCGGCGTGATCCAGGCGACCGAGGAGGTGCTCGGCAAGGACCTGCACCTGCACCTTGGACCGAAGACGCAAGCGTTCGCGTTCCCCAAAGGCGACCCGAAACCCGAGCGACGCGCACCAGTGTGGCGCACGCTGGGCGGCCGTCGCTACGACCTGGCTGACCTGCTGCAGCGCGCCGATTACCTCGAGCTAGTCGCTTGGGAGGCGGCCTATTACCGCGACCACGCCCACTGGTACGGCGACTACCTGCAACTGCTTTCCAACCGCCCCGACCTGCCGGAGGACAGCTACCGCGTCACCAGCGCCATCGGCATGATCCGCCGGCGCTAGGCCTGGACGGAACCTGGCTGCATCAGTTTGCGGCGCGCCTCCAGGTTGTCGACAGGCATGTTGGAGAATCGCGCCGACAGGTCTTTGCGCACCACGATCAGGTTGTGGTGGAACGCGATGCTGCCGATGCCCGCGTCGAGCCCGGGCGGCGCCGGCTGCAGGAATTCCGGCAGGTTGACGCTGTCGGCCAGGTCCTTGAAATGCTGCATGCAGGAGCGCGCGTAGCCGGGCGCGCCGAGCGGCCCGCCCCCGTAGGCGGGCCAGTACGAAGTCTGCACGTCCTCGACGATGTAGGCGCCGCCGTCCCTCAGGCGCGGCCAGAGGATGCCGAAGGTCTCGATCTGGTGCGCGTTGAGGTGGCTGCCATCATCGATGATGAAGTCGAACGGCCCGACCTCCTGCGCCAGCGCAGTGAGGCGCTGCGCATCCACCTGGGAGCACTGGAACACCTGCACGCGGCCGCCCGAGAGGGCGGTCTTGTCGTACACGTCGATGCCGAAGATGCGGCCGCGCCGGAAGTAGCTCTCCCACATGCGCAGGGATTCCCCGCCGGGAACGCCGGCATAGCCGCCGACGCCGACCTCCAGCAGGCGCACCGGCTTGCCGCGCCAGGGGCGCATCAGCTCCTGGTAGACCGGCGTGTAGTCGTGCTCGCCGTACTTGTCGGTGCCATAGAGCGTGGCGAGCAGGCTGAGGTCGGCGCCGAGCCAACCGGCGGGGCGCGCGCAGCGCCGCAGCAGGCGTTCGAAGCGGGTCGCGCGCGCCGGATCTGGCGGCAGATTGCGCCGCAGGTTGAGCACCAGGCGGCTGAGCCGGCCGCTCACTCGGGAATCTGGTTCAGGATGTACATCGCTCGCAGCAGCTGATGCGGCGCGCCGAACCTGCCCAGCCAGCGCTGGTAAACGTCTTCGATTTCGCCCGACCGGTAGATGGCGGCCAGCGCTCGGTTCACCGCCAGGCGCAGCGCCGGGTCGCCGCGCGGCAGCGCGAACGCATAGGGCTCATAGGAGATGTCGACATTGAGCATGGTCCACTCCGGCGTGCGGGTGCGTGTGGTCATGGCCTGGCCGAACAGCACCGCGCGGTCACCGGCATAGGCGTCCACCTCGCCGCGGTCGAGCGCGCCCAAGGCGCCGGCGCGATCCGCCATCGGCACGACATCGGCGCTGATGCTGCGCTTCTTCAGCGCTTCGGCCAGGCGCAGCTCGGTGGTCGTGCCGCGCACTACCGCGATCCTCCTGCCTTCCAGTCCCGGCATGGCGACGATCGGTGAGCCTTTGGGCACCATCACGCCGCCGCCATCGATGAAGATCGGCAGGCTGAACTCGAGCTGTTCCTGGCGCCGCAGGGTGTGGGTGGTGACGCCGCATTCGAGGTCGGCCTTGCCGGCGGCCACCAGCTTGAGGCGCTCGGGGGTCGAAGCCGCCACCCAGACGATGGCGAGCTGGTCGAGCTTGAGCTGCGCCTGGATGTGCTTCACCACGCGCTGGCACAGGTCCAGCGAGTAGCCGGCAGGCTCGCGGTTCTCCGCGCGATAGGCAAACGGCATGGCGTCTTCGGCGAAGGCGATGGTGATGGACTTGGCGGCCTTGATGCGTTCGAGTGCCGTGCCGCGTTGTGCGAGGACCAACTGCGGCGACAGGGTGAGGACGAGCAGCAGCAGGCCGCGAATGAGCGTCATTTTCAGGGGACTCCGGTTGGAACGTGAGGGAACGTTTGTTGCTGGTGTCAGCGATTCTCGAACCGATTGTAATCGAACAGGCCGGCCTCTCTTGGCGCCCACCTGCGGTAGGCCGCGTGCAGCTCGTCGCTGTGCGCCCAGAAGCGTGCATCGGTGCGCCGGATGCCGAAACGCCCTAGCAGCTTCTGGTAGTCGGCTTCGGATGCGAGGCTGCGCGCCGCGTCAGCAAACGCCGGCAGATCGGCGGCCTTGACCAGGAAAAAGGCGTTGGGGTAGGCGCCGATGAAGCCATGCACCAATGTCAGATCATCTTCATCGGGCAGGCGGCGCTTGTCATCTCCCAGCAGCTCTGCCACGTTGCTGTGCGCGCTGTTGCTCAACAGCGTGAAATGGAAGTCTTTGCCGGCCCCATCACGCACCGTGAGGAACGAAGTCTCCGGCAGGTGGGAAACTGCCCGGCCGCGAATCCTGGACAGATCAGTCAGGTTCTGCAGCGGCGCACCGGTCAGCCCGCTGCTCGCGATCGCATACCGCGGCGACGATACCGGGGCCAGGTACGCTTTCAGCAATGCATACATCTCGCTGAGCGGATCCTGAGTCTTGAACTCGATGCCAGTTTCCCGTGAATAGAAGGCATCGGTGTCCTTAAATTGCTCGATATGCTCCTTGCCCGCCCCGCGGTACCAATGGTCGCGCACCGGCTGGCGCGCGGCGCGCGGCAGCAGGGCCAGAAAATTCATTTCGCCTTCCGTGCGCATGAAATCAAAGTAAAGGCGCGTCGTCAGTTGATGTCCGTAGTTGCCGTAAACGTCGAAACCCGCCACCAGCAGATAGTGGATGCGCTCGAACAACGGGTAGCCGATCAACATCACGGTCTGCGGCCGGTCGCCGATCAGGCCTTGCACCACCGTGGCGCTGTCGAAGTGGCGGAACACCGTCAGCGCAGCATTCGGATTCTTGCGCTCGCCGTCCCATAGCGTTGTCAGCAGCGGGGGATTGCCTGCACCGAAGCGTTGGTGGAGAAAGCGGCTCTTCGCCTTGAGAAAGGCGGCCTCGAGCTTGGAGTATTCCAGCCACCTCAGCGCTCCAGCGGTGCTTTCATGCTCGGCCGGCAGGCGCAGGTGTTTGGCCTCCTGCGCCAGGAACGCCGGGTCTTGGCCGTCGTCCAGGTCGGGATCGGCAAATATCGCCCAGAAATGATCGGTGATCACGCTGAGCGCCAACTGCCCGCGGCACACCGGCCCTTTGATGAAACCCATCAGCGTGAACTGCGCTTCGTCGAGCATCAACCGATAGCGCGCGTTGACCGGCAACTGCTGGAAGGTGACGAAGGGATTGGACGCGGTCTCTGGCGCGTACGAGGGCAGCGCGGTGACTTCGTACGCTGCATCGAGAAACCACGCCTTGAGCCGCGCCATGCGCGGTGCATTCAAGGCGTAGGGCATGAGAGTCTTGGCGAGCGGCGTGTCCACCATGCGGCGCAGGCGGTAGTACACGCGATCCACACCCGGGTCGTCGTACGGCCGGGGCGTAGCGATGACCTCGATCGGCCGGCCGGACGGAGTCTTCGAGCGCACCAGCTGGAAGTACGCCTGGCCCGGCAGGTCATCGAAGTACAGACTGCCCAGGAACCAGTGCTCGTAGATATAACGGCTCATCAACCGCGCCTTGAGGCTCTCGCCGTTCAGGAATCGTTCCCACTCCGCCGTGCGCTGCTGATGGGCGGCCGACAGCGGCGGCGGATCGCGGTACGGCGCGCCCGCCTCGATCCAGCGCGTGAGCGTCGCGTACTCCCGGTCGGCGAGCCCGGGCAGCCCGTAGGGCATGCCCCATTGCGGAAACTTCTGCTCGAAGCGGTCCATCTCCTCGATGGCGGGGCACTGCTGCGCGTGGTCGAGCGAGAAGTCGAAGTGGCTGCGCGGCAGCGTATCGCCGGCCGGCAGGGGGTGCATGCGCTTCAGCCTGAGCGAGCGGTACAGCACGCCGCCCTCGCGGTTCGCCTCGGGGGTCATCGCGCGCTCGTTGAGCACCGGATGAAAGCCTTTCCCGCGCCAGGCGGCGTTGCTCTGCGCGTCGACGAACAGGCGGGTCGGCTTGGAGGCGATGAGCCGCGCGGCATCGTAAACCGCTTCCTTGTTCGCGCCCCGCGTCATGCCCTGGTAGGACGCGAGGTTCACCTGGCATGGAGCGTCGTAGCAACCGTGGCAGACCACGCAGCGGTTGTCCACGATCGGCTTTACATCGCGCCAGTAGTCCAGGTCCGTTTGCTCGGGCGCCGGTCGGTCGTAGCGCGCAGGATCGGCGGGACCGTAACGCTCATCGAGCCGGATGCCGTAGTACACGGCGCAACCCGCCAGTACCGTGAGCAGGATCAGGATCGCGACTGCACGCATCGTTCTGGTTTACTTCGCCAGCGCGCGCATCGCGCGCTCGAGGCCGCCTACGGTGAGCGGGTACATGCGGCCGTTCATCAATTCCTTCATCACCTGGAT
>CAZVZV010000260.1:0-2393 GCA_964631735.1 uncultured Enterobacteriaceae bacterium
CGACGTGCTGGTGGTGGGCGGCGGACCCGCCGGCCTCGCCGCGGCGATCCGGCTGAAGCAGTTGTCCCCCGACACCTCGGTCTGCGTGATCGAAAAAGGCTCCGAAATCGGCGCGCACATCCTCTCGGGCGCGGTGATGGACCCGCGCGCGCTGGCCGAACTGTTCCCCGACTGGAAGGAAAAAGGCGCCCCGCTCAATGCGCCGGTGAGCGAGGACCGTTTTCTGTTCCTCACCAGGACCGGCGCCACCCGCACGCCGAACTGGATGCTGCCGGGCTGCTTCAAGAACCACGGCAACTACGTGATCAGCCTCGGCAATGTCTGCCGCTGGCTCGGGCAGCAGGCCGAGGCCCTGGGCGTGGAAATTTTCGCGGGATTCGCGGGCGCAGAAGTGCTCTACGACGTCAACGGCGCGGTACGCGGGGTCGCCACTGGGGACATGGGCGTCAACCGCAAGGGCGAGCAGACCGAGGCCTTCCAGCCGGGCATCGAGCTGCTCGCCAAGTACACCTTCTTTGCGGAGGGCTGCCGCGGCCAGCTGGGCAAGCAGCTCGAGGAGAAGTTCAGGCTGCGCGACGGGGTCGATCCGCAGGTTTATGGCATCGGGCTGAAGGAACTCTGGGAAATCAAGCCAGCACGGCACCAGCTCGGGCTGGTGGTGCACACTGCAGGCTGGCCGCTCGACTCCGGCACCTACGGCGGGTCCTTCCTCTACCACCTAGAGAACAACCAGGCCGCGGTCGGGTTCGTGGTGGGACTGGGCTACACCAATCCCTATCTCTCGCCGTTCGAGGAATTCCAGCGCTACAAGACGCACCCGGCAATCCGCGGCTTCCTCGAGGGCGGCAAGCGCGTCGCCTACGGCGCACGCGCCATCACCGCCGGGGGCTTGCAGTCGTTGCCGAAGCTGGTATTCCCCGGCGGTTGCCTCATCGGCGATGATGCCGGCTTTCTCAATGCTTCGCGCATCAAGGGCAGCCATTGCGCCATCAAATCCGGCATGCTGGCCGCGGAAGCGGCGCAGGAAGCGCTCCAGGCCGGGCGCGCTGCGGACGAGCTCGCCGCATACCCCGAGGCGTTCCGCAATTCCTGGCTGTTCGACGAGCTTTACCGGGCGCGCAACTTCAAGCCCTGGATGTCCAAGGGGCTCTACACCGGGAGCCTGATGGTCGGCATCGACCAGATCGTATTCGGCGGCAAAGCGCCCTGGACCCTGCGCCATGCGCACGCCGACCATGAGACGCTCAGGAAACGCACCGAGGCGGCGCCGATCGACTACCCGAAGCCGGACGGAAAACTTGCCTTCGACCGACTTACGTCGGTGTCATTCTCGAACACCAACCATGGCGAGGACCAACCGATCCACCTCACGCTCAAAGACCCGCGCGTCCCCGTGAGCGTGAACCTTGCCCTGTACGATGCCCCCGAGCAGCGCTACTGTCCGGCCGGCGTGTACGAGATCGTGCGCGACAACGACGAGCCGCGGCTGCAGATCAACGCGCAGAACTGCGTGCACTGCAAGACCTGCGACATCAAGGACCCGACACAGAACATCGTGTGGGTGGTGCCCGAGGGCGGCGGCGGACCCAACTACCCCAACATGTGAGCATGTTTTGAATCCGCTGCACGCCGGCTTCTGGAGCTCCGAGCTCCCCTACGTCATCGTCATCGCGCTGGTCCTCAGCGGCCTGCTGCTGCGCGCGCGCCCGGCCGAGCGCTCGACGTACCTGAACACCCTGTGGCTGTTCCTGTTCGGCATTTTCGGCCTGTTGGCGGGGATCGGCGCCGCGGCGCTCGGTTTCGACACCGCAGCCCGGGTGCTGGAGATTTTTTTCCGCATCGTCTGGTCGATCGCGCTGATCCGCATCGCCGGCTTCGCGCTGTTCCGGCTGGTGCTGCCCAAGCTCGGCAGGGACCTGCCGCAGATCATCGAAGACCTGGCGATCATCGTCCTCTACACAGTCTATGGCTTGACGCAGTTGCGCGTGCTCGGCGTCGACCTTACCGGCATCATCGCCACCTCGGCGGTGATCACCGCGGTGCTCGCCTTCGCCATGCAGGACACGCTGGGCAACGTGCTGGCGGGACTCGCGATCCAGCTCGACAACTCGGTGCGGGTGGGGGACTGGATCCAGGTGGACCAGCTGAACGGCCGTGTCACCGATATCCGCTGGCGCTCCACCACCATCGAGACGCGCAGCTGGGAGACGGTGGTGATCCCCAACAGCGCCCTGATGAAGGCCAGGTTCACCATCCTCGGCCGCCGCGAAGGCGCGCCGCTGCAGTGGCGGCGCGGGCTCAATTTCATGGTCGACCCGGCGGTGCCGCCGGCGCGCGTCATCGCGCTGGTGGAGGAGGAGATGCGCGAAATCGTGATCGCCAACGTGGCGCGC
>CAZVZV010000261.1:0-1037 GCA_964631735.1 uncultured Enterobacteriaceae bacterium
CAAGGACTGCCACCTGGTGGTCGAAGCGATCGTCGAGCAGCTGGAGGCGAAGCAGGCGTTGTTCCGCGCTCTGGAGGACGTCGTAAGCGAGGACTGCATCCTCGCCTCGAACACCTCTTCGCTGTCGGTGACCGCGATGGCAGCGGCCTGCAAGCGCCCCGGGCGCGTCGCGGGCTACCACTTCTTCAACCCCGTGCCGCTGATGAAGATCGTGGAGGTGGTGGACGGCGTCCTGACGGAAGCCTGGGTGGGCGACGCGCTGGTGGCACTGGCGAAGCGTTACGGCCACACGCCAGTGCGCTGCAAGGACACGCCCGGATTCGTGGTCAACCATGCCGGGCGCGGCTATGCACCCGAATCGCTGCGCGTGTTGCAGGAAGGCGTCGCAGATTTCGCGACCATCGACCGCATCCTCGTGGATGCAGCGGGCTTCCGCATGGGGCCGTTCAGCCTGCTGGATCTCGTCGGTCTGGACGTCGCGCACGCGGTGATGAAGTCCATGCACGCGCAGTACTACGGCGAGCCGAAATACCAGCCCGCCTACATCGCCGAGCCGCGCGTCGCCGCCGGTCTCCTTGGGCGCAAGAGCGGCCGCGGGTGGTACCGCTACGACAAGGACAATATCCCTGAGAAGATTCCCGAGCAGCCGGTGCCTTCCACAAAGGCCGCGACAGTCTGGGCGGTGCCCGAACTGAAGGACCTTCTCGCAAAGCTCGGTGCGAAGCTGGAGGCGAAACCCGGCCCCGGGACGGTCTGCTTCGTCGCCCCCATCGGCAAGGACGCCACGACAACGGCGCTGGAACTGGAACTGGACCCCGCGCACACTGTCGCAGTGGATCCGCTGTTCGGCTTTTCCAAGCGCAGGACGCTGATGACGACTCCGGCGACTGCGAGGCAAGTGCGCGACGCAGCGCACGGCCTGCTCGCCGCCGACGGCGTGCCCGTTTCGGTGATCCGGGATTCGGCCGGCTTCGTCGCGCAGCGCGTCGTCGCGCACATCGTCAACATCGGCTGCGACATCGCGCAGCAGGGCATCG
>CAZVZV010000262.1:0-3755 GCA_964631735.1 uncultured Enterobacteriaceae bacterium
CGGCTTCGAGGTGCGCGACGTGCACCCGACGCACTACGGGCGCGTGTGCCCGATCGAGACGCCGGAAGGCCCGAACATCGGCCTGATCAACTCGCTCGCGCTGTATGCGCGCACCAACAAGTACGGCTTCCTCGAGACGCCGTACCGCAAGGTGTCGCACAGCAAGGCGACCAATGACATCGTGTACCTGTCGGCGATCGAGGAGGGCAACCACGTCATCGCGCAGGCCAACGCCGCGATGGACAAGTCGGGCAAGCTGATCGACGCGCTGGTGTCCTGCCGCAACAAGAACGAATTCATGCTGTCGACGCCGGACCGCATCGAATACATGGACGTGGCGCCGAGCCAGATCGTGTCGGTGGCGGCCTCGCTGATCCCGTTCCTCGAGCACGACGACGCCAACCGCGCCCTGATGGGTTCCAACATGCAGCGCCAGGCGGTGCCTTGCCTGCGGCCGGAGAAGCCGCTGGTCGGCACCGGCGTGGAGCGCACCGCCGCCATCGACTCCGGCACTTGCGTGGTGGCCTTGCGCGGCGGCCTGGTGGACTACGTGGATTCCAACCGCGTGGTGGTGCGGGTGAACGACGACGAGACCGTGCCGGGCGACGTCGGCGTGGACATCTACAAGCTCACCAAGTACACGCGCTCCAACCAGAACACGAACATCAACCAGCGCCCGATCGTGAAGCAGGGCGAGCGCCTGGCCAAGGGCGACGTGGTGGCCGACGGCGCCTCCACCGACCTCGGCGAGCTGGCGCTCGGCCAGAACATGCTGGTCGCGTTCATGCCCTGGAACGGCTACAACTTCGAGGACTCGATCCTGATCTCGGAGCGGGTGGTGTCGGATGACCGCTTCACGTCGATCCATATCGAGGAACTGACCGTGGTGGCGCGCGACACCAAGCTGGGGCCCGAGGAAATCACGCGCGACATCTCCAACCTGTCGGAGGCGCAGCTGTCGCGCCTGGACGAGTCGGGCATCGTGTACATCGGCGCCGAAGTCGAGGCGGGCGACGTGCTGGTCGGCAAGGTCACGCCGAAGGGAGAGACCCAGCTGACCCCCGAGGAGAAGCTGCTGCGCGCGATCTTCGGCGAGAAGGCCTCCGACGTGAAGGATACGTCGCTGCGGGTGCCGTCGGGCATTTCCGGCTGCGTGATCGACGTGCAGGTGTTCACGCGCGAAGGCATCGAGCGCGACAAGCGCAGTCAGCAGATCATCGAAGACGAGCTGCGCCGCTACAAGACCGACCTGGCCGACCAGATGCGCATCGTCGAGTCGGACACCTTCGAGCGCCTGGAGCGCCTGCTGACGGGAAAAACCGCCAATGGGGGTCCGAAGAAGATCGCCAAAGGCAGCAAGATCGCCAAGGGCTACCTCGAGACGATCGAGCGCTTCGACTGGTTCGACATTCGGCTGGCCAACGAGGAAGCGGCGGGCCAGCTCGAAGGCCTGAAGGAATCGCTGGCGCAGAAGCGGCGCGAGTTCGACGCCATGTTCGAGGCCAAGAGGAAGAAGCTCACCCAGGGCGACGAATTGCCGCCAGGCGTGCTGAAGATGGTCAAGGTGTATGTGGCGGTGAAACGCCGCCTGCAGCCGGGAGACAAGATGGCCGGCCGCCACGGCAACAAGGGCGTGATCTCCAAGATCGTGCCGGTGGAGGACATGCCGCACATGGCGGACGGCACGACGCTGGACATCGTGCTCAACCCGCTCGGCGTGCCCTCGCGCATGAACGTCGGCCAGATTCTCGAGACGCACCTGGGCTGGGCGGCCAAGGGGCTCGGCATCAAGCTGGGCGAGATGCTCAAGGCGCAGGCCAAGATCGCCGATGTGCGCAAGAACATCGATCGCATCTACAGCGCCAGCGGCAAGGACGAGGACCTGTCCAGGCTCACCGACGAGGAAGTGATGCAGCTCGCGTTCAACCTCAAGGAAGGCGTGCCGTTCGCCACGCCGGTGTTCGACGGCGCTTCGGAGGCCGAGATCAACGCCATGCTGGAACTGGCGGGGCTACCGGTGTCGGGCCAGTTGACGCTGCACGACGGCCGCACGGGCGAGGCATTCGACCGCCCGGTGACGGTGGGCTACATGCACGTGCTCAAGCTGCATCACCTGGTGGACGACAAGATGCACGCCCGTTCCACCGGGCCGTACAGCCTGGTCACGCAGCAGCCCCTCGGTGGCAAGGCGCAGTTCGGCGGCCAGCGCTTCGGCGAGATGGAGGTCTGGGCGCTGGAGGCCTATGGCGCTGCGTACACCCTGCAGGAGATGCTCACGGTGAAGTCCGACGACATTACCGGGCGCACCAAGGTGTACGAGAACATCGTCAAGGGCGACCACAAGATCGACGCGGGCATGCCCGAGTCCTTCAATGTGCTGGTGAAGGAAATCCGTTCGCTCGGCATCGACATCGATCTCGAAAAGTACTGAGACAGGAGCCTCAATGAAAGCGCTACTGGAGCTGTTCAAGCAAGTCCAGCAGGACGAGGACTTCGGGGCCATCCGCATCGGGCTGGCCTCGCCGGAGAAGATCCGCTCGTGGTCCTACGGCGAAGTGAAGAAGCCGGAGACCATCAACTACCGCACCTTCAAGCCGGAGCGGGACGGCCTGTTCTGCGCCAAGATCTTCGGGCCGATCAAGGACTACGAGTGCCTTTGCGGCAAGTACAAGCGCTTGAAGCACCGCGGCGTGATCTGCGAGAAGTGCGGTGTCGAGGTGACGCTGGCCAAGGTGCGGCGCGAGCGCATGGGGCACATCGAGCTGGCGAGCCCGGTGGCGCACATCTGGTTCCTCAAGTCGCTGCCGTCGCGCCTGGGCCTGGTGCTCGACATGACGCTGCGCGACATCGAACGCGTGCTGTATTTCGAGGCCTACGTGGTCACTGACCCGGGCCTCACGCCGCTCAAGCGCTGCCAGCTGCTGACCGAGGACGATTACCTTGCCAAGGTCGAGGAGTTCGGCGACGACTTCTCCGCCAGCATGGGCGCCGAGGGTATCCGCGCCCTGCTGCGCGCGATCGACATCAATCGCGACCTCGACCAGCTGCGCAAAGACCTCGAGGCGACTTCTTCGGACGCCAAGATCAAGAAGCTCGCCAAGCGGCTAAAGGTGCTGGAGGGCTTCAAATCCTCCAACATCAAGCCCGACTGGATGATCATGGAAGTGCTGCCGGTGCTGCCGCCGGAGCTGCGCCCGCTGGTGCCGCTGGACGGCGGCCGCTTCGCCACCTCGGACCTGAACGACCTGTATCGCCGGGTGATCAACCGCAACAACCGCCTCAAGCGGCTGCTGGAACTGAAGGCGCCCGAGATCATCGTGCGCAACGAGAAACGCATGCTGCAGGAAGCGGTGGACTCGCTGCTCGACAACGGCCGCCGCGGCAAGGCGATGACCGGGGCCAACAAGCGCCCGCTCAAGTCGCTCGCGGACATGATCAAGGGCAAGGGCGGGCGCTTCCGCCAGAACCTGCTCGGCAAGCGCGTGGACTACTCCGGGCGCTCGGTGATCGTGGTCGGCCCGCAGTTGAAGCTGCACCAGTGCGGCCTGCCGAAGAAAATGGCGCTGGAATTGTTCAAGCCGTTCATCTTCAACAAACTCGAGCTGCTCGGTCTCGCCACCACCATCAAGGCCGCCAAGCGCCTGGTGGAGCAGGAAGTGCCCGAGGTATGGGACATCCTGGAAGAGGTGATCCGCGAGCACCCGGTACTGCTCAACCGCGCCCCGACCCTGCACCGCCTCGGCATCCAGGCTTTC
>CAZVZV010000263.1:0-2425 GCA_964631735.1 uncultured Enterobacteriaceae bacterium
CCTTCATGACCGGCCCGCAGGGCGGCTCTTGGATCCCGCTGGGCGGCGCGCTCAAGGGCATGTGGGAGAAGAACATCCCCGGGCTCGCGATCACGCAGACCCCGGGCGCCGGCATCGCCAACGTGCGCGGTGTGGATGAAGGCAAGGCGCACATCGGGCTTGCAAACTCCAGCACCACGGTGGACGGCGTCGCGGGCCGCGCACCCTACCTGAAAAAAGTGACCAATGTGTGCCAGCTTGCCAACCTCTACCCGCAGTATTTCCAGGTCGTAGCGCTGGCGAACGCCAACGTCAACAGCTTCGCCGACTTGAAGGGCAAGACGCTGGTCACCCAGCCCAAAGGCAACACCGCCGAGGCGGTGACCGCCATGGTGCTGCAGATCAACGGCATGACCTACCAGTCGCTGTCGAAAGTGAACTTCCAGGCGGCGTACAACGACGCTGTGTCGATGATGAAGGACGGGCACGTGCAAGTGTTCACGCTCGGAACCACCGCGCCGGCGTCGGCCGTGATGGACCTCGCCAGCGCGCGGGACGTGAAGCTCGTCCCTGCGGACGACAAGACGCTGGCCGAGATGAATAAGCTGAACCCCGGGTTCTACAAGCGGCTGATCATCAAGGCCGGCACGTATCCGAAACAGGATACGGACGTCCCGGTCATTGGCTATTCCACTCACATCGTCGTCGCCTGCGACCTGCCGGAAGCCACGGTGTACAACATGGCGAAAGTCATGGCGGCGGGCGTGAACGACATGGCAGCCGTGGTGAAGGCGATCACCGGGCTCACGCCCAAGGACATGGCGGTCGACATGGGCGTGCCCTTCCACAAGGGCGCGGCGTAGTTCTACAAGGAAGTTGGAGCAATGTAACGCCGGCATGATGTGAAACGGAACGGGGCGGCCAGGCCGCCCCGTTTCACATTGAAGGAGCGCAAGTTGGAAGCCACCCCGGTCATCTCCGA
Organism: uncultured Enterobacteriaceae bacterium; assembly: GCA_964631735.1. Classification (GTDB taxonomy): domain Bacteria; phylum Pseudomonadota; class Gammaproteobacteria; order Burkholderiales; family SG8-39; genus JAABQT01. Next base: position 962 of record CAZVZV010000263.1, read on the forward strand.
GGAAAAGCAGGCCACCGCGCCGACGGCGAAGGCGCTGAAATGGCTGATCACCGCCATCGCCGTGGCGATGTCGCTGTACCACATGTACGTCGCCGGGTTCGGCCCGCCGGAGGCGCTGATCTTCCGCGGCACGCACCTGATCTTCGCGCTCACCCTGGTGTTCCTGCTCTATCCGCTGAAGCCCGGCGGCGGTGCCGCCTGGCGCCTCGCCGACCTGGCGTTGCTGGCAGCCGGCTGGGGATTCGTGCTGCACATCTTCTTCAATTACAAGTACTACACGAACCGCATCATCTACATCGACGAGCTGACCAGGCTCGACCAGATCCAGGCGCTGCTGGCCGTCGCGCTGGTGCTCGAGGCGACGCGCCGCGTGCTGGGCTGGGCGCTGCCGATCACCGCGCTCGCTTTCCTCGCCTATCCGCTGTTCTTCAGCAACGTCGCGATCCCGGTGCTGCTGGAGCAGCTCTACCTTTCCACCGAGGGAATATTCGGCTCGACGCTCGGAGTGTCGGCTTCGTACGTCATGCTGTTCGTGGTGTTCGGCGCTTTCATGGAGCGAAGCGGCACGGGGCAGCTGTTCATGGACTTCGCGCTTGCGCTCACCGGCCATACGGCGGGCGGACCCGGCAAGGTCTCGGTGATCAGCTCGAGCCTGTTCGGTACCGTCTCGGGCAGCGCCGTGGCCAATGTGATGGTGGACGGGCCGATGACCATTCCGCTCATGAAGCGCTCCGGCTTCCGGCCGCACTTCGCCGCGGCGGTGGAAGCCACCGCCTCGACCGGCGGCCAGATCATGCCGCCGGTGATGGGCGCGGCGGCGTTCGTGATGGCCGAGTTCCTCGCGGTCTCGTACTTCCAGGTCGCGCTTTGGGCGGCGATTCCCGCCATCCTGTACTACGTTGCGGTGTTTTTCGCCGTGCACTTCGAAGCGAAGCGCGTCGGGCTGCTCGGTGTGCCGAAGTCCGAGTTGCCGCGCCTGTCGCGGGTGATGGCCGAGCGCGGCCACCTGTTCATCCCGATCCTGATCGTGTTCGTCGGCCTGACCATGGGCTACAGCGCGCCGCTATGCGCCCTGGTCGCCACTCTGACCTGCCTGCCGGTGGCGATGCTGCGCAAGACGACGCGCGCCGGCATCACCTGGCGAACGGCGTTCGAGGCGCTCGAGGACGGCGCCAAGAACACGCTATCGGTGGCGATCGCCTGCGCCTGCGCAGGCGTGATCATCGGCGCCACCACCATCACCGGCATGGGCATCGTCTTCACGCAGGTGGTGCTCGAGCTGTCGCAGAATTCGCTGGTGCTGGCGCTTGCACTGACCGCGCTCGCCGGCATCGTGCTCGGCATGGGCCTGCCGACGACGCCCTCCTACATCCTGATGGTCGCGCTGCTGGTACCGGCGGTGATCAAGCTCGGGGTGGTGACGCCCGCGGCCCACATGTTCGCGTTCTACTTCGCCATCCTTTC
>CAZVZV010000264.1:0-1968 GCA_964631735.1 uncultured Enterobacteriaceae bacterium
GTCGTACCCGAAACTAAGATCGCCATCAACGAGGTCCGCGGCGTCAACCGCGTCGTCTACGACGTCTCGAGCAAGCCGCCGGCGACGATCGAGTGGGAGTAGGGGGCGCTTTCTCGGCTTGACGTACGCTCGCCGGGTCGATCGAATTCATCGGTCCCCACTTGCGGACTGAACATCTCTTCTTCAACGCTCTTGCTGTGCCGGTCGTTGACCTGGGTTCGCCTTTGTCGGCACTTGCCAGGTCGCGGTGCCGCGCGATCGTGGTTCGCGCGTTTGTGTCCGGATGGGACTGGAGCGCAAAGCCGTGTTGCGCGCCGCGCCGGCGCACACGGTCCATTACGAGCGGCGGCGGCCGGAGGAGACGATCCTGCATCACCTGGTGCGGGAACATCTCGCGACGTTCCTCGCTCAGGTCCAAGCCAGGGTCGGCACGGGCCTGCCGGGGTTCGTCAAGGACGAGTTCGAGGCCTTTCTCGAATGCGGCATTCTGGCGCACGGATTCCTGCGTGTGCGCTGTGCCGACTGCGCCCACGAGAAGCTGGTGGCGTTCTCGTGCAAACGACGGGGATTCTGCCCCTCGTGCGGCGCGCGGCGCATGGCCGAGAGCGCTGCGCACCTGGTCGACGAGGTCATCCCGTGCGTGCCGGTCAGGCAATGGGTGCTGTCGTTTCCGATCCCGCTGCGCGTTCTGTTCGCGGCACACCCCGAGTTGCTCACGCCGATGCTGCGCATCATCCACCGCGTCATCGCGGGTTTTCTGCTCAAGCAGGCGGGGCTGAAACGCACCACAGCCGACACCGGCGCGGTCACCCTCATCCAGAGATTCGGATCGGCGGCCAACCTGAACATCCATCTGCACTGCCTGGTGCTCGATGGCGTGTATCGGCGCACCGAGAGTGAACCGGTCTTCCAGGAAGTGCGTGCGCCCACCGGCGCTGAGCTGCAGGGTCTGCTCGAGAAGATCGTCGCGCGCCTGATGAAGATGCTGACCCGACTTGGCACTCTCGTGGCAGAGGAGGGCATGACCTACCTGGCCGACATCGATCCCGACAACCCGCTCACGCCCCTGCAGGCGGCCTCCTGCACCTATCGCATCGCGCTGGGGCCGCGTGCCGGACAGAAGGTGCTGGGCCTGCGAACCGTTCCGGGCCGGGATGAGAAAGCCACGGCGGGTCTGTGCACGGATGCGCACGGCTTCAGCCTGCATGCCGGGGTGCGCTGCGGCGAGCAGCAGCGCCAGGAACTCGAACGCCTGTGCCGGTACATCACCCGTCCGGCGATCGCCAACGAACGGCTCAAGCGCGATGACGCCGGAAACGTCGTGCTGCAACTAAAGAGCCCCTGGCGCGACGGCACCACGCACATCGTGATGTCGCCGCTGGAATTCAGGCAGCGCCTGGCGGCTCTGGTGCCGCGCCCGCGCTTGCACCTGATCCGTTTCCACGGGGTGCTCGCGCCCAATGCTGGGCTGCGTGCGGAGATCGTGCCGGGCTCGGCGCAGCAACCAAGTGAACACGCCGAAGGGAACGCGCAGCCCTCGGCGCGCATGGGCTGGGCGCGTCTGCTCAAGCGCGTCTTCGACATCGACCTCGAACACTGCCCGCGGTGCGGGGGCGACATGAAGATCATCGCCGCCATCGAGGAGCCTGCGGTGATTGTCAGGATCCTCACGCACCTGGGCTTGCCGGCGAGAGCGCCGCCGCGCTCCCCGGCACGGCCGCTGTCGCTCTTCCAGGCAGCCTGATACTCAAGGCGGGAACGGTTCTGCAACGGGGCCGACGATCCCGTCCGGCCTGCGCTCGCGTATAGCGGTCGGAGTGCCTCGAAATCGGTCACGACGGGTCGCCGCAGAGGCCGACAAAGCCGCCGGAGCGGGAAGTTCTCACTAAACTCCGCGCGATTAACCGCTTCTTGCCTGGGCGAAACAGTCGTTCGTGGAGAAAAAGGTGGTTTGAATTGCCTATACTC
>CAZVZV010000265.1:0-30500 GCA_964631735.1 uncultured Enterobacteriaceae bacterium
AAAGCGCGGCAGTTTGGCACAATCCAATGCGATGAACGTCTCTGAGGTAATGGTGCGGTACCTGAAGGCGGCCGGCATCGGCCACGTCTTCGGCTATCCGGGCGACCCGAACATCGAGTTCATGGAAGCGGCGCGCCGCGCAGGCATGCAGTTCGTGCTCGGCCGGCGTGAAGGCACCGCCGGACTGATGGCCGAGGCCTATGGCTTCCTCACCGGGCGGCCGGGCGTGTGCATGTCCACGCTCGGTCCCGGCTCGTCGAACCTGGTGAACGCGGTGGCCAACGCCTGGCTGGATCGCGTGCCGATGATCGCGCTCTCGGGGCAGATCGAACGCAAGCGCGAGCAGACCTTCACGCACCAGGTGCTCGATCACAACCGCCTGTTTTCCCCGGTGAGCAAATGGACGACGCATGTGGCGCCGGATACGGTGGGCGGCGTGATGCGCAAGGCGTTGCGCACCGCGGTGGCCGAGCGCCCGGGCCCGGTGCACATCACGACGCATGCGGACGTAGTCGGTGCCGAGGCGAAAGACGACGCGATCACGCTGCCGCCGCTCAAGGCCACGGCCTTCGGCTCGGATGCCGGCATCGCCGGGCGCATACGCAAGGCGAAAAAGCCGGTGATCCTTGCGGGCATCGCCGCGCAGCGCGCAGGGGCGCACGCCGCGCTCGCTCGGCTCGCCGAGGAGGCCGGCATCCCGGTGGTAGTGGCGCCGATGGCGAAGGGCGTGCTCGCCGAGGACCACCCGTACTACGCCGGCACGCTGGACATGGCGTGCAACGCGCTCATGTGGAATTTCCTCAAGGGTTGCGACCTGCTGCTCGCGGTCGGCTTCGACGCGGTGGAGCTGATCAAGCCCTGGACGCTCTCGGTGGCCACCGTGCACATCGACGCGGTGCCAAACACGGATCAGGTCTACAGCGCCGATACGGAACTGGTGGGCGATATTGCCGCGATCCTTGCCGGCATTGCTGCGGCATGGAAAGGCGAGCCCAGGTGGAAGGTGGCGGCGGTCAAGCGCCACCGCGAAGCGCTGCGCGCCGCGTACTACGCGGGTCGGGTCAAGGGCAAGCTCAATCCCACCGACGTGATCGACGCGGTGCGCGAGGCGCTGCCGCGCCAGGCGATCGCCACCAGCGACGTCGGCTCGCACAAACTGCTGGTCGGGCAGGGCTGGAGCGCGTACGAGCCGCGCTCGGTGCTGATGAGCAACGGCCTATCCTCCATGGGCTATTCGCTGCCGGCGGCGATCGTCGCGCAGCTGCTCAACCCCGGCCGGCCCGTGGTGTGCTTCGTGGGCGACGGCGGCCTTGCGATGGTGCAAGGCGAGCTGCGGCTCGCCGCCAGCCTCGGCCTCGGCCTGCTGGTGATCGTGTTCTGCGACGGGAGCCTCAACCGCATCGAGATCAAGCAGACACAGCGCAAGTACCCGAGCTGGGGTACGCTGTTCGAGCCTACGGACATCGAGGCCCTGGCGCGGTCCATGGCTTGCGAGGGCGCGATGGTCGGGAGCGCGGCGGCGTTGCAGCGCCTGCTCGCGGGCAAGCGCCCCAAGGACCGACCACTCGTCGTGGGGGCGCAGATCGATCCGTCTCAGTACACGCGGCAATTCTGAAAGGGAAGGCGCACATGACCCGATTTTTCCTCGCGGCGCTGGCCGGCCTGCTGTCTTTCGGCGTGCAGGCACAGACCTGGCCGGCCAAGCCGATCCGCCTCGTCGTCCCGTTCGCCCCCGGCGGCACCAGCTCGATCGTCGCGCGCAGCGTGGCCGTCGAGATGTCGAAGGGCCTCGGCCAGGAGATCTACATCGAGAACAAAGGGGGCGGCGGCGGCAACGTCGCAATGCAAGACGTGGCACGCGCCGAGCCCGACGGCTACACGCTGATCATCGGGCACATTGGCTCGCTTGCGGTCAACCCATACATGTACGACGACCTGCCGTTCGACACCAACCGCGATTTCGCTGCGGTGTCGCTGCTCGCCAAGGTGCCGAGCATCTTCGTGGTGAACGCCGACGTGCCGGCGAAGGACCTGCGGGAGTTCGTCGCACTGGTGAAGCAGCAGCCCGGCAAGCTTTTCTACGGCTCGGCGGGCAACGGCAGCGCCGGGCACCTGGCGATCGAGTATCTGAAGCTGGTCGCGGGCATCGATATCGTGCACGTGCCCTACAAAGGCACCGGGCCAAACCTGATCGATCTGGTCGCCGGGCGCACCCAAGCCACCGCCGCCGGCACGCCGCCGTTGCTGCCGCACGTGAAGGCCGGCAAGCTCCGGGTGATCGCGGTGGGTACGCCGCAGCGTCTCCCCATCCTGCCCGACGTGGGGACGGTCGCAGAGCAGGGCTACCCGGGCTTCGAGACCACGCAGTGGTACGGCTTGAACGCACCCGGCAAGACGCCCGCCGCCATCATCAAGCGCCTGGCCGACGAGGCCGCGAAGGCCGCCCGGCAGCCCTCGGTCGCCGAGCGCTTCGCGGTCGACAACGCCGAGGCGATCGGCTCGACGCCGCAGGAATACGCTGCCTTCATCGCCAGCGAGCAGGCGCGCTGGAGCGACGTGGTGCGCAAGGCCGGCATCAAGGCCAACTGATGGACCTGGGCCTTTCCGGCAAGACGGCGCTGGTCACGGGTGCGTCTGCCGGCATCGGCCGTGGCATCGCGCTGGCCCTCGCGGCGGAGGGCGTGCGCGTCGCGGTCACCGCGCGCAGGCGCGAGCGGCTGGAGTCCCTCGAGCAGGCGTGCGGCGCGAAGCTGGTGATCATCGAATGCGACCTCATGCAGGACGATGCGCCGCAGCGCATCGCCGCGGCGGCGCTGCAGGGCCTGGGCGCGGTGGAGATCCTGGTGAACAACGCGGGCGGCTCACGCGCCTTCAAGCTGGACGCGAGCGAGACCCAATGGGAAGAAGCGTTGACCCTCAATTTCACGCGCCAGCGCCAGCTGGCGCACGCACTGCTCGAGCAGATGATGGCGCGCAAGTGGGGCCGCATCGTCAACATCACCGGCAAGAGCGAGCCCGAAGGCATCAACGGCGCGTTTGCCGCCAAGGCGGCGATGCACGCCTGGGCCAAAGGACTGTCGCGCGAAGTCGGCAAGCACGGCATCACCGTGAACTCGATCCCGCCCGGGCGCATCATGAGCGAGCAGATCGAGCGCAATTACACGCCGGAGCACCGCAAGTGGCAGTCCGAGCACGAGATCCCGGTCGGGGAATACGGGCAGCCGGCGGACATCGCGAACCTGGTGTGTTTTCTCGCCTCGCCGCGCGCGCGCTACATCACCGGGGCGGTGATCCCGGTGGACGGCGGCTTGCGCCGGTACCAGTTCTAGCGATGGCGCACGTCGTCGAGCGCTTCGCCTCCTGGGCGCAACAGTTCCGCGCGCAAGCGCTCACGCCGGAGGTTTTGCACCACGCCAAGCGTGCGGTGATCGACCTGCACGCAGCGATGATCTCGGGCGCAGTGGTTGCCCCGGCGATCCTGCTCGAGAAGGCGCTGGCAGAGGAGCTCGACCACGGCGACGCGCGCCTCGCGCTGGGACGCAAGGCCACCATGCGCGCCGCGGCACTGATCAACGGCGCGGCGGCGCACACCACCGAAGTGGACGACATCTACCGCGACGGCATCTACCACCCCGGCGCGCCAACGATCCCGGCGGCGCTCGCGCTGGCGCAGGCGCGCGGCGCTTCGGGTGAGCAGTTCCTGCGCGCGGTGGTGGTGGGCTACGAGATCTCCACGCGCATCGGCGCCGCGATGGGGCGCGCGCACTACAAGTACTGGCACAACACGGGCACCATCGGCTGTTTCGGTGCTTGCGCCGCCGCAGCGGAGCTGCTCGGCCTGGATGCCGCGCGCTTCGCGCACGCGCTCGCCACTGTCACCACCTTTTCCGCCGGCCTGCAGCAATCCTTCCGCATGGATTCGATGTCCAAGCCGCTCCACGCCGGCCGCGCCGCGGAAGCCGGGTTGACCGCCGCGCTCGCCGCGCGCGAAGGCGTGACCGGCTCGCTCGACGTGATCGAGGGGCAGGCCGGCTACGGCAAGGCGATGAGCGATAGTCCGGATTGGAACAAGGCGCTCGCCACGCTCGGTCGCGAGTTCCACATCACGCGCATGACCGTCAAGAACCACACCTGCTGCGGCCATACGTTTGCCGCCATCGACGGCGCATTGGCACTGAAGGCGAAGATGGGGCTGGCCGCGAACGACATCCAGCGCGTCAGCATCGGCACCTACAAGGCGGCGCTCGACGTGGCCGGCTACGAGGAGCCGCGCACCGCGGCCGAAGGGCGCTTCTCGCTCAAGTACGTGGTGGCGACCGCGCTCACGCACGGCAGCGTGCGCTTCGCGGCCTTCGAGCCGGAGCGCCTGGACAATCCCGCAACGCGCGACCTGATGCGGCGCGTGGAGGTTGCCGTGGATCCGCAGCTCGACGCTGCCTTTCCGGCGCAGCGCGCGGCGCGCGTGGCGATCGAAGCGCGCGACGGCCGTCGCGAGGAGTTTTTCCAGCCGACGCGCATCGGCGACCCGGACGCCCCGCTGTCGGATGCGCAGCTCGACGCAAAGTACCTCGAGCTCGCCGTCCCGGTGCTCGGCCAGGCAAAGGCGAAGGAGTTGCTCGGACGCCTGTGGCGCCTGGAAACGCTCGAGTCGCTGGGCAGGTGAGCATGCCGTTTCTCTCGGCACGCATCGCGCGCGCGCGCATCTCGGCCTCGGCCACGGCGGCGCAGCGTGCGCGCGAGCTGCGCGCGAAGGGCGTGGACATCATCGAGCTCGCGCAGGGCGAACCGGACTTCAATACCCCGGAGCACGTCATCGAGGCGGCGCACCGCGCCATGCGCGCCGGGCAGACGCACTACACGCAAGTGGACGGCACGCCGGAACTGAAGGCGGCGATCGTGGAGAAGTTCCGCCGCGAGAACGGCCTCGCCTGCAAGCCGGAGAACATTTCCGCCGGCGCCGGCGGCAAGCAGGTGCTGTACAACGCGCTGATGGCGACGCTCGACCCCGGCGACGAGGTGGTGATCCCGGCGCCCTCGTGGGTGGCGTACGCCGACATCACGCATTTTGCCGAAGGCACGCCCGTCTGGGTGGCGACGCGGCCCGAGAACCGCTTCAAGCTGCAGCCGGCAGAGCTCGAGCGCGCGATCACCCCGCGGTCCAAGTGGCTGATGCTCAATTCACCTTCCAACCCGAGCGGCGCGGTGTACACCGCGGAGGAGCTGCGCGCGCTCGCCGCGGTGCTCGAGCGCCATCCTCAGGTGTGGGCCATCGCCGACGACATGTACGAGCATGTGCTGTACGACGGCCGCAGCTTCGCCACCCTCGCCGCCGTCGCGCCGCAGCTCGCCGCGCGCACGCTCACAGTGAACGGGGTTTCCAAGACCTTCGCCATGACCGGGTGGCGTCTGGGCTACGCCGCCGGGCCGGTCGAGCTGATCCGCGCCATGGCGCGGCTGCAGGCGCAGAGCTCGCTCAACCCCTCGTCGGTGAGCCAGGCGGCCGCGGTCGCTGCGCTGAATGGCCCGATGGAGATCGTGCGCGAGCGCTGCGCCGAGTTCGAAGCGCGCCGCAATGCCGTGGCGCCGCGCCTGGCGGCGATCCCGGGGCTCGCCTGCGAGTCGCCGCACGGCGCGTTCTACATTTACGTCTCGTGCGCTGGCTGGCTCGGCAAGCGCACGCCGCAGGGGCGCACACTCGAGAACGACGCCGACGTGACGGCCTACCTGCTCGAAGCCGGCGTCGCAGTGCCCAACGGCGCCGGCTATGGCCTGTCGCCGTATTTCCGCGTCTCGTTCGCGGCTGCGCTGCCGATCCTGGGGGAAGCCTGCCGGCGCATCGGCGACGCGGCGCACAGGCTGGCATGAATCTGGCGCAAGCGCTGTTCGCGCCGCGCGCGGTGGCGCTGGTCGGCGCCTCCGGCGACGCGGGCAAGAACACCGCGCGCCCGCAGCGCTACCTGAAAAAGCACGGCTACACGGGACGCGTGGTGCCGATCAACCCCACGCGCGGCGAGGTGCTGGGCGAGATCGCCTACGCGCGGATTTCAGATGCGCCCGAAGGCATCGAGCACGCCTTCGTGATGGCGCCGGGCGAGGCGGTGGAGCAGGCGCTCGAGGACTGTGGCAAGCGGGGCGTACTGGTGATGAGCGTCTACAGCGATGGCTTCGCCGACGCGGGCGCCGAGGGCGCGGCGCGCCAGGCGCGCCTCGCGGCGCGCGCGCGAGAGCTTGGGGTGCGCGTCCTGGGCCCAAACAGCATGGGCGTGGTCAACCTGCCGGGACGAATGGCGCTCACCGTCAACGCCGTGCTCGAGATGGATGCGCCGCCCGCGGGCACCACCAGCATGGTCTCGCAGAGCGGCACCATGCTCGGCACCGTGTTGTCGCGCGGTGCCGCGCGCGGGCTGGGCTTTGCCAAGCTGGTGTCGCTAGGCAACGAGGCGGATCTCGGTGCCGGGGAAGTAGTCGAGCTGCTGGCCGCGGACGCCGACACGCGCGTCATCCTGCTGTTCCTGGAGACGGTGCGCGATGCTCCCCGGCTCGCCGCTGCCGCGCGCGCCGCGCACGCCGCGGGCAAGCCGGTGGTGGCCTACAAGCTCGGGCGCTCCGCGCTCGGCCAGGCGCTCGCGCGCTCGCACACTGGCGCCATGGCGGGCAGCGACGCCGCCATGGACGCATTCTTCCGCGATTGCGGCATCGTGCGCGTGGACATGCTGGAGACGCTGGTCGAGATCGCGCCGCTGCTGGCCGGGCGCAGGCCGCTGCAGCTCTCGCGCGCGCCGCGCGTCGCGGTGGTCACCACCACCGGCGGCGGCGCGGCGAGCGTGGTGGATCGTCTTGGCATGCACGGCATCGAGACTGTGGCGCCCGGATCGGATGCCCCGATCATCGACCTCACCATGGCGGCGACGCCGCAGAAGTACGCGGCAGTGCTCGACGCATTGATCGATGCGCCGGAATGCGACGGCGTGCTGGCGGTGGTGGGTTCGTCGGCGCAGTTCCATCCGCAGCTCGCCGTAGAGCCGATCCTCGCCGCCAGGCGCACGGCGAAGCCGCTCGCCGTGTTCTTCACACCGCATGCCGAGGGATCCCTGAAGTTGCTCGCGCAAGCAGGGATCGCGGCATTCCGCACGCCGGAAGCTTGCGCCGACGCTTTCGCTGCCTTCTTCGCCTGGCACACGCCTCGCGTGGCGCCGCCGCAACCGCCGGTGGTGCTGACGCGCGATTTGTGTGCCACTCTGGGCATTGCCGTTCCCCGATCGCAATTGGCGCAGGCGCCCGATTTCTCCCACACCGTGCCCTACCCGGTAGCGGTGAAGATCCACGCGCCCGGCGTCGAGCACAAGACCGAGTTGGCAGGCGTGTCCCTCGGCGTGCGAGACCATGCCGAGTTCCTGGAGAAGGCCAGGAGCCTGCGCAGCGCGCAGGTGCTGGTCCAGCGTATGGAATCCGGCCTTGCCGAGGCAATCGTCGGCTACCGCGACGACCTTTTGGTCGGGCCGGTGGTGCTGGTGGGCGCGGGCGGCGTCTTGGCCGAGGTCTACAAGGACTACGCGCTACGCGTTGCGCCAGTCAGCGTCGCAGAGGCCGAGGAGATGATCGCTGAAGTGAAAGGCTTCGCGGTGATCCGCGGCTTTCGCGGCCTGCCGAAGGGCGACGTGCGCGCGCTGGCGCAGGTGGTGTCGGCGATGTCGCGGCTCGCGCTGGTGGCGGGCCGCCCGGTGGCGGAAGCCGAGTGCAACCCGGTGATCGTGAAGGCGGCGGGTGTGGTGGCTGTGGACAGCCTGATCGTGATGAAGGAGTAAGCATGGATTTTCATTTCTCGCCGGAGCAGGAGCAGTTCAGGGACTCGGTGCGACGCTTCGCCGACAAGCACCTGAAACCGGGTGCGCTCGCCCGCGCGCATGCGGACGGCTATCCCTGGGAAGTGGCGCGGCTGATGGCGCAGCAGGGGCTGCTCGGCATCACCGCCGCGCAAGCCGACGGCGGGCAGGGCGGCACGCTGATGGACGCGGTGATCGCGATCGAGACCGTCGCCGCTGTGTGCCCGAGGAGCGCCGACGTGGTGCAGGCCGGAAACTTCGGCGCGATCCGGGTGCTGGCGGAGTACGGCACGCCGCCGCAGAAGGAGAAGTATCTCAAGCGCCTGCTCTCGGGCGAGGCGGTAATCTCGGTCGGCATGACCGAGCCGGAAGCGGGTTCCGCGGTGACCGATCTCGCCACCACGGCGAAGCCCGATGGCGCCGGCTACATCGTCAACGGATCCAAGGTCTTCACCACGCACTCGGCCTATGCCGAGGTGTACCTGGCCTACGTGCGCTTCGGGCCGGGGGTGGGCGGCATCGGCTCGGTGCTGATCGACACCAAGGCGCCGGGCGTGCGCTTCGGCCAGCGCTCCAAATTCATGTCCGGCGAGGAGTGGGCGCAGGTGTACTTCGAGGACGTGAAGGTGCCCGCAGACATGGTGGTGCTGAAGGAAGGCGGCTTCAAGAAGCAAATCGCGGGTTTCAACGTCGAGCGCATCGGCAACACCGCGCGCTCGCTCGCACTCGGGCGCTATGCCTACGAGGAAGCACGGCAGTGGGCTATGCAAAGGAAGCAGTTCGGCCGGTTGCTGTGCGAGTTCCAGGGATTGCAGTGGAAATTCGCCGAGATGAAGATGAAGCTGGATGCGGGGCAGCTGCTGCTGTACCGCGCGGCGGTCAACGCCGATCGAGGCTTCCCCTCGGCGGAGGAAACCGCGATCGCCAAGGCCTTCTGCAACCAGGCAGGGTTCGACGTGGCCAACGAGGCGCTGCAGGTGATGGGCGGACTGGGCTACAGCCAGGAGTCGCTGGTCGAGTACTGCGTGCGCCGCTGCCGCGGCTGGATGATCGCCGGCGGCTCGATCGAAATCCTCAAGAACCGCATCGCCGAGGAAATCTTCGGGCGCAGTTTCCCGCAACGGCCGGGCGGTTGACCTTACGGGCTCACCAGCTTGATCGTCGGAAAATACGCCCGAAAGCGGGTGACGTCGCGCGTCAGTATCGGGATCCTGAGCACCGCGGCGTGGGCGCCGACCAGAAAATCGGCGAGCACGCCGGCCCGCGTGCCGCCGCGCCTGCGGTAAGCGGCGTGCGCGCGGCCTGCGAGAAACAAGGCTTCGCGCGGCAGTTCGCTCATGGCGAGGCCGGCCGCGGCGATCTCGGCTTCCAGCGATTCCTTGCTCGAGGCGTAGGCGGACAGCTCGGCGTAGATCACCGCATTGATCAGCAGCGGGCCGCGTGCGCTCCAGTTCTCGAGTTGCATCTGCGACCAGCCTGCCCAATTGCGATCGTTTTCCAGCACGTCGATGACGACGCAGGAATCGACCAGGATCATTTCTTCCTGACTTTGAATCCCCGGTCGCCCGCGTCCTCATCGTAGCCGCGCAGCAGATTCATGATTTCGTCCGTCGTCATGCCGGTCTTGCGCGTACCACGCAACGCAGCGAAACGGCTGCTGCGCGGATGGTCGCCCTTCGCGGGGCGCCCGGCCTTGCGCAGCAGCACGTCCCCTTGCGGGCCGACTTCGAACTCCACCCCGCTGCCCGGCCGGATGCCGAGATGCTCCCGCACCCGCTTGGGAATGGTGACCTGACCTTTGACCGTGACTTGGTGCGCCATCGAGCCCCTCTAGTATTACCTGGATTAGCTATGGTAATACTTCCGGCCAGAGCTCGCAACTTACTCGGCGCGCGCGCCGGAGATCTTCACCACTTCGGCCCAGCGCGCGACTTCCTCGCGCAGCAGCTTGGCGAACTCCTCGGGCGTGCTGCCCACCGGCTCGGCGCCCTGCTCGAGCATGCGCCTGCGCACCTCGGGATCGCGCGTCGCCCGCACGATGCCGTTGGCCAGCGTCTGCACGATGTCGCGCGACGTGCCCGCGGGTGCGAGCACGCCGTACCAGACCACCACCTCGACGTCTTCCACGCCGGCTTCCTTCATCGTCGGCACGTCGGGCAGCTGCGGGTCTCGGCGTGGGGCGGCGGTAGCCAGCGCGCGCAGCCTGCCGGACTTCAGATGCGCCTGGATTGACGGGACGTTGGCGAACGACAGGTCCACCTCCCCGGCGATGAGGCCGGTGAGCGAGGGTGAGGTGCCCTTGTACGGGATGTGCACGATGAAGGTGCCGGTGCGCAGCTTGAACAGCTCCGCCGCCAGGTGCTGTGTGGTGCCCACGCCGGCCGAGGAGTAGTTGAGCTTGCCGGGCGCGCCGCGCGCCATCGCCACCAGGTCCTTGGCGCTCGCCGCCGCGAGCTTGGCGTTCACCACCAGTACGTTCGGGCTCTCGGAAAACACCGATACCGGGGAGAAGTCGCGCAGCGCGTCGAACGGCAGGTTGCGGTACAGCGACATGTTGATCGCCAGTGCGCCGGTGTTGATGAGTAGCGTGTAGCCGTCGGGAGCCGCCCTGGCGACGCGCTCGTTGGCGATATTGGTGCCGGCGCCCGGCACGTTCTCCACCACCACCTGCTGGCCGAGGTACTCGGAGAGCTTGGGCGCGAGCATGCGCGCATTGATGTCCACCCCGCCGCCCGGGGCGAAGCCCACGATCAGGCGCACTGGGCGCGAGGGATAGTTCTGGGCAGTGGCAGGAAGGGCGATCGCCGCCGCCAGCAGAACGAACCACGCTGTTCTCGGATTCACGCTGATGGTCCGCTACGCAGCCTTGAGCATGAAATCTACACGCACAGCGTCGAACGGAAATTCGATTTGTCCGCCGGCATTCTTGCGCAGCACCCCCGCGGCAAGCAGGGCATGCGCGTCCCCGCGCGCCGCCAGAGAAAGAGTCACGGTCTTCATGTCAAAGCCTCCAGTTCTCCACGTCCGCCCAGAAATCGACGAGTAACTGAGCCGGCGTAGTAAACCCGTAGAGCCAATCGGCCTTGCCAGCGTGTTGGAGACGCTAGCAAGTTGGCGCTATGTTGGCAACTGCTCCAACACGTCGCAGTCATGCATTCGGACTACGGTGTGGACGTCTCGATACGGCCAGAAGCTGACATTGGCCGGCTAACGCATGGCTTCAGGCGCGCCTGCTTGCGGGGTGCAGGTGCACGCTTCTGATAGATGGAAGTCGAAAGAAACTATTTCGGCGTTACCTGAACTTGCTATCCGCGAGTACTCCAACAGGAGTGCGATCGCGTTCTTCCTGTGCCTTCAGTTTGGCGATTTTCGGGCAGAAATCTTGTTTGATGGCTGTTGAAATAGGCACATCCGCAAGCCAACCGGACCTTCCCTCGGCGAACTGTGCGTGGGTGAGCAAATTCACCGCCTGGTTAAGTCGCAACCGGCGTGGTTTTTCGCAGTCATGCAGCATGTACGCGGCCATTGGGGCGATGGATGAATCTTCTGGGCGCATGACCTTCAGCCAGACAGCGAACCCGGATCGGTCCGGCAGCACCTTTAGTGACGTCTTGGCAATGTAGGCTCTGAGGCCCGACTTGGTTTGCTGAACGAATGCCCAGTCCAAGTCGCCCGGCGTTGCAGGGACTTCGGGGTAGTTTTCGACCGCGTTTGCCGCGAACGAAACCAAACTTAGGATAAGTACAACAGCTGACCTCTTCATCTTCTTGCTCCGGCCCAAGTTATTGCCCATAGATGTTGGTCAATAGCCTCATGTTGAGCTTTGGCGCGAAGACCCACTCCGCATTTCTTCACGGTTTTGCATTTGTTGACGGCCGTGGAGTTGGCTATCGTTGCGGACCGCTGGGAGCGGGGTGCAGGGTGCGACTAATTGGTAAACTTGACGTTATCCGCTTCGGAGGGAGTTCTCATGCCGTTTGCCTGCTTGGCTCAGCGCCGGTTCCTCGGCCGACTCGCCGGAATCGCGGCCCTGGCGATTGCCGCCTTCGCTGCCGTCCCCGCCTCTTCCCAGCCGGCCGCGCAATGGCCCGAGCGGCCGGTCCGCCTGCTGGTGCCGGTCGGCGCCGGCGGCGCGGCCGACACGCTGTCGCGCAACCTGGCGAGCGGCTTCGCGCAGTTCGCCAACGGGCAGGCGCTGGTCGTGGAGAACCGCACCGGCGCCGGCGGCACCATAGCGGCGGCGGCCGTGGCACGCGAAAAGCCGGACGGCTACACGCTGTTTCTCGCCGAGGTCGGCCCCAATGCCGTCTCGCACACGCTCGTCAAGTTGCCCTACGATCCGCACACCGCCTTCACGCCGATCATCCACGCGGTCTACCTGCCGGCGGTCATCCTCATCCGCCCGACGCTTCCCTACAAGACGTTGGCCGAATACGTGGCTGCGGCAAAGCAGCAGCCGGGCAAGTTCAACTACGCATCGGCGGGCATGGGCAACTGGACGCATCTGTTCATGGCCTATCTCAACAGCCAGGCGGGCATCGACCAGGTGAACGTGGTCTACCGTTCGGGCGCCGAGATGCTGCTCTCGCTCCTGCGCGGCGATGCGGACACCGCGATCATCACCGTCTCGACGTCGTTGGGGCAGATCAGGGAGGGGAAGATTCGCGCGCTTGCCGGCGCCTCGATGCGGCCGATGCCGCAACTGCCGAACACGCCCCCGGCGGGACAGACAATCGCCGGCTTCGACGTCAGCGTCTGGCACGGCATCGTGGGCCCGGCAGGCATGGACCCATCGCTCGTGACGCGCGTCAACGGCATCTTCAACCAGGTTCTTCAGGTCCCCTCGGTGCGCACCGCGATCACGGAAGCGCAGGCGGCCGAGATCGTCGGCGGCACGCCGCAGCAATTCGACGCGTTCATCAAGGGCGAGCTGAAGCGCTGGCCGGAGGTCGTCCGGGCCGCTGGCATCAAACCGGACTAACAGGCTGATCTCGTAACGCTTGCCAGTAGTACCCTGCCCTAGCCGCTACCTTTCAAAGAGGTAGTGGCACATTCCTGGCACAGTTAACGTTCGCGTTTTGCCGCGCCGCATGCGCAGCGTAGCAAGCGGGAGGCGTCGGACAACAACGCGCTGGTAGACGGCATACACTTCCGTCTTACTCCATAGCGCAATCTGAAAAGTAGCGCACACGCCTATGCCATCACAACTTCAACAAGCAGCGCGATTTGCAGACTTCATGCTGGCGGGCATGGCTTCACCTTGCGAGCCTTGTCGAGGAACACGGTGATCTGCCCGGCTATCCCCTTGAACTCCTCGACCTTGCCGTAGTTGGCGACGAAGTTCGCGAGTAGAGCGCGGCCGTCGAGCCGTTCCTGCTCGAGACGCCGACACTCACGCTCGGCTGCCTCACGCGCTTCCTGCTCGGCGCGCTGGCGGGCACGGGCTTCTGCCTCCGCCCTCTCCTGACGCTCGCGCTCCACCTGGGCCTTGCGCGCGGCCTCGGCGGCGAGCCGCTCCTCCTCGGCAGCCCGCTGCTTCCG
The DNA here is from genome assembly GCA_964631735.1 of uncultured Enterobacteriaceae bacterium. Classification (GTDB taxonomy): domain Bacteria; phylum Pseudomonadota; class Gammaproteobacteria; order Burkholderiales; family SG8-39; genus JAABQT01. The sequence goes on from CAZVZV010000265.1 coordinate 13,365, forward strand.
GGTGGCCTCTTCCCGGGCAAGCTGGTCGGCGCGCTCACGCTCGACGCGCTCGCGCGCGGCAAGCTCCTCGGCTTCCCTCCGGGCCCTGGCCAGCCGCTCTTCTTCCGCGATCCTGGCGCGGCGCTCGGGCTCAGTGACCTCCCGGCACATCAGGTTGCCGCCGCCGGTATCGATGGCTCTGCTGCAGTCCTGCTCGCTCACCCTGCGCGACGGATCCATCGGCGGCGCGTCGGCTCCATCCCGCGGGTTGCTAGTGCAGCCGGCCGCGAGCACGAGGAGGAGGACGATGGCTATGTTCTTGTTCATGGCTCTCCCTTCGGGTTGTAGGCGCACAGCGCCAAGACCGCGTGATTCGACTTCGATGCGAAGGATACGCGCAGCGCGCTCGGCGCGCTGCGACAGAATCCCCACATCAGAAGCGACGCCTCTAGAACAGCTACGGAAGGCGGCTCAAGCAGCAGGTCCGATGGTGAAGGACGTGCAGCGGCATTTTAATCCCTGGGAACTGGAATACCCCCGGCGGCCCCTCTCCACTCCGACATTTGCCGCCGGACTGAGGCCCGGTTGAAGGCGATGGCCTTAGCCGGACCCCTTTTTTGTGCAACGAACTCAACCTGAGATCTAGATATCGCATAGGGAGCGCAGACGCCACAAGGCTGTATGCCGCACCCAAAAACACCCAGTGCCTCAATAGCTCGGTCAGACTACGCTCAAGTCTTTGACCCCTCAATCAGCGCGACTGCATAGCCACCTGCATCCGCACACGGTATCGGCACCCCAGGGGGGAAGTGCCCGCGCTTGGTGCCCGGATGTCTGCTTTGGGTCGGAACCAGACCAAATGAAGGCGTTGCAGCGGCGCCCTGCGGACGCGAGGATTGGCGGTCACCTCGCGGGACGCCCTAGACCCACACCTGCAGCACGTAGTCGTACGTCGCCTGCGCGTTGGTCATGTCCACGCGCTGCAGCTTGATGCGGTAGCCGCCCTTGGTCTTTTTCAGGTGGTGGGTGTACTGCCCGGCGAAGTGGCGCACGTCGTCGCGGCGCAACTCCATCATGTGAAAGCGCGAGCGCACCACCAGGTCGCCGTTCTTCGCCGCCTTGTCGATCACCACGTTGGAAACCACGTGATTGGTGCCCCACAGCGGCCGCTGCGACCAGGCGTCGGGGTGCAGCACGCGCTTCATGCGCACCGTCATCAGGTTTTTGTCCTCGGCGAAGATCGCGGGCGTGCCATCCCAGGTCGTGTAGGACGGGTCGGGCGGCATCCAGTACACGCCGTCGGCGGCGAACAGGTCGATCCAGCCCTGCCACTTTTTCGCGTCGAGCAGGTCCGCCTGGCGGTAGAGGAACTGCTCCGCGTCGTGTTGGTGCCTGGCGCTCACCGGCCATTTCCCATGTACTGCGCCCAGGCCTTCATCTGGTTGCGCATCGGCGCTTCCGAGGTGCCCATGTTCGGGCCGGTCTCGATCACGCCGTTCTTTTCGATGTCGCGGCCGTGGAAGCGGCCGAAGCTCACCCAGTCGCCGCCGTCCGAGGCGAGGCCCTGGTGGACCTTCCAGAAGTTCTCGAGGTCGTCGGCGTTGATCAGCGTCGCCGGCGAGTTGACCAGGTTGTAGTAGGCGAGCGAGCGTCGGTAGATCGGCTCGGGCGCGCCCTTCAGGCGAAAGTGCCAGATCTCGGTCAGCGTCTTGTCCACGCCCAGGGGCCGCACCGCGCGCAACTGCTGCAGCGGCGATTGCACCGACAGTCCGGGGTAGATCAGCACGTGGTGGATGTTGACCCCGAGGATCTCCTCGGTGCGCGCCTTGCCGTAGGCCTTGTGCATCACCTTTTCGTAGGCGAGCGTGTCGGGATCTTTCGGGCGCAGGCCCATGTACCCGGTGAGGATGCAGTGGCCGTGGGGATAATTGAGGGTCTGGAAGTTGTCCCACTTGTCGATGGTCACGGTCGCGAACGCCGAGAGCATGTGGTAGGAGAGCGGCGCCTTGCCGGTCTTCTTCGCGATGTCCTTCTCCACCTCGTGCGCGGCGCGGCCGGTGGATTGGTGCACCACCGACGGATGTAGCGCGTCGAGCTGGTTTTCCAGGAAGATCTTCCAGTTCGAGTGCTGGATGACACGAAAGCAATTGGGCACCACCTCGACTTCGCCTCCGGGGGCGCGGTCGCACATGTCGTCGAAGGCAATTTTCGAAGCACCGAGGAATTCGAGCAGCGTCGGCCCGTCCGCGGCGAGGCTGGCGAAGACGAAGCCGCGGTAGCTCTCGACGCGCGCGGCCCGCTTCATGCTGCAATCCGGGTTGTCCTTGCCGTAGCGCGTGCCGGCATAGCCCGATTCCATCATCGGGATGCTGCGCAGCTTGCCGTCGTGCTGGAAGGTCCAGGCATGGTAGGAGCAGCGGAAGAATTCGCCGGTGTTGCCGCTGCGATCGCCGCACATCATGTTGCCGCGGTGAGGGCAGCGGTTGTAGAGCACGTTCACCTTGCCGTCCTTGCCGCGCACCATCAGCATCGGCTGGCGCCCGATCTGCACCGTGAAGTAGTCGCCGGCCTCGGGCACTTGCGATTCGTGTCCGCAGTAGACCCAGTACCGTTCGTGGATGCGCTCCATCTCCAGCTCGAAGATGCGCTGGTCGGTGTAGACCTCTTTCCTCACGCGGTCGGGCTCGACCAGCGTGGCAAGGTCGGCCGTGCTTGCCTGCAGCATGGGGGTGTTCTCCTGGTCGCAAATCGTGGAGAATTCTAACGGAACCAAAAATAGGGTCAGACCCCATTTTTCCCGCCTTCTGGTCCGCCACCAAGCTGTTGCAGGCAATGCGCGCGAAGAAGATCAGCGCGCTGGAATTGTTCGACCTCTACGCGGCGCGCGTGCGCCAGCATAACCGCGCGCTGAATGCCATCTGCGTGATGGACCTGGACGCCGGGCGCGAGGCGGCGCGCGCCGCCGATCGCGCGAAGGGAAGGAAGGGCCCGTTGCACGGCCTGCCGATGACGGTGAAGGAATCCTTCGACGTCGCCGGTTGGCCGACCACCAGGGGCTTGACGGAATTCAAGGACAACATCGCGAAAAAGGACGCGCTGGCGGTCGAGCGCGTGAAGCGCGCCGGTGCCATCGTCTTCGGCAAGACCAACGTACCGGTGCTGCTTGCCGACTGGCAGAGCTTCAACCCGATCTACGGCACCACCAGCAATCCCTGGGACCTGCTGCGCACGCCGGGCGGGTCCTCCGGCGGCTCGGCGGCGGCGCTCGCGGCGGGGCTCACCGCGCTCGAGCTCGGCAGCGACATCGGCGCCTCGATCCGCGGGCCCGCGCACTATTGCGGCGTCTATGGCCACAAGCCGACCTGGGGCATCTGCTCGCCGAAGGGACATGCGCTGCCTGGCGCGGTGCTTCCCGGCGACATCACGGCGATCGGCCCGATGGCGCGCAGCGCCGAGGACCTGGCGATGGTGCTGGACCTGATCGCAGGCCCCGACGAGGTCGACGGCGCAGGCTGGAAGCTCGCGCTGCAAAGGCCGAAGCTCTCGTCCTTGCGCAAGCTGCGCGTGGCGGTGATGCCCTCGCACCCGACCGCGGAAGTCGATGCGAGCGTCGCAGGCGCGATCGAGCGCCTGGCGAGCGCGCTGGCGAAGGAGGGTGCGAAAGTGTCGGACCGGGCGCGGCCGGATTTCGATCCGGCAGAAGCGCACCGGGTGTTCGTCGCCTTGCTGCGCGCGGCAACCTCCGCGCGGCAGTCGCCGCAGCACGTCGCGCTGTGGGAGGAACTGTCGCACAAGCGCCCCAAGGAGGATATGAGCTACGAGGCGCAGGCCGCTCGCGCCAACGTCATGCGCCACAAGGAATGGCTCGGCTGGTCCAACCGCCGCCACCAGATGCGCCTGCTGTGGGTCGAGTTCTTCAGGCAGTGGGACGTGCTCCTATGCCCTGCGGCGGCAACCCCTGCCTTTCCCCAGAACCAGAAGGGCGAGCGCTGGGAGCGCATGATCGACGTCAACGGCAAGCCGCAACCCTCGACCACGCAGATGTTCTGGGCGGGTTACTCGGGGATGTGCTACCTGCCTTCGACCATCGCGCCGATCGAGCTCGCGGGCGGGAAGCTCCCGGTGGGCGTGCAGATCATTGCCCCGCAGTACGGCGATTACCGCAGCATCGCGGTGGCGCGCCTGATCGAGCGCGAGTACTACGCCTTCGCCCCGCCGCCAGGCTACGAGTAGGGTGGGCCAACGGCCCATCACCGGTGGGCCATTGGCCCATCATCGGTGGGCCGTTGGCCCACCCTACAGCGCGGTGTAGGCCTGCGCCATGCGCCGGCGCTGCGCCTCGTCCGGCAGCGCGCCGCTTCCGGCGGCCAGGTTGTCCGTCATGTGCTCGGGCTTGCCGGTGCCGGGGATGGTGCAGGTCACCGCGGGGTGGCCGACGATCCACTTGAGGAAATATTGCGCCCAGCTGGCGATGCCGAGCTCCGCCGCCCAGGGCGGCAGCGGCTTGCCGCGCACGCGGCGGAACATGGCGCCCTCGGCGAACGGGCGGTTGGCGATCACCGCCACGCCGAGCTGCTGCGCGAGGGGCAGGATGCGTTTTTCCGATTCACTCTCGGCGAGCGAATAGTTGATCTGCAGGAAGTCGTACTGTTTCGTCTTCAGCCAGCGCTCCACCTCGGCGTAGGCGGAGGAAGTGTAGTGCGTGATGCCGATGTAGCGCACGCGCTGCTGCGCCTTCCATTCACGAAGCGTCGGCGTGTGGATCTCCACGTCGACGAGGTTATGCACCTGCATCAGGTCCATGCGCCCGGCGCGCATGCGCTCGATGGAGCGCTGCATCTGCCGAGCGCCTTCCTCGCGGCCCTGCGTCCAGACCTTGGTCGCCATGAACAACGGCTCGCAGATGCCCAGGTCCGCGCAGGCGTCGCCGACCACCGACTCGCTCGAACCGTACATCGGCGATGAATCCAGCACGCGCCCGCCGCCGGCGAAGAAAAGGCGCAGCACTTCCTTCAATGTCGTGCGCGCGGCAGAGTCGCCGCCCACGTCGAAGGTCTGCCAGGTGCCGATGCCGATGACCGGCAGCTTCTCGCCGCTCGACGGGATCGGGCGGGCCGGCATGGCTTCCTTGCTGGACGCGGTTCCCATCAGGGCGAGGCCGGCGAGGGCGCCGAGCGTGTGCAGAGTGGCGCGTCGGTCCTCGTCCATGCGCCCATTCTAGTAAAGTCAGTCCTCGAATGAAGCAGGCCCGATGACGAGCGAGCGTGAAGCGATCCTGCAGCGTTGGATTTCGCGGGCGGCGGCGGTGCGCCCGGGGGAAATCCAGGCGCTGGTCTGGTCGTTCGCATATTTCTTCTGCCTGCTCGCCGGCTACTACGTGCTGCGGCCGCTGCGCGACGAGATGGGCGTCGCCGGCGGCGTACGCAACCTGCAATGGCTGTTTACCGCCACCTTCGTCACCATGCTGGCGGCGGTGCCGCTCTACGGCGCCGTGGTGGCGCGGCTGCCGCGCCGGCGCTTCGTGCCGATTGTCTATCATTTCTTCGCCGCCAACATCGTCCTGTTCTGGCTGCTGCTGACGCTCGACGTCGAGAGGACGATCGTGGCGCGGGTGTTCTTTGTCTGGATCAGCGTCTTCACCCTGTTCGCGGTCTCGGTGTTCTGGTCGTTCATGGCCGACCTGTTCACTGCCGAGCAGGGCAAGCGCCTGTTCGGCTTCATCGCCGCGGGAGGCACGGCAGGGGCGCTGGCCGGCCCAGCGCTGACGGTCTGGCTCTCGGTGCCGCTCGGCCCGGCAAACCTGCTGATCGTGGCTGTGCTCCTGCTCGAGTCCGCGGTCTACTGCGCGCGGCGGCTGGAATCAGTGGCGGGCGGTGCGGCCAGGCAGTCCGCCGCGCGAGACATCGAGCGCGGACTGGGCGGGGGCTGGGTCGCCGGGGTTTCGATGACTTTGCGTTCGCCATACCTGGCCGGAATTGCATTGTGGGTGATGCTGCTTTCCTTTGCCGGGACTTTCCTCTACTTCCAGCAGGCGAACATTGTCGCCGCCGCGTCAGACGATCCTGCGGTGCGCATCCGGATGTTCGCCACCATCGACCTGGCAGTCGGGTTGCTCACGCTCGCCGTCCAGTTCTTCGCCACTGGCAGGCTGATCGCGCGCTTCGGCGTGGGCGCTGCGGCCGCTTTCCTGCCGCTGGTATTCGCAGTGGGATTCCTGGCGCTTGCGGTGTCGCCGGTGCTCGCGGTAGTGATCGCGTTCCAGGCGATCCAGCGCACTGCCAATTTCGCCATCTCCAATCCGGCGCGCGAGGTGCTGTTCACCGTGCTGGCGCGCGAGGAGAAATACAAGGCGAAGTACGTGATCGACACGGTGGTGTTTCGAGGCAGCGACGCCCTGGGCGGCTGGCTGTTCGCGGCGCTGCGCGCGCTCGGCATGGAGCTGCGCTCGATTTCCCTTGCAGCAATTCCGCTCGCCGCTGCCTGGCTCGCACTCGCGCTGGCGCTCGGGCGCGCGCAGGAGCGCCGCGCCGAGCGCGCGCTGGCTGATTCAGGAACCGACGCCGAGCACGTGGCGTAGCGCGCGGCGGCGCTCGATTGCCCGCCGCCGCCGGTGATCGGCGTGCTCGACCCCGTTACACTGCCGGCATGAAGCAACTGCAGGCGGCCCTCGCGGCTGCGGTCGCGGGGGAGGTGCGCTTCGATGCCGGCGCGCGCGCTGCGTACGCCTCCGATGCGTCCAACTACCGGCAGGTGCCGATCGGCGTGGTGCTGCCGCGCTCGGCCGAGGACATGGTCGCCGCGGTCGCCGCCTGCCGCGCCCATTCCGCGCCGATCCTCGCGCGCGGCGGGGGCACCTCGCTCTGCGGCCAGAGCGTCAACGTGGCGGTCGTCATCGACTGCTCGAAGTACATGGACCGCGTGCTCGCCGTCGATCCCGCGGCGCGCACGGCGAACGTCGAACCGGGCGTGGTGTGCGACAGCCTTCGCACGGAGGCCGAGAAGCACGGCCTCACCTTCGGTCCCGACCCGGCCACGCATTCGCGCTGCACGCTCGGCGGCATGATCGGCAACAATTCCTGCGGCGCGCACTCGGTAATGGCGGGCAAGACGGCGGAAAACATCGAGGCGCTCGAAGTGCTCACTTACGACGGCGCGCGCTTCTGGTGCGGGCCGACCGACGAGGCCGAGTTCCGCCGGATTGCTGCGCTGGGAAACCGCCAGTCGCAGATCTATCTCGCGCTGAAGGCGTTGGCGGACAAGTACGCCGCCCTGATCCGCGCCGGCTTCCCGAAGATCAAGCGCCGTGTCTCCGGCTACAACCTCGACCAGCTGCTGCCGGAGAACGGTTTCAACGTGGCGCGCGCCCTGGTCGGCACCGAGGGCACCTGCGCGCTCACGCTGCAGGCGAAGGCGACGCTGGTGCAAAGCCCCGCGCACCGCGTGCTGCTGGTACAGGGCTACCCCGACATCTACGCCGCGGGCGACGCGGTGCCGGAAGTGCTGGCGGCGGGCCCGATCGCCTGCGAGGGGCTCGACGAGAAGATCATCGGCGGGCTGCGCGAGCGCAATTTGAAGCTGGAGGACATCGGCTTGCTGCCCGAGGGCAGGGCCTGGCTGATGATCGAGTTCGGTGGCGACACGCGTGAGGAGGCTATCGCCAAGGCGCGCGCGCTGCGCGGGCTGCTGGTGGAAGACGCGGCGCAGATGAGCCGGCTGTGGGCGATCCGTGAAACGGGCGCCTCGGCCACGTCGCTCAACCTCAAGAGTACGCCGGGTCCCGATCCCGTCGTCGGCTGGGAGGACGCGGCGGTGGACCCTTTGCGCCTGGGGGACTACCTGCGCGAGTTCCAGGCGCTGGTCGACCGCCACGGCTACCGCACCTCGCTGTACGGGCATTTCGGCGACGGCTGCATCCACGCGCGCATCACCTTCGAGCTGAGGACGCCGCAGGGCCTGGCGCGCTGGCGAGTCTTCCTGCAGGAAGCGGCGGCGCTGGTGGTGAAGTACGGCGGCTCGCTTTCGGGGGAGCACGGCGATGGCCAGGCGCGCGCCGAATTCCTTCCCGCGATGTACGGGCCCGAGCTGATGCAGGCCTTTCGCGAGTTCAAGCGTATCTGGGATCCGCTGAACCGCATGAATCCCGGCAAGCTGATCGATGCGTACAAGGTGGACGAGCACCTTCGCCTCGGCCCGCAGTACAAGCCGGTCACGCTGCAAACCACGCTAGCGTTCAAGAGCGACGTCGGCGATGGTTTCACTCGCGCCACCGAGCATTGCATCGGCATGGGCAAGTGCCGGGCGAAAACCGGCGGCACCATGTGCCCGAGCTATCGCGCCACCGGCGAGGAGCGCTACTCGACGCGCGGCCGCTCACGCCTGCTGTGGGAGATGCTGCAGGGCGAGGTGATCACCGACGGCTGGCAGAGCGAGGAGGTGAAGGAGGCGCTCGACTGGTGCCTCGGCTGCAAGGGCTGCCGCAGCGACTGTCCGACGCACACCGACATGGCTGCCTACAAGGCGGAATTCCTGTCGCACTACTATGAAAAGAAGGCGCGGCCGCTCGCCCTGCAGGCGCTCGCGCGCATCGGCGAGTGGGCGCCGTTCGCCGCGCGCGCCCCCGCGCTGGCGAATGCGGCGGGTGCGATTGGCCGACGTTTCGCCGGATTTGCTGCCGGACGGCGCCTGCCACAGTTCGCAGCGAAGACCTTTCGTGCTGCTTTCCGCGCAAGCGCGGGCGGGGAGCGCGTGATCCTGTTCGACGACACCTTCAACAACCATTTCCGGCCCGAAACCGCGGCGGCGGCGGCGAAGGTGCTCGAGGCGAGCGGCTGCCGCGTCGAGCTGCCGCGCGAGCATCTGTGCTGCGGACGGCCGTACTACGACGCGGGCATGCTTGATCGCGCCAAGGCATCGTTGCAGCGGATGATGGCTGTGGTCGAACCGGGAATTCCCCTGGTGATCCTCGAGCCTGCCTGCCTGTCGGTGTTCCGCGACGAACTGCAACAGTTGCTGCCCGACGATGCCCGCGCCGCGGAGCTGGCGCGGCAGGCAGTCTCGCTTGGCGAATTTCTGCAGCAGCGAGGCTGGACGCCGCCTCGCCTCGCTGGGCGGGCGCTGCTGCACGGCCACTGTCACCAGAAGGCGCTCGGCGGCAACGCCGACGACCTGAAGTTGCTGCGCGCCGCGGGCCTCGAAGTCGAGTCGCCCGACACCGGCTGCTGCGGCATGGCCGGGTCCTTTGGCCTGAAGCGCGAGTACGATGCCGCTTCGCGGCGCATCGCCGAACTGGTCCTTTTGCCCAAGCTGCGCGCGGCGCCGCCCGCAGCCATGATCATCGCCGACGGCTTTTCCTGCCGCGAGCAAATCGAGGGCCTTGGTGGGCGGCGCACGCGGCACCTGGCCGAAGTCCTCGCCGGCGAATGAGACGCTCGATCGCGATCATGGCGCTCGCCTGTGCCACGGCGGCACAGGCGCAAGGCGAAACCGAGCGTCTGTTCCAGGCGATCAGCGAGGACAAGGAACCGGTGGCGGCGATCCTCGTCCTCGGGGGCAAGGTCGACGTGCAGGCGCGCAACGCGCAGCGTGAGACGCCGCTGCACCGCGCAGCCGAAAAGGGCATGCGCGCGCTGACGCGGCTGCTGCTCGATGCGGGCGCGAACGTCCGTTCCCGCAGCAACACGGGGGAGACAGCCCTCCACCTTGCCGCATTGACCTCGGAACCGGGCTGCGCGCTGCTGCTGCTCGATGCCGGTGCGGACCCGCGCGCGAGGAACGACGATGCCGAGTCGGTGCTGCATTGGGCGGCGTTGAGCGGCAATGCTTCCACGGTGCGGCTGCTGCTCGAGCGCGGCGCCGATGCGGACGTCTTCGACCTGCGCGGCAACACGCCCTTGCACGGAGCAGCCGATGCGGGCCACCTCGACACAGCGCGGTTGCTGCTCGGGCGAATGCGTGCGCCCGGCACCAAGAATCTGGAGGGAAAGACCGCTTTGGACCTCGCGCGCGAGCGCGGCCACGAGGAAGTCCTGGCGCTGTTCTAGCCCAGGCCGAAGGCCTCCGCGAGCAGCTCGTAGGAACGCAGCCGGGTCGCGTAGTCGCCGGTAATGGTGAGCAGCATCAGTTCGTCGGCGCCGTAGCGCTCGACCAGCGCGACCAGGTCGCGCCGGCATTTGTCCGGCCCGCCGATCACCGCGCGTTCGCGCTGGCTGAGCACGTAGCGGCGTTCCTCGTCCGTGTAAACATGGCTCGATGCCTCCTCGAGCGTGGGCACCGGCGTGTCGAGGTTGAGCGCCATGTGCAGGCGCCGCAGGTCGATCGAGGCGGCGAGCCGTTCGGCGTCGGCGTTGCTCTCGGCGCAGATGGCAAACACGCACACGATCGCCGCAGGTGTCTTTTCGCGGGCGGAGGGCTGAAAGCGCTCGCGGTAGGCGCGCGTCACGGCATCGCCGCCCTTGGCGTTGATGAAATGCGCGAAGGCGAAACGCAGGCCCAACTGCGCGGCGAGCAGCCCGCTGTAGTCCGAGGAGCCGAGCAGCCAGATCTCGGGCGTGGTTCCGCCGCCGGGCTGCACTCGCACCCGCTTGTGCGGATGGTCCTCGGGCAGCGTGCCATCCAGGTGTCCGACCAGCTCCCACACGCGTTGCGGGAAGTCGTCCGCGCTCGGGAATTGCCCGCCCGCTACCGCGTGCGCGGTGCGCTGGTCGCCGCCCGGCGCGCGGCCGATGCCCAGGTCGATGCGGCCAGGGTAAAGGGCCTCCAGCATGCGAAAGACCTCGGCAACCTTGAACGGGCTGTAGTAAGGCAGGAGTACGCCGCCGGTACCGATGCGCATGCGCCTGGTCTCGGCGCCCAGGCGTGCCAGCAGCACCTCGGGACAGGGATCGGCGAGCGCGGCGATGGCATGGTGCTCGGCGAGCCAGTAGCGGTGGTAGCCCAGTTCCTCGGCGCGGCGGGCAAGGTCCAGCGTGGCCTGGACCGCCTGGGCCGGGGTGCCGCTGGAAAGCACCGGAGACTGGTCCAGGATGGAGAGTTTGGCGGACACCCGGCATTATCCTTGGGAGCCCGTAAGCTGCGGGCAGGCCGTTTCGACCTATCCGCATGCGCCTCGCACTCTTCCTTGCCCTCGTTGCCCTCTTGGCCCCTGTCCAGGCCGCGCAATGCCAGGCCCGTTCCGGACCGCAAACCACGGCCCTGGTCGAGCTCTATACCTCCGAAGGCTGCGACAGCTGCCCGCCCGCCGACCGCTGGCTGCAAGGCCTGGCGGGCCGGGGCCTCGCCCCGGAGCGGGTGGTACCCCTGTCCTTGCACGTGGACTACTGGGACTACATCGGCTGGAAGGACCCCTACGCACACCAGCGCCACTCCGAGCGCCAGAGGAAGCTGGCGCAGGTGATGCGTGCCAGGATCGTCTACACCCCCCAGGTACTGCTGCAAGGTGAGGATTTCCGGCGCTGGGCAAGCAGCACTTTCGATGAGGCGGTCGCCCGGATCAATGCGCGGCCGGCCAGGGCAAACATTTCGCTCACCCTCGAAGCCGGACGGCCAGATGCCCTGAGCGCAGAGGTGCGCGCCGAGCTGCTCGACGCCGCCCAGGAGGCGGACGCAGCGCTGTACCTGGCCAGCTATGAGAACAAGCTGGTGTCCAAGGTCGCTGCCGGGGAGAACCGCGGGCGTACCCTGGCCCACGACTACGTTGTGCTGGAGTGGGTCGGGCCGATCGCGTTTTCCGGCGGGAAGGTCGCCGAGCGGCGCTCGCTCCCCCTGCTGCCGAAAGCGGTCCCAGCGAACTCCGGGGTGGCCGCTTTCGTCCAGAACCGGCGCACGGCCGAGGTGCTGCAGGCCCTCATGCTGCCAGCCTGCCCCGGCTAGGGTCGCCCAAGGCTTTTCCTGCGGGGGGCGACGGCCTTCGGTATCATTCGCCCGGTCTCAAACGCTGGGCCACCCGCCCGGAGGCAGCAATCGTGCTTGCAACGCAGATCCGCCAGAAGGACGGGATCTTCTACTTCGTCAGCTACCCCGCCAAGGATCTGATGGCGAGGGTGCGTTTCATCAGCCGCTTCTACGGCGATGGGGAGCAGATCGCGCCTTCGCGCATCGCCCAGGACGACGACATCGCGCAGTTCATCGCGCGCATCGAGCGCACCGACGCCGCCTTCCAGCGCGGGCTGTCGCAGGCCAAGGTGCGCCAACTGCGCAATTTCTACGAGACGGCGGTGACACAGCCGCCGATCCCCGGCACGGTGCTGTTGTTCACCTCCGAGACGCTGCGCTACCAGTCGGCGGGCGACGGCGTCGGCCACCTGTCGGAGCCGGGTCAGAAATTCCTCATCATCGACGGCCAGCACCGCCTGGCCGCGCTGTACTTCTACCTGCAGGACCGTCCGGCCGAAGCGGCCACCATCCGCGTGCCCTGCATGATCTTCGACGGCAGGAGCGAGGACTTCTCCACCGAGATGTTCGTCATCATCAATTCCACGCCGACGCGCATCAACAAGAGCCACCTCGTCGACCTGTACGAGAAGGTGTCCTGGGCGGCGCCGGACCGCAAGTTCGCCGCGCGCCTGGTGGACAAGCTGTACCGCGAGGGCGACAGCCCGCTGCGCTACCGCGTCAACCGCCTGGGTGGGCGCAGCCAGCGCGACAAGTGGATCCTGCAGGCCGAATTGTTCAACGAGCTGCACCGCTGGGTGCGCGCCGATTGGCGCAAGATCCAGGTGTCCGGCGGCAGCGCGAAGAACCTGGACCGCTACTACGGCGCGATCCGCGATTTCCTCAAGGCGGCGAAGGCCGTGTTCGGCGACAGCTGGGGCAAGGACAACTACATGGGCACCAAGCCGGTGACCATCAAGGCGCTGATCCGTGTCGCCACCGCGCTGGCGCGCGAGGACTCCGAGCCTGCCGATGGCCGCCAGCAACGCTGGGAGAAGCGCCTGGCCCCCTGGGGCGAGCTGGTGCGCGAGTTTCGCGAAGAGGGCTTCTACGATCGCTTCGCCGCCAAAGGCGAGGTGGAGCGCGTGGCGCGCGTGCAGAAGGACCTCGCGCGCGCCGCGGGCATCGAGGTCAGGAAAAGCTAGCGCTTCCCCGGCGCGTTGTCATACATTATACTGAGTTGTATGACAACTGCCCGCAACCTGCTTTCTGTCCGCCTGGACCCCGCACTCGCCAAGTCCCTGGAACGCCATTGCGCGCAGACCGGTCGGACCCGAAGCGAAGTGGTCCAACAGAGCGTTGCGCAGTACCTGCTGGCCGATGCGGGCCCCACGTTGGGCAGTCTCGCGGAAGCCGTGCTGCCGACGCCGCCGAATACGCCAGGACCGCCGCGCGCTCCTCTCCGGCAGCGCTACCGCGAGTACGTGCGTGCGAAGCGTCATCGTTGACTCCGGATTCCTGGTAGCGCTGTTCGACGAACGGGACCCGTTGCATCTGCGCTGCAGGCAATTCCTGCGCGATTATCGCGGTCGGTTCCTGACCACGGAAAGCGTGTTTGCCGAAACGCTTTCGCTCCTGTCGGTTGACCAGCAACTGCGCTGCCTTGATTGGCTGGGTGACTCGGCGCAAGTCGGCCTGCTGGTGGTCGACCGCGCTGACCTGGACTTCCGGGCTATCGAGAGGCTGACCCGGAAATACTCGGATCAGCCGATGGACTTTGTCGACGCCGCGCTGGTTCGTCTCGCCATGCGCGCGGGCGTAAAGGAAATTCTGACTGCGGATGAACGGGACTTCCAGGTGTACCGGATGGGGGAGAAGGCGCGGTTCATCGATTTGCTCAGGGAAACCTAGATCAGTTTCCCGGTTGCGAAGCGGCTGATTTCCGCATCGCCGTAGCCCAACTCGGCGAGGATCGAGCGGCTGTGCTCCCCAAGCGCCGGGATGGCTTCCATGCGCGGTTCAAAGCCGGAAAGGTTGAATGGCGGCTTCATGGCCCGAAGTTTGCCGGCGGGAGACCCAACCTCGGCCCAGCGCCCGCGCGCTGCGAGTTGCGGGTGCTCCCAGAATTCCTGCATCGTGTTCAGCCGTGCGTTGGCGATTTCGGCGCGCTCCAGGCGCTCAACCACCTGCGCCGCCGTGAGCTTGGCGAACACCCGCTCGATTTCCGTGTGCATCGCGTCCCGGTTCTGCAAGCGCGCAGGGCCGGAGGCGAAGCGCGCATCCTTCGCCAGCGTGACGTTATTCAGCACCTTGTCGCAGAAGCGCGCGAACTCACGCTCGTTCTGGATGCTGAGGAACACCGTGCCGCCGTCGCCCGCCTTGAACGGGCCGTAGGGCACGATGGTGGCGTGGTAGGCCCCGGAACGCGGTGGCGGCGTGCCGCCGTAGGCGCCGAAGTAGGCCGGAAATCCCATCCATTCGCCCAGCGCTTCGAACATGGTGATGTCGAGGGTGGCGCCCTCGCCGTCGCGCCCGCGGCGCAACAGCGCGGCGAGGATCGAGGTCAACGCATACATGCCGGCGGCGATGTCGGCGACCGGGATGCCCGCCTTGGCCGGCGCGTCGGGCGTGCCGGTCACGGAGAGCAGGCCCGCCTCGCACTGCACGAGCAGGTCGTAGGCGCGCTTGCCGGCGTACGGGCCGGAAGGCCCGTAGCCGGAGATGCCGCACCAGATGAGCCGCGGATGCCGCGCGCGCAGCTCCGCCGCCCCGAGGCCCAGGCGCTCCACGGCGCCGGGGGCGAGGTTCTGCACGAAGACGTCCGCCTTCGCCATGAGGCGGGCAAGGATCTCCTTCGCCTCCGGGCGCTTCACGTCCAGGGCCAGGCTTTCCTTGGAGCGGTTGGTCCACACGAAGTGCGAGGAGAGCCCCTGCACGGTGCGGTCCATCGAGCGTGACTGGTCGCCCGTTTCGGGCCGCTCGATCTTGATCACGCGCGCGCCGAGCTCGGCCAGTTGCCGCGTGCAGAACGGGCCGGCGATCACCTGCTCGAGCGCCACGACAGTGACGCCCTCCAGCGGCCGCATCACCGGAAGGCGATGGTCAGGCCCGGCAGCGGCAGGCCCTCGAACGCGGTGCTCCAGGTCTCCCCCGGCTTGACCGGGTGGGCGTCGGTGAGCGTGCCGGTGCTGACGATTTCTCCCGCGTGCAACTGGTCGAAGTCGGGCTGGATCGCCAGCACCTCGACCAGGTGGGCCAGCGCGTAGAGCGGGCTGTCGAGCACGTTGGCGCCGGTGCCCTCATCAACCGGTTTTCCTGCCCTGCGCAACGCCACTCGCGCCGCCGGCAGGCGGGTCTCGAGGTCCGGCAAGTCGGAGACTGGAATCTGTTTGCCCAGCACCAGGCGACCGTGCAGGCCGTTGGCGGCGGTACAGTCCGGCAGCGAGAATTTCCAGTCCGGGTGGAAGGTATGCACGATTTCGACGGCGTGCGCCACCCAGTCGATCGCGGCAAGGATGGCGTGCGCGTCGTGCGAACGAGGCGGTGGCGCCTTGAGGCCGAAGCAGATCTCCGGCTCGATGCGCGGCTGCGACAGCCCCTCGAGCACGACCTCGGCGCGGTTATGCGGGGCGCGGATCAGCGTATGGTCGTAGACAAAGCCCCAGATCGGCTCGTGCACGCCGTAGCGCTCCCAGAGGCTGCGGTTGGTGAAGCCGATCTTGCGCCCCACGGGCTTCCAGCCAATCGCCAGGCGATGCCGGTGCAGGCGCAGCATGGCGCGATAGCCCATGTCGGCGTCGAGCTTCGGGTGGCGCGCGCTGAACGGCGGCGCCATGTGGCCGCTCGCCGCCAGCTCGATCAGTTCCTCGGACACCGCGCGCAGGGTGGATTCGGGCATGGCGAAAATTCTACCCCCGCCCGAGCTTGCGCCGATGCGTTTCGCGTGCAAAATACCCGCCATGGATGCCTACCTCCTCTGGCTGCTGCTCGGGCTGGCGCTGGTGATCACGGAACTGCTCACCGGCACCTTTTATCTGCTCGTCCTTGGCGTGGCGGCTTTTGGCGCTGGCGCGGCGGCGTGGCTCGGCGGCGGGTTCGCGCTGCAATCCATCGCCGCGGCGGTGATCGCGTTGCTCGGCGCCTACTTCGTGCATGCTTACCGCGCCCGCAATGTCGCACGCCAGATGGCGCCGATCGACGCCGGCCAGCCGGCGAATTTCGAGAGCTGGGTGGACCAGCCGGCAGGGCTGGCGCGCGTGCGCTACCGGGGCGCGAGCTGGGATGCACGTCTTGAAGGCGAAACGGCCTTGCAGCCCGGGGCGCTGGTGTACGTGCTCGCGACCGAAGGCAATACGCTCAAAGTGAGCGCCAGGCGTCCCGCCTGAGGCGCTTGCCGCACGCAGGAGGAGAATCCCCATGTTGGTCAAGTTGATCGTCGCCGTCGTGCTCGCCGGCGCCACCTTTGCGTTGACCCGGACGCCGACCTACGCGGTATGGGTGTTCCTGATCGCGGCGGTGGTGGCTTTCGTGCTGGAGGGGGTGCGTGTGGTGCCGCAGCAAAGCGCCTTCGTGGTGGAGCGCTTCGGGCGCTTCCATACCACACTCGAGCCGGGCCTCAATTTCATCATCCCGGTGTTCGACCGGGTCGCCTACCGCCATTCGCTCAAGGAAGTTCCGCTCGACGTGCCCGAGCAGGTCTGCATCACCAGGGACAACACCCAGCTCGGCGTGGACGGCATCCTGTATTTCCAGGTCACCGACCCGCGCCTCGCCTCCTACGGTTCGTCGAACTACATCGCGGCGATCTCGCAGCTGGCGCAAACCACCCTGCGCAGCGAGATCGGCAAGATGGAGCTGGACAAGACCTTCGAGTCGCGCGAGGAGATCAACAAGCAGATCGTCGCCTCGCTCGACGAGGCGGGGCGCAACTGGGGCATCAAGGTGCTGCGCTACGAAATCAAGAGCCTCACCCCGCCCGAGGCCATCCTGCGCTCGATGCAGCAGCAGATCACCGCCGAGCGCGAGAAGCGCGCGCTGATCGCCAAATCCGAGGGCGAGCGCCAGCAGGAAATCAACGTCGCCGACGGCGAGAAGCAGGCCGCGGTGCTCAGGTCGGAGGGTGAGAAGGCGGCGGCAATCAACCGCGCACAGGGCGAGGCCACCGCGCTGCGCCTGATCGCGGAAGCCAACGCCGCCGCGGTGCGCGCGGTGGGCGAGGCGATTTCCGAAAAGGGCGGCATGGACGCCGCCAACCTCAAGGTGGCGCAGGAGTACGTGGCAGCGTTTGCC
>CAZVZV010000266.1:0-2710 GCA_964631735.1 uncultured Enterobacteriaceae bacterium
GCGGCGGCCTCGGCGCCGCTCATCTCCAGCGCGAGGCGCAGCCGCGACAGCGGCGTGCGCAGGTCGTGCGAAATGCCGGCGAGCACCATCGCCCGCTCGCGTTCCATCGAGGCGAGGTCGCCGGCCATGCGGTTGAACGCCGACTGCACCGTGCGCAATTCGCGCTCGCCCCCTTCGGGGAGCGGCGCAGGGGCCTCGCCGCGGCCGATGCGGCGCGCGGCCTCGGCCAGGCCCGCCAGCGGTCGCGCGATGCGCGAGGCGATCAGCCAGGCGCCGAGCAGGGCAAGGGCGAGCAGCGCGCCGCCCCAACCGAGCCAGCCCAGGCCGAGATCCGGGTCGAAGCGCTCGCGCGGCAGCATCACCCAGAACTCGTCCTCGTCGATGAAGAAGCTCACCCAGAAGCCGCGCATGCCGTCGCGCGCGGCGGCGAAGCGCGTCGCCTGACCCAGCTGTGCGCGCACGCGCGCAGCGACGCGCTCGAGCGGTCCTTCCGGGTGCAAGGCTGCGAGCACCTCCTCGTTGGTCACCGGGTAGATGCGGATTCCCTCACGATCGTTCAGTTCCACCAGCAGCTCGCGGCGCAGGACAGGGTCGGCGCTCACCAGCGCGGCGCGCGTGAGATTGACCACGCTCACCGTCTGCTTGGCGAGTTCGCGCGCGCGCGGCTCGCGCTCGTACACCCGCAGAATCTGGAACGAGGCCAGCACCGACACTACGATCAGCGCGGCGATCAGCAGGAAGGATCGCCAGAACAGCGTCATCGCGGCGTGCCGTCGGGCACGAACACGTAGCCGTGGCCCCAGACCGTCTGGATGTGGCGGGGCTTGGCCGGGTCTTCCTCGATGAGCTTGCGCAGGCGCGAGATCTGCACGTCGATGGCGCGATCGAACACCTCGTACTCGCGGCCGCGCGCGAGCTCCATTAGTTGGTCGCGCGACAGCGGCTGGCGCGGATGCTGCACCAGGACCTTGAGCACGGAGTATTCGCCGGTGGTGAGCGCCAGCGGCTTGCCGTCCTTCTTCAGTTCGCGCGTCGCGGGGTCGAACTCGAAGGCGCCGAAGCGGTGCAGGCCGCTTTCCGCGTCGGGCGCGCCGGGCAGGCCGGGCTTGGGCTTGCGCCGCAGCACCGCGTGAATGCGCGCCACCAGCTCGCGCGGGTTGAAGGGCTTGGGCAGGTAGTCGTCGGCACCCATCTCGAGGCCTACGATGCGGTCCACCTCGTCGCCTTTGGCGGTGAGCATGATGATCGCTGGAGCAGTACCGGTAGCGCGCAGGCGCCTGCAGATGGCGAGGCCATCCTCGCCCGGCAGCATCAGGTCGAGCACGATCAGGTCGTAACGCTCGCGCGCGAGGTACTTGTCCATTTCGGGCGCGTCGCGCACCGCGCGCACCTCGAACTGCTGCTCGCCGAGGTAGCGCGTGAGCAGGTCGCGCAGGCGCTGGTCGTCGTCGACCACCAGGATGCGGGTTTTGAGTTCGGCCATGGGGGTAGGAGGGTAACGGATTGTCACAATAAACCGTTGACCTGACACGCCTCGAAAGGTCAAAGCTACGTACTATTGCAACGCCATGAAGACCTTCCTTACGCTGGCGTTTGCCGTCGCTCTGCTGGCGGCCTGGCCCGCCGTCGCGCAGCAACAGGGACGCGGCGCGCAGATGCAGAAACAGGGCATGCAGCAGGGCGAGCGGGGGCGCGAGGATCGGCGGGCGTTCCGCCGTGAACGCAAAGATGGCGAGCGCGGCCACTTCTCGCGCGAGGAGCGCGACAAGCTGCGCCAGGACCTGCTCGACGCCAACCAGGAAATGAAGGGAAAGAGGTAAAAAAGGGGTCAGACCCCATATTTCGCGATACGAAATATGGGGTCTGACCCTATTTTTCCAGGAGGTGGGCGATCGAGTTGGCGTAGTAGCGCAGCAGCGGCATTTCCTCTGACTGCGCGTAATACAGGCCTTCACGCTCGCCCACCAGCCGCCTCAGCCGCAACGTCCTCAGCCCTACGTTGACTGCGTAGTCGAAATCTTTGCGCGGCACGTACACGTGCGCGCCGCGCGCCTGCAGCTGGTCCACCAACCGAACGACTTCGCCCTTCAGCTCCAGCTCCGAGATCGCCTTGTCGCCGTGACGCACGAACACGGTAGCGATCAATGGTACTGGCAGCACTGGCACGATGCGCCCGACTGCTTCCATCAGGTGCTTGCCCAACGCGGCCATCTCGCGCCTGCGGTCCTCGCTCGACAGCTTGTGGAAATCGAGGCTGTGCTCCCGGCAGTAGGCGCGCATGGATATTGCCCCGCCGAAATTGACGCAGGCGTAGCCGAAGCGGTGCCACTCGCTCTTCAGCATCAGCGAGATATTGTGCAACGCGAAACTCAGCGTGGTTCCCAGCGCCGCGAGGCGCCCCCGCCGCTTGGCTTCCGAATCGATCGAGCGCAACAGCGTCCTGTCTTCCAGCACGCGGTCGTAGTTGATGCCCAACGGAATAAACACGAGATCGCGCTCACCGTCCACGCGGAAACCCCGCATCATGTAGTCGATGGCGCCCAGCCTGGGCTCGCGCATGCGCCCATCTCGCGTCAACCCGCCCTCCGGGAACACCGCCTGCGGCACGCCGGCCTCCGTCGCCATGACGATGTAGCTCTCGAGCACGCGGCGGTAGAGCTCGTTCTTGGAGTCGCGGCGCACGAAGTAGGCGCCCATCGAGCGGATCAGC
>CAZVZV010000267.1:0-20914 GCA_964631735.1 uncultured Enterobacteriaceae bacterium
TTTGGCGTCGCCGCGGCGATCTCGCCGCGGTCGAGGAAATCTGCGCCGCCCTGCAGATCGCTGACCAGCCCGCCGGCTTCCTGGATCAGCAGCGCGCCGGCCGCCATGTCCCAGCGCGACAGGCCCATCTCCCAGAACGCGTCGAGCCGCCCCGCGGCGACGTAGGCGAGATCGAGCGCCGCGGCGCCGGCGCGGCGCACCCCGGCAGACGAAGTCATCATCGCCCGCAGCTGGCGCATGTACAGATCCAGGCGGGACACTTCCTTGAACGGAAATCCGGTGCCGACCAGCGCATCCTGCAGGCGGATGCACTTGGCTACGCGCATGCGCCGGTCGTCCAGGAAGGCGCCGCGGCCGCGGCTGGCAGTGAACAGCTCGTTCTTGCCCGGGTCGTAGACCACCGCCTGGGTCAGCGTGCCGCGATGTTCCAGCGCGATGGACACGCAGTACTGGGGGAAGCCATGGATGTAGTTGGTGGTGCCATCCAGCGGATCGATCACCCACAGGTACTCGGGGCGCGCGCCAGGCGTGTTGCCGGATTCCTCGGCGAGGATGCTGTGGTCGGGGTAGGCGGTGCGGAGGATGCCGATGATCGCCTGCTCCGCGGCCTTGTCCACCCGGGTGACGAAATCGTTCTTGTTCTTGGCCTTGACCTCGAGCGCGCCGCCCTCGAGCGCGGCGCGGTTGATGATCGATCCGGCGCGGCGCGCGGCCTTGACGGCGATGTTGAGCATCGGATGCATGGGCGGCGCGCATTCTACTCTCGGTAGACTGTAGGGATGGCGGATATCCGCATCGTGCTGTGCAGGCCCAGCCACCCCGGCAACATCGGCGCCGCGGCGCGCGCCATGAAGACCATGGGATACGCCGACCTGCGCCTGGTGGCGCCGGAGCGTTTTCCCGCGCCGGAAGCCGAATGGATGGCCACGCATGCAGTGGACGTGCTCGCCGCGGCGCGCGTGCATGCCACGCTGCACGAAGCGATCGCGGACTGCTCGGCCGCCTTTGCGCTCTCGGCTCGGCCGCGCGAGTGGTCGCCGCAGGTGCTGCAAGTGCGGGCGGCGGCAGCGCGGGCGGTAAATCTGGCTGCGCCAGTGGCTATCGTATTTGGCGGCGAGAGCGCTGGACTCACCAACGAGGAGCTGTTCGCCTGCCAGTACCTGGTGCACATCCCCGCGATGCCTGGCTCCAGTTCGCTCAACCTCGCGCAGGCGGTGCAGGTCGTGTGCTACGAGCTGCACATGGCGCAGGGCGCGACCGCGCCTGCGATGCGTGCCGAGAAGCTCGCCACGGTCGAGGACATCGAGGGCCTGTATGGCCACCTCGAAGCAGCCGCGACGGCAAGCGGCTTCCTGGTGCCGGGATCCAGGCTGCGCGAGCGCTGGCGGCGCTTGTTCTCGCGCGTACCGGGGCTGGAGCGCGAGGAGGTCAATATCCTGCGCGGGTTGCTCAAGTCCCTGCTCAAGAAATAGTTGATCGTTTTGCTCGGATAATCTAAAGTTTCTCCATGTTCAGACAGTTGCGTGAAGACATCGCCAGCATTTTCGAGCGCGACCCGGCGGCGCGGACCACCTGGGAAGTGCTGACCTGCTATCCGGGATTGCACGCCGTCTACATCCACAAGCTCGCGCGCTGGTTCTGGACCCATCGCCTGCTGTGGATCGGTCGTGCAACCTCGAATTTCGGGCGCTGGGCGACTGGGATCGAGATTCACCCCGGTGCGGTCATCGGGCGGCGCGTGTTCATCGACCATGGCATGGGCGTGGTGATCGGCGAGACCGCCGAGGTGGGCGACGGCTGCACGATCTACCAGGGTGTGACGCTTGGCGGCACGTCGCTGTATCGGGGGGCGAAGCGCCATCCGACCCTGGGCGCCGGCGTGGTGGTCAGCGCGGGCGCCAAGGTACTCGGCGGATTCACCGTCGGCGACGGCGCACGTGTCGGGTCGAACGCGGTCGTGTTGAAGGAAGTGCCCGCGGGAGCGACGGTGGTCGGCATTCCCGGGCGCATCGTCGAGAAGGCAGGGACAGACAAGTCTGCGCGCTTTGCCGCGTATGCCGTGGTGGAGGGACAGGACGACCCCTACGCCAAGGCGATCCAAAAGCTGGCGGAGCATTCCGCCGAGCTGGAGCAGGCATTGACCAAGCTCAGCGAAAGGCTTGCGGAGATCGAGAAAGACAAGCAAAGAGAACAACTTAGAGCAGTCAAGTAATTGTTGACTGATTCTGTCGGGATTCGCTATACTTGAGCGCGTTAATCAAGTATTCGAGGCGCCCATGAGACTCACGACCAAAGGCCGGTTTGCGGTCACCGCGATGGTGGACCTTGGCATGCGCCAGACGCGAGGCCCGGTGACCCTCGCCGCGATCAGCGAGCGTCAGCACATCTCGCTGTCCTATCTCGAGCAGCTGTTCGGCAAGCTGCGCCGCAGAAAGCTCGTGTCCAGCGTACGCGGGCCGGGGGGCGGCTATCGGTTGGCGCAGCCGATACAGAGTATTTCTGTGGCCGACATCGTTATCGCGGTGGACGAGCCGCTCGATGCCACGCAATGCGGCGGCAAGGAGAACTGCGACGACGACAAGCGCTGCATGACGCACGACTTGTGGGCCAACCTGACCAAGAAGATGCACGAGTACCTGTCTTCGGTGAGCCTGGCCGACCTCGTCGCGCAGCAGGGCGCGAAGCCGGTTGCGGTGCTGTTCGACAAGCGCCCGGTGGAAAAGGTCGCTGCGTGAAGTTGCCGATCTACCTGGACTACTCGGCCACCACGCCAGTGGACC
The DNA here is from genome assembly GCA_964631735.1 of uncultured Enterobacteriaceae bacterium. GTDB lineage: Bacteria > Pseudomonadota > Gammaproteobacteria > Burkholderiales > SG8-39 > JAABQT01. The sequence goes on from CAZVZV010000267.1 coordinate 2,781, forward strand.
CGCGCGTGGCGCAGAAGATGATCCCGTACCTCACCGAGTTCTTCGGCAACCCGGCAAGCCGCTCGCACTCCTTCGGCTGGGCGGCGGAGGAGGCGGTGGAGGAAGCGCGCGGCCACGTGGCGGCCCTGATCGGCGCGGACCCGAAGGAGGTGGTGTGGACTTCGGGTGCCACGGAAGGCAACAACCTCGCCATCAAGGGCGCCGCGCAATTCAACAAGACCCGGGGCAAGCACCTGATCACGCAGAAGACCGAGCACAAGGCGACGCTCGACACGATGCGCGAACTCGAGCGCCAGGGCTTCGAGTGCACTTACCTCGAAGTGGAGGAGAACGGCCTGGTCGACCTGAAGAAGCTCGAGGCGGCGATCCGGCCAGACACCATCCTGGCGTCGGTCATGATGGTCAACAACGAGATCGGCGTGGTGCAGCCGATCGCCGAGATCGGCGAAATCTGCCGCGCCCGGGGCATCGTGTTCCACTGCGACGCGGTGCAGGCCGCGGGCAAGATCCCGATCGACCTGGCGAGCCTGAAGGCGGACCTGCTGACGATCACCGCGCACAAGATGTACGGGCCGAAAGGCATCGGCGCGCTCTATGTGCGCAGGAAGCCGCGCGTGCGCATCGAGCCCCAGATCCATGGCGGTGGCCACGAGCGGGGATTCCGCTCCGGCACCCTCGCCACGCACCAGATCGCCGGCTTTGGCGAAGCGGCGCGCATTGCGAAACTCGAAATGGCGGCCGACAGCGAGCGCATTCGCGCGCTGCGCGAGCGGCTGCGGCGCGGTCTGTCGTCGATGGAGGCGGTGGTGCTGAACGGCGATCTCGAGCGGCGCATCCCCGGCAACCTCAACCTGAGCTTCAATTACGTCGAGGGCGAATCGCTGATCATGGCGATCAAGGACATCGCGGTATCTTCGGGCTCGGCCTGCACTTCCGCGTCGCTGGAGCCGTCCTACGTGCTGCGCGCGCTGGGGCGCTCGGACGAGCTGGCGCACTCCTCGATCCGTTTCACGCTCGGCAAGTACACCACCGAGCAGGAGATCGACTACGCGGTGAACCTGGTGAAGACCAAGGTGGCGAAGCTGCGCGAATTGTCGCCGCTGTGGGAGATGTACAAGGATGGGGTGGACTTGAATACCGTCCAGTGGGCGGCACATTGACGTAGGGTGGGCCAGGGCCCACCAGATGGTGGGCCAGGGCCCACCGTACGGCACCGGAGAGAGAACATGGCATACAGCGAAAAAGTCATCGATCACTACGAGAACCCGCGCAACGTCGGCTCCTTCGACAAGAACGACGAGGCGGTCGGCACCGGCATGGTCGGCGCGCCGGCCTGCGGCGACGTGATGAAGCTGCAGATCCGCGTCAGCAAGGACGGCGTCATCGAGGACGCGCGCTTCAAGACCTACGGCTGCGGCTCGGCCATTGCCTCAAGTTCCCTGGTCACCGAGTGGGTGAAGGGCAAGCGCCTGGACGAAGCGGCGAGCATTAAAAACACGCAGATCGCCGAGGAGCTGTCGCTGCCGCCGGTGAAGATTCATTGCTCGATCCTCGCCGAGGACGCGATCAAGGCGGCGGTCGAGGACTACAAGAAGAAGCACGGGGCCGAGGCCCGCAAAGAACAGAAGGTCGCCTGACATGGCAGTGACCCTCACCGAGCAAGCCGCGACGCACGTGCAGAACTTCGTTGCCAAGCGCGGCAAGGGCGTCGGCTTGCGCATCGGCGTGCGCACCACTGGCTGCTCGGGCTTCGCCTACAAGCTGGAGTTCGCCGACGCGGTGAATCCGGACGACCACCAGTTCGAGAGCCACGGCGTAAAGGTGCTGGTGGACCCGAAAAGCCTGCCGTTCCTCGCAGGCACCCAGCTCGACTACACCCGCGAGGGGCTGAACGAAGGCTTCAAGTTCAGCAACCCGAACGTCAAGGACGAGTGCGGTTGCGGCGAGTCGTTTAACGTCTGAAGAACCACTTCGAACTTTTCGGCCTGGCGCCGGCCTTCGCGCTCGATGCCGGGTCGCTCGAGCGCTGCTACCGCGAGATCCAGTCGCAGATCCACCCCGACCGCTTCGCCAATGCCGGTGACGCCGAGCGGCGCGCCTCCATGCAGTGGACCACTCGCGTCAACGAGGCCTACCGTATCCTGAGGAGCCCCGTGCAGCGCGCGAAATATCTCCTGGAAATGAATGGCGTGGACGTGCAGTTCGAGACCAATACCCAGATGCCGACCGAATTCCTGCTCAAGCAGCTGGAGCTGCGCGAGGCGCTTGCGGAGGCGAGGCAGGCTGCAGCGCTGGACCGGCTGCAGGCGCAGGTCAACCAGGAGAAGGGTCTGCTCGAAGGCAGCATTGCCCGCCTGGTGGATGAAAAGAAGGACTACGCCGCGGCCGCCGGCGAGGTGAGAAAGCTCATGTTTCTCGACAAGCTGGGCGCGGAGATCGAACAGGCCTACGAGGAGATCCAGTAATGGCTTTGCTGCAGATCGCCGAGCCGGGCCAATCCAGCGCGCCTCATCAGCATCGCCTCGCGGTCGGCATCGACCTCGGCACCACCAACTCGCTGGTCGCCACTGTGAGGAGCGGCGCGGCGACGGTGCTGCCGGACGAGCAGGGCCGCGCGCTGCTGCCCTCGATCGTGCGCTACTTGCCTGACGGCCGTACCGAAGTGGGCTATGCGGCGCAGGCCAGGCAGGCCGAGGACCCGAAGAACACCATCGCCTCCGGCAAGCGTTTCATGGGGCGTGGCCTGAAGGACGTGGCGCATGCCGAAAACATGGCCTACGACTACGCCGACGCCCCGGGCATGGTGCAGCTGCGCACCGTTGCCGGGGTGAAGAGCCCGGTCGAGGTGGCCGCGGAAATCCTGCAGGTGCTGCGTCAGCGCGCGGAGCTTTCGCTCGGCGGCGACCTGGCCGGCGCCGTCATCACGGTGCCCGCCTACTTCGACGACGCCCAGCGTCAGGCGACCAAGGATGCCGCACTGCTCGCTGGGCTGCATGTGCTGCGGCTGCTGAACGAGCCGACGGCCGCGGCCATCGCCTACGGGCTGGAGAACGCCTCGGAGGGCGTCTACGCGGTGTTCGACCTCGGCGGCGGCACCTTCGACATCTCCATCCTCAGGCTGTCCAAGGGCGTGTTCGAGGTGGTGGCGACCAACGGCGATTCGCTCCTCGGCGGGGACGATTTCGACCAGCGCGTGTTCTGCTGGGTGGCGGAGGAGGCGAAGCTGCCGCCGCTGAATGCGCGCGACATGCGCCTGCTGCTGGTCAAGTCGCGCGAAGCGAAGGAAGCCCTGACCACCCACGCAGAATCGCACATCACGGCGCGCCTGTCCGGCGGCGAGGTGGTGGAGGTGACCCTTGGCGCGGAAAAGTTCTGCCAGATCACGCAAACCCTTGTGCACAAGACCCTCGGCCCGATGCGCAGGGCGCTGCGCGATGCGGGGCTGGGGGTGGACGACGTGAAGGGCGTGGTGATGGTCGGCGGCGCAACGCGCATGCCGCAGATCCAGCGCGCGGTGGGCGAGTTCTTCCGCCGCGACCCGCTGAACAACCTCGACCCGGACAAGGTAGTGGCGCTGGGAGCGGCGATGCAGGCCAACGTGCTCGCCGGCAACAAGCCGGCGGGCGACGACTGGCTGCTGCTCGATGTGATCCCGCTGTCGCTCGGCATCGAGACCATGGGCGGCCTGGCCGAGAAGATCATCCCGCGCAATTCGACCATTCCGGTGGCGCGCGCGCAGGAATTCACCACTTTCAAGGACGGCCAGAGCGGAATGAACCTGCACGTCGTGCAGGGGGAAAGGGAACTGGTTGCCGATTGCCGCTCGCTGGCGCGTTTCGAGCTGAAGGGCATCCCGCCGATGGCGGCAGGCGCGGCGCGCATCCGCGTCACCTTCCAGGTGGACGCGGACGGGCTGCTGTCGGTGGCGGCGCAGGAGGGCACCACCGGAGTCGTGGCCTCGGTAGTGGTGAAGCCCTCCTACGGCCTGGCCGATGCGGATATCGAGCGCATGCTGCGCGATTCCGTTGATCACGCGAAGGACGACATGCATGCGCGCGCGCTGAACGAAGCGCGCGTGGACGCGCAACGCCTGCTCGAGGCGGTGCGCGCGGCGCTCGCCGCGGACGCTGCGCTGATTTCGGCGGGCGAGCGCGCAGCAATCGACCGGCAAGTCGCGGCGCTCGCCGCCGTTGCAGCGACCAATGACCACCGCGCCATCAAGCAGGCGGGCGAGGCGCTGAACCGCGCCACCGAAGAGTTCGCCGGCCGCCGCATGGACGCTGGCGTGCGGCGCGCGCTTGCCGGCAAGAGCATCGCCAGCCTGGATTTGTGATGCCCAGGCTAAAAGTCCTGCCGCACGCCGAGTTGTGCCCGCAGGGCGCGGAGTTCGAAGCCCCGAGCGGCATGTCGATCTGCGACGCGCTGCTCGAACACCATATCGACATCGAGCACGCCTGCGAGAAGTCATGCGCCTGCACTACCTGCCACGTGATCCTGCGCGAGGGCTTCGGCTCGCTCGCGCCGGCCGAGGAGAAGGAAGAAGACCTGCTCGACAAGGCCTGGGGGCTGGAGGCGAGGTCGCGTCTTTCCTGCCAGGCGAAGGTCGCGGGCGCGGACCTCACGCTCGAACTCCCCAGATACACCATCAACTACGAGCGCGAGGGCGGAGGCAAGAAATGAAGTGGACCGATACGCTGGACATCGCCATCGCGCTCACCGAGGCGCGCCCCGATACCGACCCGCGCAGCGTGCGCTTCACCGACCTGATGCAGTGGGTGATGGCGTTGCCCGAGTTCGACGACGACCCGAAGCGCTGCGGCGAGAAAATCCTCGAGGCGATCCAGATGGCCTGGATCGACGAGGTGTAGGGTGGGCCGTCGGCCCACCGTACCTCAGTGTAGGGTGGGCCGTCGGCCCACCCTACCTCAGTCGTCCAGGCCGCTCATGCCCTTGCGGTGCGCGAGCTCCCTCGCGCCCGCGATGCGGTAGGCAACCATGCCGGGCCATGCCAGGCGCCCGTCCGGCCGCCGGCTGAACAGGATCCCGTCGGTGCCGGCGAGCATCTGCGTGCGCGCGCGCGGCCCGCGCGGATCCGCGGGATCGATCACCTCGCACACCGCCATGCCCTTGCGCACGCGGTCGCCCTCCCGAGCGTGGAACACCAGGATTCCGGGCCGCGGACAGTAGCCGACGTCCATCCCCGCGATCGGCGTCGCCTGCGCCTTGAGACGCGGCAGGTTACCGGCGCGGCCAGCGATGATTTTCCTCCTGACGAGGAACCGGTAGAGGTTGCGCGCGTCCGAGGCGCCGAAGCGGTGGTTGACGTCAAGCTGCCCTCGATACTCGACGGTCGCGGACAGGCATGCCTGTGGGATCCGTGCCCCGGAAAACCGGCCAGCGAGCCGTGCCCACAGCGCGCTGTGCACGCCGGAGAAGGTGAGCGATTCGGGATAGGGATCGTTGTACAAGGTCGCTGCGGCCCCGAGGTCGGCGGCGAGTGCCTGCGCCGCGCCGGGCCAGTCTTTGCGCGAGATGAACAGGTGCAGCGCCGCCTGCATGTCGCAGTGCAGGTCGAGCACGATGTCGGCGTCCACCGAGAGCTTCATCACCGCGGCGCGCAGCGCCTGCAGCTCGTTCGTCGGCCTTAAAGCGGCGAGCGCCGCCTGTGCTGCACGACGGATCACGTCGACGTTCGCCGCCGCGTCGCGACCGAGTTTCCTGCCGGTGCGTTCTGCCACGGGGCCGGAAAGATCGAGCCAGTTGCGATTGAAATTTTCCCGGCCCAGCAGTTCATAGCGGCCGAGGTGGTTGTTGCCGACCAGCTGCGCGAGACCGATGGGATTGACCGTCGGCACCACCACGATCTCGCCCTTGATGCGCCTTGCGCGATCGGCTGCGGCGAGCATCGGCATCAGGTGGTGCAGCGCCATTGCACCCGGCAGTTCGTTGGCATGGATCGCAGCCTGCAGGTAGGCTTTCGGCCGCGCGCCCGACTTGCCGAAGCGGTGGAACGCGATGTGGCGGCGCGTGCCGGGCGTCATCTGCGGCAGCGCGATCTTTCCTTGCACGTGGGGCATTGGGTCCTCGCTTTTCGGTGGCGCCATTTTTGCGGGTATTCCGGTTAATATCCAGCGCAACAGCCAACGGCAGTTTTCTCGGAGGAGGATTGACGATGGACGAGCGTGAGCTGCGGGAATTGATCGCGCAAGTGAAGCTGGGCCGCATGTCCCGCCGCAGCTTCGTGCAGACGATGGTCGGACTGGGCCTGACAGCTCCGCTGGCGGCCCAGATGCTGGCGTACTCCGGAGTAGCGCAGGCGCAGCCGGTCTCCGCCTACAAGCCCACCCGCCGCGGCGGCGGCGGCGTCCTCAAGATGTTGTGGTGGCAGGGCCCGACGCTGCTCAATCCGCATTTCGCCGTGGGCACCAAGGACCAGGATGGCTCGCGCGTCTTTTACGAGCCGCTCGCTGCCTGGGACGCCGATGGAAATCTCGTGCCGATGCTCGCTGCGGAAATCCCGAGCCTCCAGAACGGTGGCCTCTCGCGCGACGGACAGTCGGTCGTCTGGAAACTTAAGCGCGACGTGAAGTGGCACGACGGGGTGCCCTTCACCGCCGACGACTTGGTCTTCAATTGGGAGTACGCCGCCGACCCCGCGACCGCCGCAGTCACCATCGGCAGCTACAAGGATGTAAAGGCCTTCAAGATCGACAGCCACACCGTGCGCGTCGAGTTCCAGAAGCCGACGCCTTTCTGGGCCGATCCCTTCGTCGGCGTTCGTGGCCTGCTCATCCCGAAGCACCTGTTCGAGCCTTTCAAGGGGGCGAAGTCGCGCGATGCGCCCACCAACCTCAAGCCCGTCGGCACGGGCCCCTACAAGTTCGTCGACTTCAAACCCGGGGACATGGTGCGCGGCACGATCAACACCGGCTACCACGAGCCGAACCGGCCGTATTTCGACGCGATCGAGATGAAGGGCGGGGGTGACGCGGTCTCGGCCGCGCGCGCCGTGATCCAGACGGGCGAATTCGATTTCGCCTGGAACATGCAGGTCGAGGACGAGATCCTCAAGCGTTTGGAGACCAACGGCAAGGGCAGGATCACCATCGCCCCCGGCGGCGCGGTCGAGCACATCCAGCTCAATACCGTGGACCCCTGGACGGAGGTCGAGGGCGAACGCGCGCATGCGAAGACGCGCCATCCGCTGCTCGCAGAACCCGCCGTGCGCGACGCGCTCAACATGCTGGTCGACCGCGGCTCGATCCAGGAGCACATCTATGGGCGCACCGGCGTCGCCACGCGCAACTTCCTCAACAACCCGCCACGGTACCGCTCGCCGAGTACGCAATGGGAGTTCAATATCGACAAGGCGAACCAGGTGCTGGAAGCGGCGGGCTGGAAGCGTGGCTCCGACGGCGTGCGCGCCAAGGACGGCAAGAAGCTCAAGTTTGTCTTCCAGACCTCGATCAACGCGCCACGACAGAAGGCCCAGGCGATCATCAAGCAGGCGTGCCAGAAGGCGGGCATCGACCTCGAACTCAAGTCGATCACCGCCTCGGTGTACTTCTCCTCGGACGTCGGCAACCCCGACACCTTCACGAAGTTTTTTTGCGACATCCAGATGTACAACACGACGATGACGCAGCCCGACCCCGAGCTGTTCATGAACCAGTTCGTATCGTGGGAGCTCTCCACCAAGGAGAACAAGTGGCAGGGGCGCAATGTCACGCGCTGGCGCAACGACGAGTACGACAAGGCTTACCGCGCCCAGGAGAGCGAGCTCGATCCGGTGAAGCGCGCGGCGCTCTTCATCCGCATGAACGACCTGCTGGTCGAACACCGCGTGGTGATCCCGCTGGTGAATCGCCCGCAGGTGAGCGCAATCTCAAACAGGCTGCACGCGCCCCAGAGCGGCTGGGACAACAACACTTGGCTGCTGAAGGACTGGTACAAGGAAGCATGATCGCGGCAGGCGCATAGGGCCTTGCCGTGAGCCAGTACCTGCTCAGGCGCCTGCTGATCGTGATCCCGAGCGTGATCGGGATCAGCGTGGTGCTGTTCACGGTGCTCGCCCTGGCGCCGGGCGACCCGTTCGAGGAACTCGCCACCAATCCGAACATCCCAGCCGAGGTGCGTGCCAGCCTGCGCGAGAAATTCGGCCTCGACGACCCGGTGGCGACGCGCTACTTCCGCTGGTTCGGCGCCATGCTGCAGGGCGACTGGGGATTCTCCTTCGCCAGCCGCATCGACGTGGACACGCTGATCCTGCAGCGCATCCCCGTGACGCTGCTGATCATCGGCTCCTCGCAGGTCCTCGCACTGCTCATCGCGCTGCCGGTGGGCGTATATGCCGCTACGCGGCCCTACTCGATCTTCGACCAGATCGCCAACACGCTCGCCTTCATCGGTTTTTCGCTGCCGACCTTCTTCACCGGGATCCTGTTCATCCTGCTGTTCAGCATCACGCTCGGCTGGCTGCCCTTCGTCTACCGGGCGGACATCGCCGCCACGGGCTGGCTTTGGTATTGGGAGCACTTCAAGCAGGCGCTGATGCCGGTCGCGGTGCTCGGCCTGTTCCAGGGCGCCGCCTTGACGCGCTACGTGCGTTCGGCGGTGCTCGACGTGATCCGCCTGGACTACGTCACCACCGCGCGCGCCAAGGGCCTCGCCGAGCGGGCGGTGGTGGTGAAGCACGTGGTGCGCAACGCGCTGATCCCGGTGGTGACGCTGGTCGCGCTGCAGATGCCCGCCGTATTCGGCGGCGCCATCGTCACCGAGCAGATTTTCCGCGTGCCGGGCATCGGTTCGCTGCTGATCAGCGCGATCCTCGCCAACGACACGCCGGTGATCATGGCGGTGACTTTCGTGTTCTCGTGCCTGGTGATCCTGTTCAACCTGTTCGCCGACATCATTTATGGCTGGCTCGACCCTCGCATCTCCTATCGCTAGCACGGCCAGTGTGTTCCGGCCGCGGAGCAATTCGCCGTGGGCCGAAGCCTGGCGACGCTTCCGCCGCCACCGCCTGGCGCTCGCCGGCGCGGTGATCCTCGGCCTGATTGCGCTGGCGGTGCTGCTGGGGCCCCTCGCATGGCAGGTGCCGATCAACGAGATCGATTTCGGCGCCAAGCTGCAAGGTCCATCCTGGAAGCACCCGCTCGGCACCGACGACCTGGGCCAGGACCTGCTCGCGCGCATGCTCTACGGCGGGCGCATCTCGCTCGCGGTGGGGCTCGCTGCGATGGTGATCGCGGTCGTGGTCGGCACCATCGTCGGCGCCATCGCCGGCATGTCACGCGGCAGCGTGGACGCAGCGCTGATGTGGCTCACCGAACTGTTCCTGTCGCTGCCGCAGCTGCCGCTGCTGTTGCTGATCATTTATCTGTTCGGCGGCGCGCTGAAAGCGCTGGTGGGCGTGGAGACCGGGATCTTCATTCTCATCGTGGCGGTGATCGGGGGTTTCCGCTGGATGCCGGTGGCACGCCTGGTGCGCGCCCAATTCCTGTCGCTGCGCGAGAAGGAGTTCGTGGAGGCGGCACGCGCGCTCGGCGCCTCGCCCGCACGCCAGGTGGTGCGCCACATCCTGCCCAACGCCCTCGGCCCGGTGATCGTCGCCGGCACCATCGACGTCGCCGCGGCGATCATCGCCGAGTCGACCCTGTCCTTCCTCGGCCTGGGCTTCCCGCCCGACGTGCCGACCTGGGGCAGGATCCTGTACGACGCCAAGGACCACCTCGACTTTGCTGCGCACTGGGCGGTGATCCCGGGCAGCGCGATCTTCCTCACGGTGCTGTCGATCAACTACCTCGGCGACGGACTGCGCGACGCGCTCGACCCGCGCAAGGTGATTTAGGGCATGGCCGAGCGCCTGCTCGAGATCCGGGGCCTGAAGACGCACTTCGCCACGGACGACGGCATGGTGCACGCCGTGGACGGCGTGGACCTCTCCGTCGACCGCGGCGAGACGCTGGGCGTGGTGGGCGAGTCCGGCTGCGGCAAGAGCGTCACCGCGCTCAGCGTGATGAAGCTGCTCGCCATGCCGCCCGCGCGCGTCGTCGCGGGCGAGATCCGCTGGCGGGGGCGCGACCTGGTGCCCCTGCCGCAGAGCGCGATGCAAGCCATCCGCAGCAAGGAGATCGCGATGGTGTTCCAGGAACCGATGACCTCGCTCAATCCGGTCTACAGCGTCGGCGAGCAGATCGCCGAGGTGATCCGGCTGCACCAGGGGCTCGGCCGGCGTGCGGCGTTCGACCGCGCGATCGAGATGCTGCGCCTGGTGCACATCCCGCACGCCGAGCGCCGGGCGCGCGATTACCCGCACCAGTTCTCCGGCGGCATGCGCCAGCGGGTGATGATTGCGATGGCGCTGTCGTGCAACCCGCAGTTGCTGATCGCGGATGAGCCGACCACCGCCCTCGACGTGACGATCCAGGCGCAGATCCTGGACCTGCTGGGCGAGTTGAAGGACAAGATGGGCATGGGGATGATGCTGATCACGCACGCCATGGGCGTGATCGCCGAAACGGCGCAGCGCGTGGCCGTGATGTATGCGGGCAAGGTGGTGGAGGAAGCCCCGGTGAAGGAACTGTTCAGCACGCCGCGCCATCCTTACACGCAGGGGCTGATCCGCTCGATCCCGAGGATCGACCTGGCCGCGGCGCACAAGCAACGGCTGGAAACGATCCGCGGCGTGGTGCCGAGCCTGCTCGAGCCGCCGCCTGGCTGCCGCTTCGCGCCGCGCTGCCCGCATGTGCGCGCAGAGTGCGCGCAGACGCCGCCGCTGCGCGAGGTCAGGCCGGGGCACAAAGTAGCTTGCGTGCTGTGAGGCCGCAATGACCGAACCGCTGCTGCGCGTCAGGAACCTGGTCAAGCACTTCCCGGTGAGGGGCGGGCTGCTATCGCGCACGCTCGAACAGGTGCGCGCGGTGGACGGGGTGAGCTTCGAGCTCGCCGCCGGCGAGACGCTCGGCCTGGTGGGGGAGTCGGGCTGCGGCAAGTCCACCACCGGGCGCTGCGTGCTGCGCCTGATCGAGCCGACCGCGGGCGAAGTGCACTTCGATGGCAAGGACGTCATGGCCATGAACTCGCGCGGGCTGCGCGCGATGAGCCGCGGCATGCAGATCATTTTCCAGGACCCCTTTGCCTCGCTCAACCCGCGCATGACGGTCGGCTCGATCGTCGGAGAAGCCATGACCATCCACAAACTCGCGCGCAATGCACGCGAGCACGACGAGCGCGTCGTCAACCTGCTGGAAACCGTGGGCCTGCATGCGGATTACCGCTCCCGCTACCCGCACGAGTTCTCCGGCGGGCAGCGCCAGCGGATCGGCATCGCGCGCGCGCTGGCCGTGTCACCGCGGCTCATCGTCTGCGACGAGCCGGTGTCGGCGCTCGACGTGTCGATCCAGGCGCAGGTGATCAACCTGCTGGAAGACCTGCAGCGGCAGTTCGGCCTGGCGTATCTGTTCATCGCGCACGACCTGTCGGTGGTCGAGCACAGCAGCCGGCGCGTCGCGGTGCGGTATCTCGGGAGGATCGTCGAGATCGCGAACGCACACGACCTGTACACGGCGCCCAAGCACCCCTACACCGAGGCGCTGCTCTCCGCGGTGCCGATCCCCGACCCGGCGGTGAAGCGCCAGCGCATCGTCCTGCAGGGCGACGTGCCCAACCCGATCCGGCCGCCCTCCGGCTGCCACTTCCATCCGCGCTGTCCGCACGCCATGGAGCGCTGCCGCACCGAGGCGCCACTGCTGCGCGAGCTTGCCCCTGGGCGCATGGCGGCGTGCCACCTCAATGGATAAACTCGCCGACTATTACGCGAAGCGCGCCGCGGAGTACGAGCGCTTCTACGACAAGCCCGAGCGCCAGGCGGACCTCGCGCTGCTGCGCAGCCGGCTGGCGACGATGTTTGCCGGCCGCAAGCTGCTCGAACTCGCCTGCGGTACCGGTTACTGGACAGCGATCATCGCGCCGGCAGCGAAACACGTCAGTGCGCTCGACGTGAACGAAGAGATGCTGGCGCTGGCGCGCGCAAAGGCGCTGCCCGAAGGCCGGGTCGAGTTCCTGCGTGCCGACGCCTACGCGCTGCCGGACACGCTGCGCGGGTTCGATGCGCTGTTCGCGGGCTTCTGGTGGTCGCACGTGCCGCTCGCGCGGCTCGACGGCTTCCTCGCCGGTTGCATGCGCGCGGTGGGCCCCGGCGCTCTGCTCGCCTTCCTCGACGGCCGCTACGTGGAGGGCTCCAGCACGGCGATTCTGCGGCGCGACGGGGAGGGCAACACCTACCAGGAGCGCAAACTGGGCGATGGCAGCGTGCACGAGGTGCTGAAGAACTACCCGCAGGAAAGCGAGTTGATCCGTCGCGCCTCGCGCTACGGCTGGGGTGCGCACGTGGAACTGCTGCCCTACCACTGGCTGCTATCCTTCTGGAGTCCACGGTGAAGCACCACCCGATCCAGCTCCAGCCGCCCGACATCGCGCCCTTCCGCCAGGGAAACACGCGCGTGGACTACGTGCACGTGTACGACTCCGGCCGGCCCGGGCCGAACGTCATGCTGCAGGCGCTCACCCACGGCAACGAGTTCTGCGGCGCGATTGCGCTGTGTACCCTGTTCAAGGAACGGGTGCGGCCGCGGGCGGGCCGGCTGACGCTCGCTTTCGCCAACGTTGCCGCCTACGAGCGCTTCGACTTCGACAATCCGGACCGCTCGCGCTACATCGACGAGGACTACAACCGGGTGTGGGGCGACGACGTGCTGATGGGATCGCGCGACTCGGCGGAGCTACGCCGCGCGCGGGAGCTGCGCCCCTTCGTGGACGCCGCCGACCTGCTGCTCGACCTGCATTCCATGCACGAACCCTGCCGCCCGATCATGGTGTGCGCAAAGAGCGAGAAGAGCATCGCCTTGTCCCGGCGCATCGGCGCGCCGGCCGACTTGCTGGTCGACACCGGACATCCCGCCGGGCTGCGCATGATCGAGCGCGGGGCGTTCAACGACCCAAGGAGTTCCAAGGCCGCGGTGCTGATCGAGTGCGGCCAGCATTGGGAAGCGAGCGCCGCCGAAGTGGCGCTCGATACCGCATTGCGCTTTCTCAGGTGCAGCGGTGCGGTGGACCACTCATGGGCGGACGCGCGGCTGCGCCTGGAGCCGCCTGCGCAGCAGCGCGTGATCCGGGTGACCGAGGCGGTGGTGGCGCAGAGCATGAACTTCCACTTCACGCGTTCCTACCAGGGCCTCGAAGTGCTGCCGCAGAAGGGCACCGTGGTGGCGCGAGACGGCGACACCGTATGGCGCACGCCCTACGACGACTGCGTGATGGTCATGCCCTCCATGGTCCACCTCAAGCCTGGCACCACCATGCTGCGGCTCGGGAGCTACGTGTAGGGTGGGCCAATGGCCCACCGTACCGTGGGCCATTGGCCCACGCTACTTCTTGCGGTACTTGCCCCACAGAACGTCCAGCCGCGAATAGCGCCCGCAGCCGGTGGCGTAGTAGCGGTAGCGCACCGGGTTCTTCAGGTGGTAGTCCTGGTGGTACTCCTCCGCCTTCCAGAATTCTCCGGCGGGCTCGATCGGCGTGAGGATCTTGTCCTTGAACGGTTTGTCTTTTTCCCACTTCGCCTTGGAGGCCTCGGCGAGGCGCTTCTGTGCCGCGTCGTGGGTGAAGATGCCCGGGCGGTATTGGGAGCCGCGGTCGCAGAACTGGCGGTCCACCACCGTCGGGTCGTGGTTGATCCAGAACACCTCGAGCAGCTTTTCGTAGCTCACCTTGGCCGGGTCGTAGGTGACCTGGAGGACTTCGGTGTGGCCGGTGGACCCGGCAGACACCTGCTCATAGGTGGGATTCTTCGTTCGCCCGCCCATGTAGCCGGAAAAGGTCGCTACCACCCCGGGGACTTTGTCGAACGCCTCCTCCGTGCACCAGAAGCAACCGGCCGCGAAGGTGGCCTTCGCCAGCGTTTGCGCCGGCGCTGCGGCGGGCATCAACAGGGCAAGCACGAGCAGCACTCTCAGCATGGCGTTTCCTCCTCGTTGCAGGCTTGGTCGCGCTGGCGCGCCGGACCTTACTTCAATGCTTCAGTGCAGCAGGCGAGATCAGCACGCCGAACTGCTCGCACCAGATCACCACGTTGCCGTATTTCGCGACGTCCAGCCCGGCCGGCACCGGGTAGTTCTGGCTTCCCTTGAAGGCCTTCAGACGCCCGAGGTCCACGAACATGGTGCGCGCGACGTTGGTGCTCGGCAGCACGCTCTTCTCGGGCACCAGGTAGACGTGGAATTTGGGCCCCGGGCCGACTTCGAAGTCCGGCTCCAGGTGCAGCACGCCGTCATAGATCGTGACCCTGCCCTTGCCGTAGTGGATCGGATCGGAGGGGTTGGCGTGGATGAACTCCCCGCGCGCCAGCAGCTTGCGCGCCGCCGGGTTCTCCACCTTCTCCTGCGCGACGATGTCGGCGAGGAACAGATACGGATAGACGAAGATGCCGAGCACGAAGCCGCCGGTGAGGCCGAGCGCGCCGCCGATGACGAAAATCAACGCGCCACGGGCGAAGGGAGCCAAGGTCAGGCACCGAACATGACGGAGGTCATGGCGATGGAAGTCGTGACCTTGTCATTGAAATAGCCTGGCGTCTCGCCCTCTTGCTGCAGCGCAAGCACATAGAGCAGGGGCAGGTAATGCTCCGGCGTGGGAATGGCCATGCGGGCATCTTCGCCCAACGAGGCATGGTCGGCCAGTGCCTCGTGGTCGCCGGCGTCGATGCGCTTGCGCACCTCGGCATCGAAGCGCAGCGCCCAGTCGTAGGGCCGGCCATCGCCGGGCCGCCAGACGCCGAGGTTGTGCACGATGTTGCCGCTGCCGACGATCAGGATCCCTTCATCGCGCAGCGGCGCGAGCTTCTTCGCCAATGCGTAGTGGAAAGCTCCAGACCGGGCGGTATCGAGGCTCAACTGCACCACCGGCACGGACGCGTCCGGATACATGGCGATCAGCACGCCCCAGGCGCCGTGGTCCAGGCCGCGCGCGGGGTCCTGCTGCGCGCCGGCCAGTTCCGCGGCGCGCCGCGCGAGCGCCGGATCGCCGGGCGCGCGGTACTGCACATCGAACAGCGCCTTGGGAAAGCCGCCGAAGTCGTGGATCGTCTCCGGGCTGGCGCTGGCGCTGGCGTACACGCCGCGCGTTTCCCAATGCGCCGACACGCACAGCACCGCCCTGGGCCGCGGCAAACGCTCGCCGAGCGCGCGCCAGGCGCGGTGGAACTCGTTGTCCTCGATCGCGTTCATCGGGCTGCCGTGCCCGAGGAACAGCACCGGCATGCGCATCGCGGCGCTACTCGACTTTGGCTTTCGAGCGCAGTTCGCGGATCAGGCTTTCCACCTTCTGCCGTGACAGGCGCTGCTGGATCTGCGGCTTTACCTGCGCCAGCGGCGGAAAGCTCACCGCGCGCGTATCCTCCAGCTGGAGGATGTGGAAGCCGTGGCGCGTCTGCACCGGCTCGTTCGTGATCTGCCCCTTCTGCAGCTTGGACATCGCCTCGGCGAACGACTTCTCGAGGTTGGCGGGCACGGTCCATTCGAGGTCGCCGCCGCGTTCGCGCGTGCCTTCGTCCTTGGAATTCTTGCGCGCCAGTTCCTCGAACTTGCCGCCCTTCTTCAATTCGCCGATCAGCTTCTTCGCCTCGTCCTCGCTCGCCACCAGGATGTGGCGCACGCGGTACTCGGTGCTGCCGGTTTGCGCCAGGGCGCGGTCGTATTCCTTCTGCACATCCGCGTCGGTCACCTCGTGCGTGCGCAGGTACTCGCTGAGATAGGCGCCGACCAGGACTTCCTGCCGCGCCATGTCCAGCTGCAGCTGCACATCCTGCTTTTTCGCCGTCCCGGCACGCGCCGCCTCCTGCGCCACGATCTCGCGGTTGATCAGGTCTTCGCGCACCGCGGCGCGCAACTGCTCGTTGTCCGGCGCGCCGCGGGCTGTCTGCTGGCGCACCAGGTAGTCCATGCGCGTGCGCGCGATGGCGGTGCCGTTGACCGTGGCCACCGGCCCCGCGACTGGCTTTGCGGCTGCTTTGGCCGGCGGCTTGGGCGTCGTGTCCTGCGCCTGTGCGGGGAGCGCGAGGGCCGCGGATGCCGCGAGAGCAAGGAGATGGATTCTCATGCGTTGCCTTTCTCTTCAGGGGAGCGTGCCGTGATGGCAAGCGCGTGGATCGGATGCTGCATCAATTCGCCCAGGGCCTGGTACACCATGCGGTGGCGGGCGAGCGTGGGCTTGCCCGCGAACTCGCGTGCGACGATGGTCAGGCGCCAGTGCGTGCCTCCGCCGGCGCGGTAACCCGCATGGCCGCGGTGCTGCTCGCTTTCGTCCACCAGCTCGATCTGCTCGGGCCGCAGCGCGTCGAGCCGCGCCCGGATCTGCTCGGCGACGCTCACCGCTTGTCTTCCACGTACCTGGCGAGGACCAGGCCCTGCGCCAGCACGAACAGCAGCATCAGGCCCATGCCGCCGAACAGCTTGAAATTCACCCAGGCGCTCTCCGAATAGTTGTAGGCGACGTAAAGGTTCGTGGCGCCCATGAAGGCGAAGAACCCGACCCAGCTCCAGTTCAGCCGCGCCCACACCGGCTCGGGCAGCTGGATCTGCTGGGACATCATGGCGCGGAGCAGGTTCCGGCCGGCGAGCGCGCCGCCGGCGAGCACCGCGCCGAACAGCCAGTAGAGCACGGTGGGCTTCCACTGGATGAAGGTCTTGTCGCGCAAGGCGAGCGTCAGACCGCCGAACACCACGATGATGGCGAGGCTCGCCCACAGCATCGAGTCGATTTTCTTCCCGCGCAGAGACAGCCAGCCGATCTGCGCGAAACTCGCAGCGATTGCCACGCCGGTGGCGACGTAGATGTCCCACAGCTGGAACGCTGCGAAGAACAGGATCACCGGGAACAGGTCGAACAGGAACTTCATGGCAGGGCCGCGATTCTACCGCAGTGCGGCGAAAGCTACTTCCAGCCGCCGAGCGCTTTCTTCGCGGACTCGTTCAGCGGGCGGATCAGCAGCCCGCTGGTGGAGACGTTGACTGCATACTGCGCGCCGTCGGCCATCGGCGCATAGGCAGCGCTGCCGTAGAGCGCGTCGGCGAGCGGCAGCCAGCGGTGATATTCCTTCAGCATCGCCCACAGGTCGAACCCGGCCTCCACCGACAGCGCGTGTACTGTGCGCGGCGCGCTTTTCTCCTGGGCGGCGTCGGCGTAGCGGCCGGAGATGCGCTCGAAGCGGTACAGGGTATCCAGGCCGGCCAGCGTGGCCAGGCCTTTCCACTTCAGCACACGCGCATCGATCTGCCACTCGTCGCCGCGAATCTCATAGCGCCGCGCCGGTTCCGCCTTCAGCACCAGGATCAGCTCGTAGCGCTTGGGGGCGAGCTCGCGGAATACCGCGCGTGCAGCTTCCTGTTCCTGTGTCAGCCGCGCATAGCTGTGCAGGCTGGCGGCGAGCATTGCCCCGGCCGTGCCCAGCGCCGCCACCACGGCGGCGACCACCAGGTACAGGATGCCGCTGCGGATTCGCCAATCGCGCAGGCGGCGCACCGCCGAGATCAGCAGCAGGAGCGCGACTACGCCGCCGAAGCCGGCGATCGCGATCATCACCGTTTCGGGGCTCAGCGCGGCGATCCAGGCGGGCATCGGCGCCTAGCGCAGCAGTCCGCGATTGCGGTGCCAGTCGATGATCGCTTCCCGCGGGAATTCGCGGCAGCGCTGGTCCCGTTTCCCCTTGGGCACCGCCACCCACTTCGCCCTCGAGCCGAGCATGATGTGCTGGCGCTCTTTCGGCGCGGGGAGCGGCGTGTCGATGGCGGAGGCGAATGGGTAGATCCACTCGGCCCACCTGCGGTCCCACAACCACAGCGCGCTGCCGCACTTCGGGCAGAAGTGGCGCTTGGGGCCGCCGCGCGTGGCGCGGTAGATCCTGGTCCTGCCTTTCACCTTGAAGGTGTCCGCCTTGCCCATGATGTTGATGGCGTAGCCGCCGCCGCCCGCGGTCTTGCGGCAGATGGAGCAATAGCAGGCCATGTAGGGGTAGGGCGTCTCCGATTGCACGGAGAAACGCACCGCGCCGCAGTGGCAGGATCCCTTGAGCAGCATGC
>CAZVZV010000268.1:0-2594 GCA_964631735.1 uncultured Enterobacteriaceae bacterium
GGCATGCAGGCCTTCGGCCTGGAGGAGTGCGGCGCCTATGGCGAGGCGGAGGAAACGGGCCGCCGCGCGATCGAGCTCGAAACCGAGGACTGCTGGGCGCAGCACGCGCTGGCGCACGTGATGGAGATGCAGGCGCGCCAGGCGGAGGGCATCCAGTTCATGGAGATGCGCAAGAGCCATTGGGCGCAGGAGGACAACGGTTTCGCCTTCCACAACTGGTGGCACACGGCGCTCTACAACCTGGACCAGGGCAAGCCGCAGCGCGCGCTCGAGATCTACGACCAGGGCGTGCGGCCGCAGCCGAGCGAGATCCGCCTGATGATGCTGGATGCCGCGGCGCTGCTCTGGCGCATGCACCTGCGCAGGCTGGATACGGGCAAGCGCTGGGAAGAACTCGCCGACGCCTTCCAGAAGGGCGACGAGAACGGCTTCTACGGCTTCAACGACATGCACGCCATGACTGCCTTCGTCGCCGCCGGACGCACCGCGGCGGCGGCCGGCCTGCTTAAGGCGGTCGAGGCCTCGGCCGCGGAACGCGGCACCAACGGCCACATGGCGCGCGAGGCTGGCCTGTCGATCGTGCGCGCGATCGAGGCGTTCGGACGCGAAAAGTATGCGCAGGCGGTGGATCTGCTGATGCCGGTGCGCTATCCGCACATCTTCGGCGGCAGCCACGCGCAGCGCGACATCGTGCACCGCACGCTAATTGAGTCGGCGCTGCGCGCCGGCGACCAGCCGTTGGCGCAGGCGCTGGCCAACGAGCGCGTGGCACTGAAGCCGCACTGCCCCTTCAGCCGGGAGCTGCGCGCCCGGGCTATGCAGTAACCAGCTTCAGCCCGACGATGCCGGCGACGATCAGGCCGACAAATACAAGGCGCAACAAAGTCGCCGGCTCGTTGAACAGCACGATCCCGAGCAGCAGCGCTCCCGCGGTGCCGATTCCGGTCCAAACCGCGTAAGCGGTCCCAAGCGGCAGCGTGCGCACCGCCACCGCGAGCAGCACCATGCTGCCGATCATCGCCACCACCGTCGCCGCGGTGGGCCAGGGTCGTGTGAAACCGTCGGTGTACTTGAGCCCGACCGCCCAGGCGACTTCGAGCAGACCGGCAAGGAACAGCAGTCCCCAGGCCACGGCTCAACCCTTCAGCTGCAGTGATTTGAACTCGAGGAATTCCTCGAGCCCGTAGACGCCGGCTTCGCGGCCGTGGCCGGACTGCTTGAAGCCGCCAAAGGGCGCGTTCATGTTGAAGGCCCCGCCGTTCACGTCCACCTGGCCGGCGCGGATGCGGCGCGCGACAGCTTGCGCGCGCGCCTCGTCCTTCGACCACACTGCGCCGGCGAGGCCGTAGGGCGTGTCGTTGGCGATGCGCACCGCCTCTTCCTCGTCCTGGTAGGGGATGATGGCGAGCACCGGCCCGAATATTTCCTCCTGCGCGATCGCCATCGAGTTCTTCACCTTTCCGAAGATGGTCGGCTTGACGAAGTAGCCACCCGGCAGTCCCTCGGGCTGGTCGGCGCCGCCCGTGAGGACTTCGGCGCCTTCCTCGACGCCCTTCGTGATGTAGGCGCGCACGCGGTCGAGCTGCATCTTGGAAGACAAGGGTCCCAGGCGCGTCGCTTCGGACATCGGGTCGCCCAGCGTGAACGCCTTCGCCGCCTCTACCGCCAGCTTTGCCGCCTCTTCGTACATGGATTGCGGCACCAGCATGCGCGTGAGCGCGGTGCAAGTCTGGCCGGAGTTGAGATAACAACCGTTCACGGTGCCTTTCACCGCGGCGGCGAGGTCGGCGTCCTCCAGGATCACCGAAGGGCTCTTGCCGCCGAGTTCCAGCGCGATGCGCTTGACGGTCTGCGCGCCGAGCTCCGAGATGCGCTTGCCGGCGCGCGTCGAGCCGGTGAAGGAGATCATGTCCACCTGCGGGTGCTTCACCAGTGCCTCGCCGACCAGCGGGCCGTAGCCGGTGACGAGATTGAAGACGCCCTGGGGCAGCCCGGCGGCCTCGATCACCTCGGCCAGGATGAACGCGTTGAACGGCGCGACCTCGGAGGGCTTGAGCACCACGGTGCAACCTGCAGCGAGCGCGGGGGCGACCTTGAGAGCGATCTGGTGCAAAGGATAGTTCCACGGCGTGATCGCGCCCACCACGCCCACCGGCTCGCGCACCACCAGCGAGTTGCCGACGCGGCTCTCGAACTGGAAGGACGGCGCGATTCTGGCGTAGTTGGCGAAATTAGCGATCGGCAGGCCGGCCTGGATGCGCCCGGCGAGCTTGATCGGCATGCCGACTTCCTGCGCGATGGTCTGCGCGATCTCGCCGGCGCGCGTCTTCAAGCCGTCGGAGATCCTCTGCAGGAACTCGGCGCGCTTCTCGACCGGGGTGCGGCTCCAGCCCTCGAAGGCGGCGCGCGCGGCCGCGACTGCGGCCTCAATGTCCTTTTCGCCGCCGGCCGGCACCTTGCCCATCACTTCGCCGGTGCCGGCGTTGTGCACGTCGATGGTGTCGCGGGTGGATGGAGCGACCCACTGGCCGCCAATGAGGAATTTGTCTCGAATCAGCATGATCAAATCCTGCGATGGAAAGCGGGTGATTATA
>CAZVZV010000269.1:0-10014 GCA_964631735.1 uncultured Enterobacteriaceae bacterium
CCTCGAGCAGCAGCACGCGGCGGCCTGCGCCCGAGAGCCGGTTGGCGAGCAGGCAACCCGCCGAACCGGCGCCGACGATGATGTACTCGTACTGCGGGGTCACGCCTTGATGGTGTCGAGATAGAGCTTGGCGTCGAAGTATGTGGCGGCCGGCACCGGATTCTGGATGTTGCCAAAGCGCACGAAGAAATCCGTGACCTGCTGCTGCCAACGCGTCGCGGTGCCGTCGGCGTAGAGTTTTCTCCACTCGACAGACGAGTAGTAGCGCGAGGCCTTGAACTGCTCCTGCAGGTCGCCGAGCGGCACCTGCGCGTAGTTGTTCTTCTGGATGACCGGCAGGATTTCCGCCGAGTTCTTCATCAAGTCGTCGTTCGAAGCGGCCCAGCCGCGCACCAGGCGCACGCAGACTTCGCGGTTCTTCTCGTAGTAGTCGCTGCGCGCCGCCCAGCCGCCGACGATAGCCGCCTTGGGAAAATAGGCCGAGGCATCGACCAGCATCTTCGCTCCTGGCACCTTGTCTCGCACGGTGATGTTGAACGGAACCCACAACGCGACCACGGGCACCGCGCCCGAAATGAACGAGGCGACCGCGGTGGGCATGCCCTGGTTCACCAGTTCGATATCCTTGACCGGATCGATGTTGTTGGCGCGCAGCGCCGTGTCGAGAAATACGTGCGCTGTGGTGCCGGCGGTGGTCGAGATCTTTTTGCCTTTCAGGTCGGCCCAGGTCTTCACGCCCATGTCCTCGCGCACCCAGAGTTGCGCGGTGGCGAATTCGACGTTATTTAGCAGGAACACCTTGCCCTGGCCGCGCGCCGGGAAGTTCGACAACACCGCGCCGGTCGAGAGCATGTCCAGACTGCCGCCGATCATGGCGTTGAACAGTTCCAGGCCGGTGCTGAACATCGTCGTCTCGAGTTCGAGACCCTCCTTGGCCCAATGGCCCCGGTGCATCCCAGTCCAGATCTGGCCGTTCACCGCCAGGGTGTTCACGTAGCCCACGCGCAGCTTGGTGCGCTGCTGCGCGATCGCCGGGAAGCCCGCCGCCGCCAGGCCCGCCGCCGCGCCGGCGCTTTTCAGGAATTTCCTGCGGTTGATGCCTTTGGATTTGGTGCTCATTTCGTCTTCTCCTCTTTTAGACATGGTTGCCGACCGATTGCCGCTGCTGCGCGGCGTATTCCTTCATGACCAGTTCGCGAATGTGCGAGCGCAGTTCGCCGAATTGCGCCTGCTCGTGCAGGCCCTCGCCGCGCGGATAGGAAAAGGGTACGTCGATCACAGTGCGGATGCGCGAGGGTCGCGCGGTCACCACGATGATCTTCGACGATAGGTAGATCGCTTCCTCCACCGAGTGCGTGATCAGCATCACGGTCTTCCTCTCGGCGGCCAGGACTTCCAGCAGCAGGTCCTGCATATTCGAGCGCGTCTGCGCATCGAGCGCGCCGAACGGTTCATCCATCAGGAGGAACTCCGGCTTCACGGCGTAAGCGCGCGCGATGGCGAGGCGCTGGCGCATGCCGCCGGAGAGGGTCTTCGGATAAGCCTTGGCGAAATCCGACAAACCCATCAAGCCCATGTAGCGCTGTACGATGGCGTTTTTTTCGGCCTCCGCGATTCGGTTGGCCGACAGGTTCAGGCCGAATGAGATGTTCTGCTCAACCGTAAGCCACGGGAACACGCCGTACTCCTGGAAAATCACGCCGCGCTCCGGCCCAGGTCCGCCCACCGGCTTGCCGTCCAGCATCACGCTGCCCCCCGAAGGCTGCACGAAGCCCGCCACGATGTTCATCATGGTGGTTTTGCCGCAACCGGAGGGGCCGATGATGGAGACGAACTCGCGATCGGCGATTGAAAACGAAACGTCCTCCACCACTTTCAGAGGGCCGTGCGAGGTGTCGAACGCCACCGACACATGTTCGAACACGATGCGCGGAGCGCCGGACGGGAGCGCGCTCATGTGCTGATCCTGTCCTGCCAGGCCACCAGCCTGCGGCTCGCCGCGCGCAACGCAAGATCCATCGCCAGGGCGATGAAGCCAATGCAGATGATGCCGACGTAGATGATGTCGAGCTGGAAGAACGAGCCCGCGTTCTGGATCAGCGCGCCAAGGCCCTGCTGCGCGGCGACCAGTTCGGAAGCGACCAGCGTCGCCCAGGCCACGCCCAGGGAGACGCGCAGCGCCGTGAGGATATGCGGCACGGCCAGCGGCACAATCACTTTACGAAATATTTCAAGGTCCGTCGCGCCAAGCGTGCGAGCCACGCGCACGAAGATTGGACTGATCTGCGCGATGCCTTCGTACATCACGATGACGCCGGCGAAAAAGGAAGCGTAAAAAAGGATAATCACTTTGGCGGGCTCGCCGATGCCGAAATACACGACCACCAGCGGGATCAGCGCGATCGGCGGCAACGCGCGAAAGAAGTTGATCAGCGGATCGACGAAGCTGCGCACTTCGCGATACCAGCCGAGGACGAAACCGACCGGCACCGCCAGCAGCGTGCCGAGCGCTACGCCGAGGAACACGCGCTGGGTCGACATCCAGATGTCCACCAGCAGGCGCCCGCCGCTCAGAAGTTCCCAGAAACGCGCGGCCACCTGGTGCGGTGTCGGCATGAGCGACGGATTTACGAGCCCGGACAGCGCAATGGCGTACCAGGCGATCACCATCAGGAGCCAGGGGGCGACTATCAATGTGGCGCGGCGCAAGCGATGAACGCTACTATGAATGGAACCTGTAGCACAATCGCAATTATCTTTGTTTCGACCCACTTCACGATCGATCGCAAGCCGTG
This sequence comes from uncultured Enterobacteriaceae bacterium, assembly GCA_964631735.1. Taxonomy (GTDB): domain Bacteria; phylum Pseudomonadota; class Gammaproteobacteria; order Burkholderiales; family SG8-39; genus JAABQT01. Next base: position 2,796 of record CAZVZV010000269.1, read on the forward strand.
ACTCTCAAACTCGCCCGTATCGAAGCTTTGGTCTACCGTGCGCCGATCGCGGCGCCGGTGCAGACTTCTTTCGGCGTCATGCGCGACCGTCCGGCGGTCTTTGTGCGCGTCACCGACACGGATGGCGCCTGCGGCTGGGGCGAGATCTGGTGCAACTTCCCGACCATCGGCGCGGAGCACCGCGCGCGGCTGGTCGCGTCGGTGTTCGCGGAACTGATCGAGGGAAAGTCGTTCGCTTCGCCTGAAGCTGCGTTCCTCGCCCTCACCGCGCAGACCGAAGTGCTGGCGATACAGGCGGCCGAGCCCGGCCCGGTCGCGCAGTGCATTGCCGGCATCGACATCGCGCTGTGGGACTTGCACGCGCGGCGCCTGAAGCAGCCGCTGTGGAGGGTGCTGGGCGGAAACTCGGCCACGATTCCGGTCTATGCGAGCGGCCTCAATCCAACGGGCCCCGAGAAACTTGCCGCAGAGAAACTCGCGCAGGGTTACCGCGCGTTCAAGCTCAAGGTGGGTTTTGGACTCGAGCGGGACACTGCCAACCTCAAAGCCCTGCGCGGCGTGATCGGCGATCTGCCGCTGATGGTGGACGCGAACCAGGCCTGGGATCTGGACACCGCAACCGAGATGGCCGCCGCGCTCGGGGACTTCGGGCTCGGCTGGCTGGAAGAACCCCTGCGCGCCGACCGGGCGTGGAGCGAATGGCAGCGCTTGACCCAAAGCACCTCCATTAGACTGGCTGCGGGCGAGAATCTGGCGGGTTTTGCCGCCTTTGAGCACGCCCTCGAATCGCATGCGCTCGCCGTCGTGCAACCGGACATCGCGAAGTGGGGCGGCTTTACTGGCTGCCTTACGGTGGCGAAGAAGATCCTCGGCCACCGTTTGCGCTATTGCCCGCACTTTCTCGGCGGCGGGATTGGGCTGCTTGCTTCCGCACACTTGCTGGCAGCAGCGGGCGGCGACGGGATGCTGGAAATCGATGCCAATCCGAACCCGCTGCGCACGCTTACCTGCGGTCCGCTTGCGCGCGTCGTCGCGGGCAACGTCACTCTGACAGAGGAGCCGGGCCTCGGCGCGCTGCCCGATCCGGGCGCCCTCGCCGCGTATGCGGTGGCGGCCTAGGAGGAAGTGGACCGCATGCTCGGCAGGCCGATGCCCGTGGCATCGAAGCCGCCATCCACCGCAAGCGTCTGGCCGTTGATGTAGCTGGCCGCATCGCTGCACAGGAAGACAACCGCCGCCGCGATCTCTTCTTCGGTGCCGTAACGGTTCAACGGAATGGCGTCGTGGTAACCGGCGCGGATGTCTGGCGTATGTACTTCCTTCGCCATCGCCGTATCCACGGGACCTGGGGCCAAGGCGTTGACGCGGATACCCACGTTGCCGAGCTCGGCGGCCTGCTGCTTGGTCAGGTGAATCAGCGCCGCTTTGCTGGTGCCGTAGGCGACGCGCAGGGTGCTGGCGCGCATGCCGGAGATCGAGGCGACGTTAACCACCGCGCCGCCCCCCGTCTTCAGCATTACCGGCGCGCAGGCCTGCGTGCAGAGAAACGGCCCGCTCAGGTTGACATCCAGCACGCGCGACCATTCCTCGAAGCTTTTTACCAGTAGCTTTTACCAGTAGCGGCTCGCGAGACGACATAATCCCTATTTGTGCACCGCCGCCGCAGGTCGATTGCGATAGCGGCACCGCTTCGCGGGGAGCGAGAGATCGAGCAACACGCCCGCGAATGACCGCTTCGGGTCGAAAGCGGACCCCCGGCTCAATGGCGCGTCGATGGGGAGTAGAGCAAGTCGATTCCGTGCTTCGCCTCGGGATGGCCGGCGCCGGCCGCCTGGAGGAACTCGCGGTGCGCCGTCTCATAGTCATACTTCCCGTACGCGGCCATGCCTCGGGCAAACGCGTCCCTGCCCCCGGGGTCCAATTCGGCGACAGGAGTCTTGTCTTGGACCTGCACCGCCGATCCGCGAATCTCGTCCGCCGCGGTCTTGCTTGACGGCGCAAGTTGCGCGATCTGCTGGCGGATGATTGCCACTCTCTCCTCGCCGGCGGGATGCGACTGAAGAAAGGGAATCGAGCCTCCATGGCGGAGCTGGAGCAAACGCTCGTGCAGCCGCAGCGCGCCCTCCGGATCGAAGCCCGCCGCGATCATCCACTCCACCCCGAGACGGTCGGCTTCGCGCTCGTGGTCGCGGGAATAGGAGCGGCTGGCCGCCGTCGTGCCCAGGTCGGCGATCATGCCTCCGCCCCGGACACGGGCGGCGCCGAGGATCAGCGCGGCGATCGCCCCGGCGCCGGCCAACGACTGCTCCCGGCTGCGCCGCTCCACCGCGTGCTGCCTGACGTGGTGCGCGATCTCGTGGCCAAGCAGGGCGGCGTAGGCGTCGAGGTCGTCTCCCAGCAGATCGAGCATCGGCGCGGTGATGGCGATGATGCTGCGCCCGCGCGCGCTGACCGCGAAGGCGTTCGGGGCCTTGCCGCTGACGATGAACAGCTCGCCCGCGAACCCGCTGGGTTGCTGCACCCTTTCCTGCACCTGGAGAATCTGCCGCATCAGCTCACGCGGCACGGTCGCGACGGCATTGCCGCGCGCGTCAAGAAGTTCCACGTGCTCCGCAGGATCGTTCGCAATGCTTGCGGCCGGCCACGATCGCGTTTGCCCGGACGCCGCGCACGAGAAGCTGACGAGCGCCAGGAACGCGAGCCCGCCCCACGAAGAACGCGCCGCAGCATTGCGTGTCACGCCTATGCCTCCGCACAACTCCGTTAAAGCTATGCAGGGAAGTTAGCGGTCGCGCGGGGTGGGCGCCATCCCATGGCCAGGTGGGTGGGTCAGGCGCCGCCGCTCAAAGACCGAGCGTGGTGCTCACCACGCCCGGGAACGACGCCGACCAGATTTCCATGAAGCGCGCGCGCATCGCCAGCGCTTCGTTATCGTCGTGCAGGCCGAGCGCGCCGCGGAACTGCAGCGCCACCGGCCGTCGCAGGTAGTGGCTCTGGTCGAGCACCAGGAAGCTGTCCTGCAGGTTGTGGATTTCCTCGTACGTGCAGTTGATCTGGATGGCATGCGCGAAGCGCGAGAGCAGCGCCATCATGCGCGGGCAGTATTTGGTGAGGTGGTCGGGGCTGTGCACCGCGACGTACAGGCGGCGCATGCGGCTCGCGGCGAGGAACTGGCGCAACTGCTCCACGCGCTGCGGCGTGTTCAGGCGCAGGGCGGCCAGGTCGGGGTCGAAGATGCGCAGTTCGCGCCCCTGCGCGGCGAGCAGGCGGTCGAGGGCCTGCTGGAAATCCGCCTCGGTGTCGAACTGCACGTACTCCGTCTTCGGCGCTTCGTCGCTCAAGTTCTGCGCTCCAGGTGCAGGTAGCCGGCCAGGTACCAGTCGTAGAGTAGATCCGCTGCCGCCGGCATTACAAGTGCGCGGCGGCGGTCGGCGAGCGCGCGCAGAGCCGGCGCCGTGACGTACTCCTCGCCGTTGCAGTAGGAAAACTTTCCGCTGTAGAGCAACTGCGTCTTCGGGTCGAGTACCACCGCCCGGCGACGCACGAACGTCGCCCGGGTCAGCGGCCGCGCCGGCGGCGCGAACACGACATGTTGCTTCGGCGCGGTGAGGAAGCGGCCAAGGAAGCGGCCCGCGTCGCCGTGCGACCAGCGGATCCTCCCTATTGTGTTTGCCGTGTGCTGCACCATCGCTTGTGGAATCTCGCCGCTGCGACGCACCGGCCGCAGGCCGCGGTCGCGGTAGTTCGCGCGCGGCAGTCCGCGCTCGTGCAGGTAGTCGAGAAACCCCGCCGCCAGCTCCTCGCCCTGCGGCGCGCGCAATCCGATCGAGCAGGTGACGCATTCATCGAGCGCCACGCCGTCGTGGCCCCAGCCCGGTGGCAGGTACAGCAGGTCGCCGGGCTCCGCGAGAATCTCCTCGTCCGGCGCGAAGCCGTCGATCAGTTTGAGCGGCGCGCCCGGCACCAGCCGCCAGCGGCGCGGGCGCTGCAGCCGCCACACGCGCCGGCCCGCGCCCTGCAGCAGGAACACGTCGTAGGAATCGAAATGCGGTCCGACGCCGCCGCCCGGCGCGGCCCAGCTCACCATCACGTCGTCCAGCCGCGCCTGCGGCAGGAAGGAAAACATCCGCAGCAGGCGGTCCGCCGTGGCGAGGTGCAGGTTGACGCCCTGCACCAGCAAGGTCGAGTTGCGCTGCAGAGCGGTGCACGCCAGCGGTCCGTGCGCCACGCTCCAGCGCGCGCCGCGGCGCCGGATGAGCCGCGACTCCACGTCCGGCCGCGCCGCAAGCCGAAGCAACTGCTCACGCGAAGCCACGCCGTGAAATCCCGGCAGCGCGCCGCGCACCAGCAGCGGCTTCTTCTGCCAATAGCGCAGCAAAAAATCCTGCGGCGACAAGCCTCCCAGTGCGCGAATCTTCACCGCTGGATTATAGGTGTGCGGAAAGAAAGCGCGCACAGCGCGCGCTTGCCCTGCGGCAAACGATGTGCATTAGAATCAGTCGCGACGAATCGAGCCGAATCGAGCCATGCTGCAGCCGGGACAAACTGCGCCAGCGTTCGTGCTTCCCGACGCCGACATGCTGAACGTGAGCCTGTCGGAGTTCAAGGGACGCAAGCACGTAGTGGTGTATTTTTATCCGCACGCCGGCACGCCGGGCTGCATCCTGGAAGCCGCCGAGTTCTCCGACCACGAAGACCAGTTCGTCAAACACGACTGCGTGGTCCTCGGCATCTCGCGCGACGACTGCCTGTCGCACGCCGCGTTCCGCGACAAGCACGGCCTGTCCATCGGCCTGTTGTCGGACACCGAGGGCGAGGTGTGCCGCCGCTATGGCGTGCTGCAGGAGAAGGAGACCGAGGGCGTGCGGCGCGAATGCCTGGTGCGCTCCACCTTCGTCATCGACAAGCAGGGCGTGATCCGGCACGCGCACTACGGCGTGGCGCCGCGCGGCCACGCTACCGAGATCTACGACATCGTCAGGCAGCTGAAGTCCTGACGGGCTATCATCACCGCCTGGGGATGAGGGTCGCCCGATGATGGAAGTGCTTTCCTACGGCATCGGCACGCTGATCGCGCTCGCGGTATTCCTCGCGCTCGCGTTCATCTTCATCCGCGACATCACGCAGAAGAAGCACGGCGTGCTGCGCAATTACCCGATCGTCGGCCACCTGCGTTACTTCTTCGAGCAGCTGGGCGAATATTTCCGCCAGTACTTTTTCTCCGGCGACCGCGAGGAGATGCCGTTCAACCGCGCCACGCGCAGCTGGGTCTACCGCCTGGCGAAGAACGAGAGCGGCAACATCGGCTTCGGCTCGACCTACGACCTGCACCAGCCGGGCGCGCTGATCTTCGTCAACCACCCGTTCCCGGTGCTGGAGGAGGAGCGGCTGCCCACGCCGTCGCTGGCGCTGGGCGAGGGCTACTGCAAGGAGCCGTTCACCGCGCGCTCCATCGTCAACGTCAGCGCCATGAGCTACGGCGCGATCTCGGCGCCGGCGGTGAAGTCGCTCTCGCGCGGCGCGGCGGTCGCCGGCTGCTGGCTCAACACGGGCGAAGGCGGACTGTCGCCGCACCACCTCGAAGGCGGCTGCGACCTCATCATGGAGATCGGCACCGCCAAGTACGGTGCGCGCGACGCGCAAGGCAACCTCTCGGCGGACCGGCTGATCGAGCTGTCCAAGGTGGTGAAGGCCTTCGAGATCAAGCTGTCGCAGGGCGCCAAGCCCGGCAAGGGCGGCATCCTGCCCGGAAAGAAGGTGACCGCCGAGATCGCGCAGATCCGCGGCATCCCGGAGGGGCGGGATTCGATCAGCCCTAACCGGCACCGCGACATCTCCAACATGGGCGAGCTGCTCGACAGGATCGCCTGGATCCGCGACCTCACCGGGCGGCCGGTGGGCGTGAAGACCGCCATCGGCGGCTGGCGCTTCACCAACGAGGCGGCCGACATCATCCAGCGGCGCGGGCTGGAGTTCGCGCCCGATTTCCTGGTGATCGACGGCGGCGAGGGCGGCTCGGGCGCGGCGCCGCAGGCGCTCGCCGACCACATGGGGCTGTCGATCGACGAGGCGCTGCCGCGCGTGGTGGACGCATTGATCGAGACCGGACTCAGGCAGCGCGTGCGCGTGGTCGCCTCGGGCAAGCTGGTCACCTCGGCGCGCGCCGCCTGGGCGCTGTGCGTCGGCGCCGACTTCATCAACACCGCGCGCGGCTTCATGTTTTCGCTCGGCTGCATCCAGGCGCTGCGCTGCCACCAGAACACCTGCCCGACCGGGGTCACCACGCACAACAAGCGGCTGCAGCGCGCGCTGGTGGTGGAGGACAAGTACCAGCGGGTGGCGAACTACTGCCTGAACATGAACCGCGAGATCGACATGATCGCGCACTCCTGCGGCGTGCGGCACGCGCGCGAGCTCAAGCGCGAGCACGTGCGCATCGTGCAGGCCAACCACCAGTCGATCGCGCTCAGTATGCTGTACCCGTATCCGGAGCCCAAGGCTCGCGTCAAAGCCGCTTGAGAAGCTTGGGGACAGACCCCGGTTTTCTCGCTTGGGGTCTGTCCCCGATTTTTGCCTTGCTCGCCGCGCTCGCCTCGCCCGCCGCCGCGCTGACGCCTGAGGCGAAGGAATTCATGGCGATCTCGAAGCAGCTCGAGCCGGTGCAGTGCGATAAGCGCAAGCTGCGCCGGGAGATCGCGCTCGCGCAAGCCGAGGGTCGGAACGCGGACGCGAAGAAGCTGCGCGCGAAGTTCGAGGCGCTCAACCGCGACCCGCAGACCGCGCGCCAGGAAAAGCGCCTCGCCGAGCTGCAGCGCCGCATCCTCGACGGCAAGGGCGCCGCGCGCGACCCGGAGGACCTGGACGCGATCAGCCGGCAGCAGCGCGAGGCGTTCTACCGCTGCGATTAGAAAATCGGGGACAGACCTGAATTCTGGGTCTGTCCCCGATTTTCTTAAACACGGATGTCAGATGCTCTTGCCGAGAATAAAACTGAGCAGCAACAGCGTCGCCGGCCAGAGTCCGACGAAGATTCCCCAGCGTTCGGCGTGAGCTTCCTGCAGCGCCGCCTGCAGCGCGGGATCGGTGACCTTGCTGAGGACATGCCGTCCAATCTCGAGTTGCGGCCCGAAAAACCAGACCCCCCACGACAGCGGGATCGAAATCAATCCGGCCCAGAACAACACTTGCGATAGCGTTTGCATGCCGTCCTCCTTTGGTT
>CAZVZV010000270.1:0-1300 GCA_964631735.1 uncultured Enterobacteriaceae bacterium
AGCTGTCGCAGGGCGCCAAGCCCGGCAAGGGCGGCATCCTGCCCGGAAAGAAGGTGACCGCCGAGATCGCGCAGATCCGCGGCATCCCGGAGGGGCGGGATTCGATCAGCCCTAACCGGCACCGCGACATCTCCAACATGAACGAGCTGCTCGACAAGGTGGCCTGGATCCGCGACCTTACCGGTCGGCCGGTGGGCGTGAAGACCGCCATCGGCGGCTGGCGCTTCACCAACGAGGCGGCCGACATCATCCACCAGCGCGGCCTGGAGTTCGCACCGGACTTCCTGGTGATCGACGGCGGCGAGGGCGGCTCGGGCGCGGCGCCGCAGGCGCTCGCCGACCACATGGGGCTGTCGATCGACGAGGCGCTGCCGCGCGTGGTGGACGCGCTGATCGAGACCGGGCTCAGGCAGCGCGTGCGCGTGGTCGCCTCGGGCAAGCTGGTCACCTCGGCGCGCGCCGCCTGGGCGCTGTGCGTCGGCGCCGATTTCATCAACACCGCGCGCGGCTTCATGTTCTCGCTCGGCTGCATCCAGGCGCTGCGCTGCCACCAGAACACCTGCCCGACCGGCGTCACCACGCACAACAAACGGCTGCAGCGCGCGCTGGTGGTGGAGGAGAAGTACCTGCGCGTGGCCAACTACGCCATGAACTTGAACCACGAGATCGACATGATCGCGCATTCCTGCGGCGTGCGGCACGCGCGCGAGCTGCGCCGCGAGCACGTGCGCATCGTGCAGGCCAACCACCAGTCGATCGCGCTCAACATGCTCTACCCCTACCCGGCGCCGAAGGCGCGCGTGCACGCCGCCGCGCTACTCGCCAGCCATCGATTCCAGATGCGGCGCGCCGGATCGATCAACTCGCTGGCGGTGAGTCCCACGGGTCCCGTACCGGCGCGGACGCATTCGTCCGCGGCGCAGCCGTGCAGGTGGGTGCCGAGGACGAGCGCGGTTTCGCCGCTATACCGCTGGGCGAGCAGGGCACCGAGGAAGCCTGCCAGCACGTCGCCCATGCCGGCGGAGGCCATGCCGGGATTACCTGACGTGTTGATGAACCAATGGCCGTCGCGCGCGGCGAGGATGCTGCCGTTGCCTTTCAGGACGACGTGCGCGTTGAGGTTCTGGGAAAGATTCCTTGCCGCTTTCAGGCGGTCGGCCTGGACGTCCGCGGTTTTCAGCGCCAGCAGGCGCGCGGCTTCGGCGGGGTGCGGGGTGAGAAGCGTGTCGGCGGTGCGGCGCGCGCAGGCCTGGCGCAGATCTTCGTTGCCGGCGATCAGATTCAATGCGTCGGCGTCGAG
>CAZVZV010000271.1:0-12563 GCA_964631735.1 uncultured Enterobacteriaceae bacterium
CGACGACCAGCCGGCCAAACCCGCCACGCCGTCGTGCAGCATCTGCGTCGAGCATTGCTCCGGCGCCGCGTTCGCGCCTTCCGTCTCCCGTGCCATGCATGTGCCTGCGGTCACCCAGGACCGCGTCTATCTCGCCGCGCGCGCCGCACCGGCGTTCTTTCCCGAACAGCTCGACCGACCGCCTCTCGCCTCGCTTCGCTGAAGTCTGAGCCGCCGCGGCTTTGCGCCGCGCGATTCATCCATTGCGAAGAGAGCGAGCATGAAACACGCATATTTGGTGTTGCTCGCGGCCTTGGCCGCGGGTACCGCATCTGCACAGACCGGCAAACAGGCGGATTCCGCCGATCCGCAGGCGCGCGTCCCGGCGGCGCCCTATCGGTCGGCGTTCGAGGGCTACCGGAGCCTCGAAGAGCCGAAGCGCATTCCCTGGCGCGACGCGAACGAGGAGGCCGGTCGCGTTGGCGGCCATGTCGGCATCCTTCGCGAGCAGGCCGCGCGCGGGAAGCCGTCGCAGGGAGAGGGCAAATGAGGGCCATCGCCGCAGCGGGCCTGGTTCTTCTTTCCGGTTGCGCCTCGTTCAGCGAAGACGGCGGCTTTGGCCCCGTCGAGACGGCGGTCGCCGAGCGCGGCGGCGGCAAGGCGCAGTGGTTGCGCTCCGCCGGTGAGGAAAATTCCGCTGTGACGCGGGTCAGGGAATTGCTGGCACAGCCGCTGTCGGCGCAAGCCGCGGTGCAGATCGCGCTGCTCAACAATCGCGCGCTGCAGGCGCGCTATGCCGAGCTCGGCATAGCGGAAGCGGACCTGGTGCAGGCGAGTCGCTGGAGCGGGCCGACGCTGTCCTTCGCGCGGCTCAAGCGCGGCGACGAGATCGAGCGCGAGGCGAGCCTGTTTTTCGACGTGCTCGGCCTGATCTCGATTCCGCTCTCGACGAAGACCCAGGAGAAGCGCTTCGAGACGGCAAAGCACCGCATGGCGGAGGCGACGCTTCGGCTGGCGCTGGATACGCGCAAGGCCTGGCTGCAAGCCGTGGCCGCGCAGCAGACCGCGACGTACATGGAGGACGTCCAGCTTGCCGCGGAGGCGAGCGCGGACCTCGCGCGGCGCATGGCCGAGGTCGGCAACTGGCCGCGCCTCACGCGCGACCGCGAGCAGGCCTTCTATGCGGACGCCACGGCGCAACTCGCGCGCGCCCGACAGGCGCAAAGAGCGGCACGCGAGAAACTCACGCGGTTGATGGGGCTCTGGGGCGAGGACATCGCTTATGCGCTGCCCGAACGCCTGCCCGAGCTGCCACCTACGGCGCGCGACGGTGCAGAGCAGGAGGCACAAGCGCTGCGCCAACGGCTCGACGTGCAAGCGGCGCGCCAGGAAGCCGAGAGCCTCGCCGCGTCCCTGGGGCTTACGAAGGTGACGCGCTACGTCGACCTGATCGAAGTCGGGGCGCTGCGCAACACCGAGACCGGGCGGCAGTTGCAGCGCGGCTGGGAGCTTGAGCTGCGCATCCCGATCTTCGACTTCGGCGGCGCGCGCGTGGCCCGGGCCGAGTACCAGTACATGCAGGCAGTCGATCGCGCCGAAGACACCGCGGTGCGTGCGCGCTCCGAAGTGCGCGAGGCCTACGGCGCCTATCGCACGGCCTTCGACCTTGCCAGGCACTACCGCGACGAGATCGTGCCCTTGAGGAAGCGCATCTCGGAGGAGATGCTGCTGCGCTACAACGGCATGCTTTCCTCGGTGTTCGAGCTGCTGGCGGATGCGCGCGACTCGGTGGCGAGTGTCAACGCCTACCTTGGAGCGCAGCGCGATTTCTGGATGGCGGACGCCGACCTGCAGATGGCGCTCACCACCGGCTCCCCCGGCGCGATGAGCGCCGCGGCGAGCTCGCCTGCAGCGGCGAGCGGTTCCGCCGCTGCCGCCCACTGATCGAGGACCAGGATGACTACACGAAGAAATTTCCTGCGCGGCTCGGCCGCGGGCCTGTTCGGCGCCGCGCTGGTGTCGAAGGTTCAGGCCGCCTCACTGCCCGAGGCGCCGCTCATGGACAAGCCCGACATGGCGCCGCCGCTCGCGCCGCCAAACGGACGTCCCTACAACCCGGTGGCGACGCTGAACGGCTGGACGCTGCCGTGGCGCATGAAGGATGGCTGGAAGGAATTCCACTTGGTTGCTGAACCGGTACGCCGCCAGCTTGCGCCGGGCATGACGGCGAATCTTTGGGGCTACAACGGCCAGTCACCCGGACCGACGATCGAATGCGTCGAGGGCGACAAGCTGAGGATTTTCGTTACCAACAAGCTGCCCGAGCACACGACCATCCATTGGCACGGGATTCTCCTGCCCTCGGGCATGGACGGCGTGGGCGGCCTCACGCAGCCGCAGATCCCGGTGGGCAAGACCTACGTGTACGAATTCCAGATGAAGAAGTCTGGCACCTTCATGTACCACCCGCACGCCGACGAGATGGTGCAGATGGCGATGGGAATGATGGGATTCATCGTGGTGCACCCGAAGGACCCCGGCTTCATGCGCGTGGACCGCGACTTCGTGTTCCTCATCAACGCCTACGACATCGATCCCGGGAGCTACACGCCAAAGGTCGCCACCATGACGGACTTCAACCTGTGGTCCTGGAACTCGCGCGTTTTTCCGGGCATCGATCACCTGGCGGTGCGCCGCGGGGATCGCGTGCGCATCCGCATCGGCAACCTGACCATGACCAACCACCCGATGCACCTGCACGGCTACGATTTCGAAGTTACCTGCACCGACGGCGGCTGGGTGCCGAAGTCGGCGCGCTGGCCGGAAGTGACAACCGATGTCGCCGTCGGCCAGATGCGCGCCATCGAGTTCACCGCGAACGAACCGGGGGACTGGGCGTTCCACTGCCACAAGTCGCACCACACCATGAACGCCATGGGCCACAACGTCCCCACCATGATCGGCGTGGACCACCGCGGCATAGCCGAAAAAATCATCAAGCTGGTGCCCGATTACATGGTGATGGGCGAGCGCGGCATGGCCGACATGGGGGAGATGGAGATGGCCCTGCCGGACAACACGCTGCCGATGATGAGCGGCGCGGGCCCCTTCGGCCCGCTCGAGATGGGCGGCATGTTCACGGTGTTGAAGGTGCGCGAGGGCCAGGCAAGGAACGACTACAAGGACCCAGGCTGGTACAAGCATCCGCCCGGAACAGTCGCCCATGCGTGGAACGGCGCGCCGCCACTCGCCGAGCGCAAGGCGCCAGCGCCGGAGGCGGCGCATTCTTTCAAAGTACGCAAGCCGGCCGGCCATGCCGGACATTGAGGAGCGGACATGAAGCCAATCTTGGTGGCAGTTGTGCTCGGGATCTCTACGCTGGCCTTTGCAAATGGCGAAAAGGTGCACGCGCCGAAGGCGTTCGACTATTCAAAGGCCGAAGCGACACCCTTCGGCATCGCCGCCGATCCGCGCAAGGCAAAGCGCACGATCCGCGTCGAGATGTCGGACGCGATGCGCTATGCGCCTGCGGAACTGCAGGTGAAAGTGGGGGAGGTAGTGCGCTTCTTGCCCGTGAACAAGGGCCAGGTGCTGCACGAGATGGTGCTCGGCACGCTGGAGGAGCTGAAGAAGCACGCGGAACTGATGAAGAAGTTTCCCGGCATGGAGCACGACGAGCCGCACATGGCGCACGTCGCGCCGGGGAAAACCGGGGACATCGGCTGGCGATTTACCAATGCCGGAACTTTCTATTTCGGCTGCCTGGTCCCGGGGCACTTCGAGGCCGGCATGATCGGCAAGGTGACGGTGAAATGATGAAACGAACGCTGCTTGCATTGCTGTTTGCGATGTTCGGCGCCGTCGCGCACGCGGCGGACACGATCGAAGTATGGAAGGACCCCGGTTGCGGATGCTGCACGAAGTGGGTCGATCATCTGAAGGCCGCCGGACTCGCCGTGCCGGGCATGCCGCTCGGCTCCCCCGGCATGGAGGCCGATCGCACGCAGCCCTATGACGTATTGCTCTTTACTGCCGATGGACGCACGCGCGTCTACCGGCACTATCTTTGAGAGAGGATGGAGACACTATGATGAAGCTAGCTGCAATTGCCCTGACGTTGCTGGCCGCAAGCCTGGTGTTCGGCCAGCAGCAACCTTACACGGGCCAGCAACAACGCGAACTCAAGGCGCTCTCCCCCGAGGAAGTGCAGCAGTACCTCTCCGGCGCCGGCATGGGTTACGCCAAACCGGCTGAGCTGAACCGTTACCCAGGGCCGATGCACGTCCTCGAACTGGCGGACCAGCTTTGGTTGACACCCGAGCAGCAGGTGAAGACGAGAACGCTCATGGACGCGCACAAGGCCGAGGCGCGCGCCATCGGCGCGATGCGGGTCGAAGCGGAACGCGCGCTGGATGCGCTGTTCGCGAGCGGGAAGGTGGATGAAGGGACACTAACCCGCGCAGTTCGCGCCGCTGCGGCGCTCGAAGGTGATTATCGCCTGTCCCACCTGGAGACGCACCGGCGCATGCGCGCGCTGCTGACCGAAGAGCAGATTGCCCGCTACGACTACTTGCGCGGTTATGCGGCAGGCGGGGGGCATCGTCATGGCGTGCAATTGGCGCAGGCGGGGCAACACGCGGGCGATCTCGCGGACGGCGAGATCCGCAAGGTGGACAAGGACGCTGGGAAAATCACCATCAAGCATGGCCCGATCCGCAATCTCGACATGCCAGGGATGACCATGGTTTTCCAGGTCAAGGAACGCAGGTTGCTCGACCAGGTCAAGGCAGGGGACAAAGTGAGGTTCTCTGCCGAGAAGGTCGGCGGGCAGTACACGGTGACGAGGATCGAGGCGGCGAATTGACTACGGCAATCCCGTCGGCGACGACCGATCCGATCTGCGGCATGCAGGTCGAGCTCGGCAAGGAGGCCGGCAGCTTTCCCTACGACGGCAGGACTTTCCTGTTCTGCTCCAAGCGTTGTCTGCACACGTTTCAAGCCGAGCCCGAACGATATGTCGGCAAGGCGAAAGCGGTCTCCCCCGCACCGACCGGCGCCCGCTACACCTGCCCGATGCACCCGGAAATCCTGCGCGACGCGGCCGGCGATTGTCCGCTGTGCGGCATGGCACTGATAGCGATTGCGGGCACCGGCGCCAGCGACGACAGCGAATTGCGCGACCTCACGCGCCGCCTATGGTTCGGCATCGCACTCTCGGTGCCGCTGGTGGTCCTCGCCATGGCGCCGATGTTCGGCGTGCATGAGGCCTTCGGCCTGGCGCCGCGTGTGTGCGGCTGGGTGGAGTTGGTATTGGGAAGCCCCGTCGTCCTGTGGGTCGGCTGGCCGATCCTGAGGAAGTTCTGGAATTCGCTCGTCCACTGGTCCCTGAACATGTACACACTGATCGGCCTCGGAGTGGCGCTCGCCTACCTGTTCAGCCTCGCCGCAGTGCTGGCGCCGGGATTATTCCCGCCCGAGTTCCGCGAACACGACGGCACGGTCGGCACCTACTTCGAAGCCGCTGCCGTGATCGTCACGCTGGTCCTGCTGGGCGACGTTCTGCAATTGCGCGCCATGGGCCAGACCAGCCAGGCGATCCAGGAGTTGTTGCGCCTCGCGCCCAACCTCGCCTGGCGGCTGCGCGCGGACGGAAACGAAGAGCAGGTGCCGCTCGACAGCGTGCGCGTGGGCGACACGCTGCGCATCAAGCCGGGCGAAAAGATCCCGGTGGATGGCTCCGTCGTCGAGGGCGCGAGCTACGTCGACGAATCGATGGTGACCGGCGAGCCCGTGCCGGTGGCCAAGCGCGCGGGCGACCGCGTCACCGGCGCCACCGTGAACGGCAGCGGCTCGCTCGCGATGCGTGCGGAGCGCGTGGGCGCGGACACGCTGCTCGCGCGCATCGTGCACATGGTGGGCGAGGCGCAGCGCACGCGCGCGCCGATCCAGCGCCTTGCCGACCTGATCGCGGTCTACTTCGTGCAGGTCGTAGTGGCAATCGCCGGGCTCACCGCGCTCGCTTGGTGGGTGTTCGGCCCCGAGCCGAAGCTCGCCTATGCGCTGCTCAATGCGGTGGCAGTGCTGATCATCGCCTGCCCCTGCGCGCTGGGACTCGCCACGCCGATTTCCATGACCGTCGCGATGGGACAGGGCGCGCGGCGGGGGATACTCTTCCGCAACGCCGAGGCGATCGAGCGCATGCGGAGTATCGACGTGCTGGTGGCGGACAAGACGGGCACGCTCACGCAGGGCAAGCCGGCGCTGACCGACTTCGTGGTTGATGGTCTGGATGAGAAGGAAGCGCTGGCCCTCGTCGCAAGCGTGGAGCAGCTCTCCGAGCATCCGATCGCGCGCGCCATCGTCGATGGCGCGAAGGCACGCGGTGCACCTCCGCAGCCTGCGATTTCCTTCGAAGCCCTCAACGGCCTGGGCGTACGCGCCGTGGTCGGCGGCCGGCGCGTTCTGGTGGGAAACCGCGAGTTCCTCGCCAGCGAGGGGCTCGATACCACGCGCTGGCAGGAACGCGCCGACGCATTGCGCGCCCAGGCGAAGACGGCGGTGTTCTTCGCCGTGGACGGCATGGCGGCGGGGCTGGCGGCGGTGGCCGACCCGGTCAAGGAAAGCACGCCCGAGGCGATCGCGGCGCTCAAGCAACTGGGAATCCGCATCGTCATGCTGACCGGGGACTCAAAGCGCACGGCGGAGGTCGTGGCGCGGCAGCTCGGCATCGACGAAGCCATCGGCGAAGTGCTGCCCGCGGACAAGGCGGCGCACGTGAAGCGCCTGCAGGCCGCGGGCCGCAAGGTGGCGATGGCGGGTGACGGCATCAACGACGCGCCCGCGCTCGCGCAGGCGGACGTGGGCATCGCGATGGGCACCGGCACCGACGTGGCGATGGAAAGCGCAGGCGTGACCCTGGTGAAAGGGGACTTGCGCGGCATCGCGCGCGCGGCGCTGCTGTCGCGCGCGACGATGCGCAACATCCGGCAGAACCTCGCATTTGCTTTCGGCTACAACGCGCTGGGCATCCCGGTGGCGGCAGGCGTGCTGTACCCGTGGTTCGGCTGGCTGCTCAGCCCGATGATCGCCGCCGCGGCAATGAGCCTGTCGTCGGTGTCGGTGGTGACGAATGCATTGCGCTTGCGGCAGGTCAACATCGATGCGCCTCCACCAAGCTAGAATACCCACATGCTTTCGCGCCGCACCCTGTTGCGCATGACCCGCCTGGTCCTTGGCGCCTTCCTGCTCGCGCAGGCGGCGCTGGCACTTGCGGCGTGCGAATGGGGCGCGCGCGATGTCGCCCGTGCGGTGACGGTGGCGGCGGGAAGCGGCGACGCGCCTTGCCACGAAGCAGGGAAAACCGCGCCCGATTCCGTCCTTTGCCTGCCCCACTGCCTTGGGGAGCAGCAGAGCCTCGACAAACCATCATTCGCAGTTCCCGCGCTTGCGTCGATCGCGGTGATGTGGTTTGCGCCGGCCGCTTCAGCGCATGCACAGTCCACCGTGCGCCGCGAGCGTCCGCGCCCCGCCGCTGCGCCTCCGCTGCGCATCCTGTTCCAGTCCTTCCTGATCTGATCCTCTGCGCCTGACCGTAGGCCGCCGGTATTCGCCGGCGGCGGTCTTGCGATGTGGAGGATCGAATGCGAATTGCACTGTGGTTGGCGTCGGCGCTCATCGCCGTCGCGGGCGCACCGGCGGGTGCGCAAGTACTGACTCTGGACGACGCACGCCGTCTCGCGCTGGAGAATCAGCCCGCGCTGCGCGCGCTGGAGCACTCGGCGCGCGCGGCGCAGCACGGCTCGGTCGCCGACTCGGCGCTGCCCGACCCGCGCCTCAAACTCGGTGCGCTGAATTTCCCGGTGCAGGGTTTTCCCAGCGCGCGCGATGACATGACGCAGTTCGGCGTGAGCTGGGAGCAGGCGATCCCGGGCGGCGACAAGCGCCGCTTGCGCTCGGAGCGCGCACATGCCGAAGCCGGCCAGTTGTTCGCCGAGGCGCACGGCACGATGCAAAGCATCCAGCGCGACGTGGGGCTGGCGTGGGTGGACGCATGGACCGCCGCCGCCGCGGAGCGCCTTGCCGGCGAACTGCAACGAGAGTTCGAGCATGCGGCGGAGCTCGCGCGAATTCCGCTGGCATCCGGCAGGGGCTCGCCGGCCGACGTGTTGGCCGCGCGCCAGGCGTTGTCGCAGGCGGTGGATCGCCGCCTTGAGCTTGCCCAGCAGTCCGCGCGGGCGCGCGCTGCATTGTCGCGATGGGTGCCGGAGGCTGCCGCACGGCCGCTTTCGATGGATCTCCCGCCGTTCGAACCCCCCGCGCCGCTTGATGCGTTGCGCAAGTCGCTCGGCGCGCATCCACAGCACGAGACGCAGGTGCTTGCGCAAGGTGTGGCGGACGCCGACGTGGCGCTGGCGCGCGAGGCATCGAAGCCCGACCGCACGATCGAGGTCGGCTACTACGCGCGCAGCGGCGGCCGCACCGACATGGTGATGTTCCAGATCGCCTTCGAGCTGCCGCTCTACGCCGAGCGCAAGCAGGACCGGCAGGTGGAGGCGAAGCTGCGCCTTGCGGAGCGCGCGCGCGATATGCGTGCGGACCATCTGCGCGAGCTGCAGGCCGGCCTTGAAGCGGCCTACGAGGAATGGCGGCTGGCGGGCGCGCGGCTCGATAACGCACGCGCCGCCTCCGTGCCGGCCGTGCAGGCGCGGCTCGAGGCCCTCAACGCCCAGCACCGCGCAGGCGGCGCAAGCCTCGCAGCCGTGCTCGAGGCGCGCCGCGGCCTGGTCGAAGCGCGCATGCAGGAACTGCAGCTTTCGGGCGCGCTCGCGAAAACTCGGGTCGCACTGTCCTACTACGCGAACGAAGGAGGCCACCGATGAAATATTTCCTCTTGTTCCTGCTTGCAGCAGGACTGGCCCTCGGCGCGTACTTCGCCGGCAAGCGTGGCGCGCATGACGCCGCGCAAGTGGCGGCGCCGGCAAGCCCCGAGCGCAAGATTCTCTATTGGCACGACCCCATGCACCCTCAGCAAAAGTTCGACAAGCCCGGCAAGTCGCCCTTCATGGACATGCAGCTGGTGCCGGTCTATGCGGACGACGAAAAGGGCGGCGAGGGCGGCGTGGCGGTCAGCGCGCAGGTGCAGCAGAACCTCGGCGTGCGCCTTGCGACGGCGGAGCCCGCCGACCTGGGGCAGGAGACGCGCGCGGCGGGCTATGTGCAGGCCGACGAGCGGCGCATCGCGCGCGCCGAGGTCCGCACGACGGGTTGGGTGGAGCGCCTGCACGTGCGCGCGGTCAACGATCCTGTGCGCGAGGGGCAGGCGCTCGCCGAGATTTATTCGCCGGAGCTGCTCGCCGCGCAGGAGGAATACCTGCTCACGCGACGCATGGCGCGCACCGACCCGGGAGACGCCGCGCTGGCGCAGTCGGCGCGACGCCGGCTCGAGTTGCTGGGCATGGCGGAGGCGAGCATATCGCGGCTCGACGCTGGCGGTGCTGCCGAGAGGCGCGTACCGCTGCTGGCGCCCATTTCGGGCGTGGTGAGCGAGTTGGGCGTGCGCGAGGGCGCGATGGTTCAGGCAGGAGCTGCGGCATTCACCATCACGGACCTGTCTTCCGTGTGGGTCTCGATCGAGGTGCCCGAAGCGCAAGGCGCGCTGCTGCGCCAAGGCGCGCGTGCCAGCGCTATCGTGCGCACGCTTCCGGGCAAGCCCATCGAAGGGCGCGTCGACTATGTGTATCCCGAGGTCAATGCGCAGACGCGCACCCTCAGGGCGCGCATCGCGCTGCCCAACCCGGGGCAACAACTCAAGCCGGGGATGTTCGCGGACGTGATCCTCTTTTCCGCTACGCGCAAGGCGCTGACCGTGCCTACCGAAGCGGTCATCCAGACCGGCGCACGCAGCGTCGTCATCGTGGCAGAGTCCGGTCGCTTTCGCCCCGTGCAGGTGAAACTCGGCGCCGAGGCGCGCGGCCGCAGCGAAATCCTCGGCGGGCTGAGAGTGGGCGAGCAGGTCGTGGTGTCGGGCCAGTTCCTGATCGATTCCGAGGCCGGGCTGCGCGGCGCGCTGGAGCGGCTCCAGGCGCCGGGCGCAATGCACGGCGGCACCGGCAAGGTTACGGCGGTGGATGTTGCGAAAGGCCGGGTCGAGCTGGACCACGACCCGATCGCCTCGCTGAAGTGGCCGCGCATGACCATGGAATTCGTTGCCAGGGACAAGACGCAGCTCGGCGGCCTGAAGCCCGGCGAGCGCGTCGAGTTCGAACTGCGCGGCGAGCCGGACAAGGAAGGCGACTACGTCATCGAGCAGTTGCGGAGGATGCCGTGATCGCCGCGCTGATCCGCTGGTCGCTCGGTAACCGCTTCCTGGTGCTGATCGCCACTGCGCTGGTGACGGCATGGGGCGTCTGGGCAGCGCTGCACACGCCGCTCGACGCCTTGCCCGATCTTTCCGACGTGCAGGTCATCATCCGCACGCCCTACCCGGGCCAGGCGCCTCGCATCGTGGAGGACCAGGTCACCTATCCGCTCACCACGACGATGATGTCGGTGCCGGGCGCGAAGACCGTGCGCGGCTACTCGTTCTTCGGCGACTCCTTCGTCTACATCCTGTTCGAGGACGGCACCGATCCCTACTGGGCGCGCTCGCGCGTGCTCGAGTACCTGAGCCAGGTGCAGGCGAGGCTCCCCGCGCAGGCGAAACCGGCACTGGGCCCGGATGCCACCGGCGTGGGCTGGATCTTCCAGTATGCGCTGGTGGACCGCAGCGGCCGGCACGACCTGGGCGAACTGCGCGCGATCCAGGACTGGTTCCTGAAGTTCGAGCTGAAGAGCGTGCCGAACGTGGCGGAGGTCGCCACGATCGGCGGCATGGTGCGCCAGTACCAGATCCAGCTCGATCCCGAGCGGCTGCGCGCCTACGGCATCCCGCACACGCGCGTGATCGCGGCCGTGCAGGCGGCCAATCGCGAGTCAGGCGGCTCCGTCATCGAACTGGGCGAGGCGGAATACATGGTGCGCGCGAGCGGCTACCTGAAGACGCTCGACGACTTCCGCACCATCCCGCTCGCGGTCGGCGCGAAAGGCGTGCCGGTGCTGCTGCAGGACGTAGCGCGCCTGCAAATCGGGCCGGAGATGCGCCGCGGTATCGCCGAGCTTGACGGCGAGGGCGAGGTGGCGGGCGGTGTGATCGTCATGCGCTCAGGCAAAAACGCGCTCGAGACCATCGCGGCGGTGAAAGCGAAGCTGGCGGAACTGAAAAAAAGCCTGCCCGCGGGGGTGGAGATCGTGGAGACCTACGACCGCTCCGGCCTGATCGAGCGCGCGGTGCGCCACCTGGGGGAGAAGCTGCTCGAGGAATTCCTCGTCGTCGCGCTGGTGTGTTTCGCGTTCCTGTTCCACCTGCGCTCGGCGTTCGTCGCCATCGTCACCCTGCCGCTCGGCATCCTCGCGGCGTTCATCGTCATGCACTACCAGGGCGTGAACGCCAACATCATGTCGCTCGGGGGAATCGCGATCGCCATCGGCGCCATGGTGGATGCCGCGGTGGTGATGATCGAGAACGCGCACAAGAAGCTGGAGCGCGGCTGGTCCACGGAGGCGGAGCGCTTGCGCCTCATCGCCGAGGCGGCGGTGGAGGTGGGGCCGGCGCTGTTCTTCTCGCTGCTCATCATCACGCTGTCGTTCGTGCCCGTGTTCGCGCTGCAGGCGCAGGAAGGGCGCCTGTTCTCGCCGCTGGCCTACACCAAGACCTACGCCATGGCTGCGTCGGCAGGCCTGGCAGTGACGCTGGTGCCGGTGCTGATGGCGCTCCTCATCCGCGGGCGGATTCCCGAAGAGCGGCGCAATCCCATCAACCGGTTCTTCATGGCCGCCTACCGGCCGCTTCTCGCGTTGGTGCTGAAATGGCCCTGGGCCACGCTCGGCGTTGCCGCGCTTGCGCTCGCGGCAACCGCTTACCCGGTGATGCGGCTCGGCGGCGAGTTCATGCCGCCGCTTTACGAAGGCGACCTGCTCTACATGCCCTCCGCGTTGCCGGGACTGTCGCCGGGCAAGGCGGCGCAGATCCTGCAGCAGACCGACCGCCTGATCGCCACTGTGCCGGAGGTGAAGCGGGTGTTCGGCAAGATCGGCCGCGCCGAGACCGCCACCGACCCGGCGCCGCTCGAGATGGTGGAGACCACCGTGCAGTTGAAGCCGCGCGAGGAGTGGCGGCCGGGCATGACGCCGGAGAAGCTGGTGGAGGAACTGGACCGCCTGTTGCAGCTCCCCGGCCTGGCCAACATCTGGATCCCGCCGATCCGCAACCGCATCGACATGCTCGCCACCGGCATCAAGAGCCCGCTCGGCATCAAGGTTTCGGGCAACGATCTGGCCGAGATCGAGCGTGCCGCCGCGCAGATCGAGCGCGTGGTGAAAGAGGTTCCCGGCGTGTCCTCGGCGCTCGCCGAGCGCGTCTCGGGGGGGCGGTACATCGACGTGAAGGTGGATCGCCCGGCCGCGGCGCGCTACGGCCTGAGCGTGGCGGACGTGCAGTCCGTGGTGTCGAGCGCGATCGGCGGTGAGACCATCGGCGAGACCATCGA
>CAZVZV010000272.1:0-9369 GCA_964631735.1 uncultured Enterobacteriaceae bacterium
ATCGCGCCGATCATCATCGTGATCTGCGCCATCGGCTCGTTCACCGTGAAGAACGCGATCTTCGACGTGTGGATGATGGTGGTGTTCGGCATCCTGGGATATCTCTTCAAGAAGCTGCAGTACCCGCTCGCGCCGCTGGTGCTGGCGATCGTGCTGGGCGACAACGCGGAGTCGGCGTTCCGCCAGGCGATGCTCATGTCGCAGGGCCAGGTGGGCATCTTCTTTTCCAAGCCGCTGGTCGGCACGATGACCGTGCTGGCGCTGTTGCTGCTGTTCTGGCCGCTGCTTGCCTGGCTGCTGGCTAAGGCGCGCCGAGCTTCTGCCTGAGGCGCGAGAGCGTTTCCGGCGTCAGGTTGAGGTAGGCGGCGAGTTCCTTCTTCGGAATGCGTCCCGCCAGCTCGGGGTGCTTCCTCTGGAAGCGCGCCAGCCGTCCGGGCGCATCCAGCAGGTGCAGCGTGATGCTGTGCGCCATCACCTCGCTCATCAGCTTCATTACCTCGTGCTCGAAGCGCTGCTTGACGTCGGCATGCCGCTCGAGGAACTCCACCCATTGCGGCATGGTCAACTCGGCTGTGCGCACCTTGGTCACCGCGACGATGGAATAGGGCACCGGAGTGCGCAAGCGCCAGGCAGCATAGGAGGTGTCCATTTCGGTCTCGGCGGCGAAGCGCAGGATCATCTCGTGCCCCTGGGGGTTGGACACCACGCGCTTGAGCATGCCCTCGAGGATGAAGAACTGCTCCATCTCCTCGTCGCCCTGGCGCACCAGCGGCTCGCCCTTGCGATAGTCCGCGACCGCCAGCAGGGGCTCGAGTTCGGCCCATTGCCCGGGCGTCATGTCCTGCAGGAGCTGGTTCTGGCGCAGCTG
The DNA here is from genome assembly GCA_964631735.1 of uncultured Enterobacteriaceae bacterium. Classification (GTDB taxonomy): domain Bacteria; phylum Pseudomonadota; class Gammaproteobacteria; order Burkholderiales; family SG8-39; genus JAABQT01. The sequence continues at coordinate 869 of CAZVZV010000272.1, forward strand.
CAACCGGACGCTGTTGCGCTGCGGGTGGCTGGGAAGGGCGATCATCGCGACCGGATATTAGACCCTTGACCTGAGTCAAGGCTGCGGCGGGGAATCGATTCTTACCATAGCGCTTCCCCCGAGGAGGCCATCATGGGCACCGTCGAACCGCAAGTCGCCGCCGATGCACAAACCGTCATGACCGACGGTTTTCAGCTGGTCATCGATGCTCTCAAGTTGAACGGCATCGACACGATTTACGGCCTGCCCGGGATTCCCATCACCGACCTCACCCGCCGGGCACAGGCCGAAGGCCTGCGCGTGCTTTCGTTCCGCCACGAGCAGAACGCCGGCTACGCCGCCTCCATCGCGGGCTTCCTGACGCAAAAGCCCGGCATCTGTCTCACGGTGTCCGCGCCCGGCTTTCTGAACGGCCTCAACGCACTCGCCCATGCCACCACCAACTGCTTCCCGATGATCCTCATCAGCGGCTCGAGCGAGCGCGAGATTGTCGACCTGCAGCAGGGCGACTACGAGGAGATGGACCAGCTCGCCATCGCCAAGCAGCTCGCGAAGGCCGCTTTCCGCGTGCTGCACGCCGAGGACATCGGTGTGGGCATCGCGCGCGCCATCCGCGCCGCTGTCTCCGGCCGCCCGGGCGGCGTCTACCTGGACCTGCCGGCGAAGCTGTTCGCGCAAACCATCGACGCCGCGGTCGGGAAGAATTCGCTGATCAAGGTGGTCGATCCGGCGCCGCGCCAGCTCCCGGCCCAGGGCGCCGTGCAGCGCGCCCTCGACCTGCTCAAGAGTGCCAGGCGTCCGCTCATCGTGCTGGGCAAGGGTGCCGCCTACGCCCAGGCCGACGCGGACGTTCGCGCGCTGGTGGAGAAGACCGGCATCCCGTATCTCCCCATGTCCATGGCCAAGGGCCTGCTGCCCGACACGCACGAGCAATCCGCGTCCGCCGCGCGCTCCTACGTGCTGCCCGAAGCCGACGTCGTGATGCTCGTGGGCGCCAGGCTGAACTGGCTGCTCTCGCACGGCAAGGGCAAGACCTGGGGCGGCAAGGGGCACAAGGACTGGGGCGGGCAGAAGTTCATCCAGGTCGACATTTCGCCCCAGGAGGCGGACAGCAACGTGCGCATCGACGCGCCGGTAGTCGGCGACATCGGCTCCTGTGTGTCGGCGCTGCTCGCCGGCATCGGCGCTAGTTGGCCGAAGCCGCCGGCGGAGTGGCTGAACGCCATCGCCGAGCGCAAGACCAAGAATATCGCCAAGATGGCCGAGACGCTGGCGCAGGACCCGTCGCCGATGAATTTCCACAGCGCGCTCGCCGTGGTGCGCGACATCGTCAAGGCGAACCCGGACGCGATGTTCGTCAACGAGGGCGCCAACGCCCTCGACTTCACGCGCAGCATCGTCGACATGTACAAGCCGAGGAAGCGCATCGACGTCGGCACCTGGGGCATCATGGGCGTCGGCATGGGCTACTGCGTTGCCGCCGCAGTGGTGTCCAGGCAGCAGGTGATCGCGATCGAGGGCGACAGCGCCTTCGGCTTCTCGGGCATGGAAGTCGAGACCATCTGCCGCTACAACCTGCCGGTGTGCGTGGTGATCTTGAACAACAACGGCGTTTACAGGGGCACCGACGTCAACCCGAGGGGCGGCGACGTTGCGCCCACGGTGTTCGTCAAGGACGCGCGTTACGAGAAGCTGATGGAGGCGTTCGGCGGCGTGGGCGTATACGCCAGCACGCCGGCCGAGCTGCGCAACGGCATGGAACAGGCGATCCGCTCGCGCAGGCCCACGCTCATCAACGCCGTGATCGACGAGACCGCCGGCACCGAAAGCGGTCGCATCACGAGCCTGAATCCGACTGCCAAAAAGAAGTAGGTCAAACATGGAAGCACTCAAGGGAATCCGCATCCTGGACATGACGCATGTCCAGGCAGGCCCCACCTGCTCGCAGCTGCTCGCCTGGATGGGGGCGGACGTGATCAAGTTCGAGCCACCGCAGGGGGATCCAACGCGCGGGCAGCTCAGGGACGTGCCCAACGCGGACAGCCTGTATTTCACGATGCTCAACTGCAACAAACGCTCGATCGCCGTGAACATGAAGTCGGCCGAGGGCAAGCAGGTGTTCGTCGATCTGCTGAAGAAATGCGATTTCGTGATGGAGAACTTCGGCCCCGGCGTGCTCGATCGCCTCGGCTTCACCTGGGACAAGATCCACACGATCAATCCGAAGATCGTGATGGGCTCGATCAAGGGCTTCGGCTCGAGTGGGCCGTACGCCGAGTTCAAGGCCTACGAGAACGTGGCGCAGGCGATGGGCGGCGCGATGAGCACCACGGGAGTTCCGCACGGCCCGCCGTTTGTGACCGGCGCGCAGATCGGCGACACCGGGACGGGGCTGCACCTCGCGATCGGGCTGCTCGCCGCGCTCAGGCAGGCCGACCGCACCGGCAAGGGGCAGTACGTCGAGGTGGCGATGATGGACGGCGTCATGAACCTGTGCCGGGTGAAGTTCCGCGACCATCAGCGCCTCACGCGGCAGTCGCTCACCGAGTTTTCCGTGCCGACGCAGCAGGGCATGGGCGACGTTCCGCGCGGCGGCAACGACTCTGGCGGTGGCCAGCTCGGCAACGCCATTCACTGCAAGCCCCACGGGCCCAACGACTGGCTCTATGTCGTGGTGCAGGAGGCGGTGTGGGAGGACCTGGCGAACCGGATCGGGGGGCCGTCGCTTGCGCAGGATCCGAGATTCGCCAAGATCGCAGACCGCCGTAAGAACCAGAACGAGATGTGGAAGATCATCACCGACTTCGCGAATAACTTCACCAAGCGCGAGCTGATGGCGGTCCTCAATCCGCTCGACGTGCCCTGCGGGCCGATCATGGGCACCCAGGACCTCGCTACCGACGAGCATGTGCGCGGGCGCGAGATGTGGGTCGAGCTCGATCATCCGCAGCGCGGCAAATGGTGGAACGTGGGCATGCCGATCAAGCTTTCCGCTTCGCCCGCTGTCATCAAGCGCTCGCCTACGCTGGGTGAGCACACCGACGAGGTGCTCAAGCAAGTCCTGGGTTACGACGATGCGAAAATAAGCTCGTTGAAAAGCGCCGGGGCGTTCTCGGTCCCACCCAAGAAGGCCGCATGAAAATCGCCATCGTCGGCCAGCAGGACTTCGGCAAGGCCGTGCTGGACGCCTTCCTCGCGCGCGGCGACCAGGTGGCCGCGGTGTTCTGTGCCCCCGAAAAAGAGGGTGCCAGGCCCGACGTGCTGCGCGTTGCCGCACAGGAAAAAGGACTCAGGCTGCACCAGTTCAAGTCGCTGAAGGCGCCCGAGGCGGCTCAGGCGATGAAGACGGCCGGCGCCGACATCGGCATCATGGCCTTCGTGCTGCAGTTCGCGCCGCAGGAGTTCGTCCGCATCCCGCAGCGCGGCACCATCCAGTTCCACCCGTCGCTGCTGCCCAAGTACCGCGGTCCGTCCTCGATCAACTGGCCGATCTCGCGTGGCGAAAAGGAGACCGGGCTGACCATCTTCCGCCCGACTGACGGGCTGGACGAAGGCGCCGTGATCCTGCAGAAACGCACGGCGGTGGGTGACAACGACACGCTCGGCACGGTTTATTTCGACCGGCTGTTCCCGATGGGCGTGCAAGCCATGCTCGAGGCGGCCGACCTGGTGGCCGCGGGCAGACACCAGGAAACCGTGCAGGACGAATCGCAGGCTTCCTATGAAGGCTGGTTCCGCGAGGCCGAGGCGAAGATCAACTGGGCCAACCACGCCGATACGGTGCACAACCTGATCCGCGGCTGCGACCCTGCGCCGGGTGCCTGGACCACCCTGAACGGCGTCAAGTTGCAGCTGTTCGACTGCCGCAAGCAGCTGGTGCGCAGCTTCGGCGCGGTGAAGGGCAAGATCGGCGAGGTGGTCGAGGTTGCCGACGGCCGCCTGGTGATCGCGGCCCAGGGCGGCCGCATTCACGTCGGCAAGGCCAAGCTCGGCGAGGGCAAGAAACTCTCCGCCGCGGACATCGTCGCCTCGGGCGCCCTGAAGCCCGGCCAGCTCCTCGGCCACTGATTTTCCCGTCTTGCGCCGGCGCCGCCGCATCCCGCGGCGGCGCCGGCGCGTAAACATTTGACGCAGCTTTGTTTCGACTGCAAGAATGCGGTCCAAACAGAAAAAACGGGGAGCGCCTGCGCATGAAATCCGGTTTCTGGACGACCGACTGGTTCCTCGGCCTCGTGGTCGTGGTGCTGATGTTCGTCGCCAGCGGCAGCGAACTGCTGCAGAGCCTGGAGCGCAAGGCCTACGACATGGGTGTGCAGGCCTCGTCGCGCGTGCCATCGGACAAGATCGCGGTGATCGCCATCGACGACACCTCGATCGCGAACATCGGCCGCTGGCCGTGGTCGCGCGACAAACATGCGCAATTGACAGACATCCTGGCCGGGGCAAAGGCCAAGGTTATTGCCAACACGATATTCCTCTTTGATTCGGCGACAGAGACGGACCCCGGGTACCAGTACATCACCAAGTTGCTCGAACTCGCAACAAGGCTCGAAGGTAGCGGACAGATTTCCGGGGAACAATCTCAGCTGGTGAGTCTGCTCAAGGAGGCGGAGTCGACCCTCAACACCGATCGTCGACTGGCGCAGAGCTACGCCAAGGCCGGCAACGTGCTGCTGCCGATCCTCTTCACCATCGACATCCCGCGCGGCAAGCCCGACAAGGCCCTGCCGGATTTCGTCGCCAAGAACGCCATTCCGTCGAAAGACGAAGAGCTGGGTGCGTTGCCGGCGTCCGCGGTGCAGATTCCGATTCCATTGCTCGGGCGGGTCGCTGCCGGTCTTGGGCACCTTAACGCCAATCCGGATGTGGACGGCGGCATTCGCAACGAGCCCCTCGTCCTGAGGTACTTCGACACTCATTTTGCGTCACTGTCCGCGATGATTGCCGCGAAGAGCCTGAATCTCGGGCCCGCAGACATCAAGATCCGCGCGAATGAAGGTGTGGCGCTCGGCCGCTTGCGCATCGGGACTGATCCGGCACTGCAAATGTATACGTACTTTTACAAGGATCGCGACAATCGTTCCGCGTTCCAGGTTGATTCCTTTTACGACGTCATTACCGGGAAGATCCCGGCGGCCAAGTACGCCGACAAGATCGTGCTGATCGGCGCCACCGCGGCGGGCGTCGGCACCACCTCGGTGACGCCGGTGTCACCGGCCATGCCGCCGGTTCTGACTCTCGCCCACGCGGTATCGTCGATCCTGCAGGAGCATTTCTTCGTCGCGCCGACCTGGGGCTGGATCGTCGAGAAACTGGTGTTCCTGCTGGTCGGCGTGTACCTCATCGTGCTGCTGCCGCGATTGAACGCCGCGCCCGGCGCCGTCATCACCGCTCTCATCCTGGCGCTGCTGATCGGCGCGCATTTCGTGCTGATGACCACCCAGGCTATCTGGTTGCAGCTGATGGTGCCCGGCTCGCTCTTGCTGGTGGGCCACATCGCCCTGATCTCCAAGCGCTTCATCGCCACCGAGCGCGGCAAGCAGAAGTCCGACGAGAGCTCGGCCGAGTCCAACCGCATGCTCGGCATCGCCTACCAGGCGCAAGGGCAGCTCGATCTCGCCTGGGACAAGTTCCGCCAGGTGCCGATGTCCGACGCGGTGATGGACAACCTGTACAACCTCGCGCTGGATTTCGAGCGCAAGCGCCAGTTCAACAAGGCGGAGTCGGTGTTCCGCCACATGCACGAGTACAACCCGAAGTTCAAGGACCTCGCGCAGAAGCTGTCGCGCGCCAAGCAATTGTCGGAGACCGTGATCCTCGGTGGCGGCTCGAGCCACCCTGGCGGATCGCTGCAGCTGGGCGCCGGCGAGAAGCCGAAGTTCGGCCGCTTCGAGGTGCAGAAGGAACTGGGCAAGGGCGCGATGGGCGTGGTGTACCTCGGCAAGGATCCGAAGATCGGCCGCGAGGTGGCGATCAAGACCATGGCGCTGTCGCAGGAGTTCGAGGCCGACGAACTGGCCGAGGTGAAGGAGCGTTTCTTCCGCGAGGCGGAAACCGCGGGGCGCCTGTCGCACCCGAACATCGTCACCATCTACGACACCGGCGAGGAACACGACTTCTGCTACATCGCCATGGAATTGCTCAAGGGCGGCGATCTGGCGCCTTACGTGAAGGCGGCAAACCTGCTGCCGGCAGACAAGGCGGTGTCGATCGTGGCGCGCGCGGCCGATGCGCTGGCCTACGCGCACAAGCAGGGGGTGGTGCACCGGGACATCAAGCCTGCGAACATGATGTACCACGCCGGCACCGACACGCTGAAGCTGACGGACTTCGGCATCGCGCGCCTCACCGACTCTTCCAAGACCAAGACCGGCATGGTGCTGGGCACGCCGTCATATATGTCACCTGAGCAGCTTGCCGGCAAGAAGATCGAAGGGCGCTCGGACCTGTTCTCGCTGGCGGTGAGCCTGTACCAGCTGCTCAGCGGCAAGCTGCCGTTCGAGGGCGAATCGATGGCGCAGTTGATGTACAAGATTGCGAACGAGGTGCCCACCGACATCCTGTCGGTCAGCCCGAAGGTGCCGCACGGCCTGGTCGCGTTCCTCGACAAGGCGCTGGCCAAGAATCCGGACGAGCGCTACCAGAGCGGCGAAGAGTTCGCCGCGGCGTTGCGCGCCGCCACGGGCGCCGCCGCAGCGGCGGCGCCCGCCGGCAGCAACAAGAGCGTGGACATCGAGCTCTGAGCCCATGGATCTGAGCCAAGCCCTCGAGATTACGTTGTGCACCGATCCCGGCATGGTGCGCTCGCACAACGAGGATTCGATAGCGGCGGACGGCGCCATCGGGCTGGTGGTGCTGGCCGACGGCATGGGCGGCTACAACGCGGGCGAAGTGGCGAGCGGCATGGCGACCACGGTGATTACCACCGAGATGCAACAGTTGCTGGCCAAGGTCAAGCCCTACGAAATCGATCCCGAGACCAACAAGGTCCTCGCGGCGCGCATGGTGCGCGAGCAGGTGCTGAAGGCCAACGCCTCGATCTACCACGCCGCGCAGAGCCAGCCGCAGTACGCGGGCATGGGCACCACCCTGGTGGTGTGCCTGTTCTACGACAACAAGGCGCTGGTGGCCCACCTGGGCGACTCGCGCCTGTACCGCATGCGCGACAACGTGCTCAAGCAGGTGACGCGCGACCATTCCCTGCTGCAGGAACAGATCGACTCGGGACTGATCACCCCCGAGCAGGCGAAGCACGCACAGCACAAGAATCTGGTGACCAAGGCGCTGGGCATCGACCCCACCGCGGAGCCGGAGGTGCGCGAGTACGAGGTCAAGCCCGGCGACATCTACCTGCTGTGCTCGGACGGTCTGTGCGACATGGTGGAGGACGGCGACATCAGCATGACGCTGGAGGCGCTCGGCGCAAATCTCAAGCTCGCGGCGCAGCAGCTGGTGCAGATGGCCAATGACAACGGCGGCAAAGACAACGTTTCGGTTATACTCGTGCGCGTCCTGCGGGAGTACCCCGCCGCCCGCGGCGTGATGGGCAAATTTCTTGGATGGTTAAAATAGGCTCCAGGGGCAGGTTATGGCGAAATTGATACTCAGCATGGACGGGCTGGTGCTCAAGGAAATCCCCTTGGCGAAAGAGCGCACCACCATCGGCCGCAAACCCCATAACGACATCCAGATCGACAACCTCGCGGTGAGCGGCGAGCACGCCGTCATCGTCACCATCCTCAACGACTGCTTCCTCGAGGACCTGGGCAGCACCAACGGGACGCTGGTCAACGGCAACCCGGTGAAGAAGCATTTCCTGCAGAACAACGATGTCGTCGAATTGGGCAAGTACCGCCTGAAGTTCGTCGGCGAGGCGCCGTCCCTGGCGGCCACCGCAGAGAAAGCCGACTTCGAGAAGACGATGGTGCTGCGCCCCTCGGCGATGAGGGCGGCCGCCGAGCAGGCGAAGGTGATGGGCGCTGGCGCAGCCGAAGCCGCGCGCGCGGCTGCGGTGCAGCACGTGGCGGCGAGCGCCGCGGCTGCCGGCATCGCCGACAGGGACAACAGAGTGGCCGCCGTTGCATCGGCGCCGGCTCCGGCTATGGCGCCTTCTGTCATGCCGGCACCCGCGCCCGCTGCGGCGCCTGCTGCGGCGCCCGCGCCCGCGGCCAAGAGCAGCCACCCGCTCGGCGCGATCCAGATCATGACCGGCGGCAATGCCGGCAGGGAACTGGAGCTGGCCAAGCCGCTCACCACGCTCGGCAAGCCCGGTGTGCAGGTGGCGGTGCTGACGCGCCGCCCGCAGGGATACTTCATCACGCACGTCGAAGGCGCCAACCCGCCGTCGGTCAACGGCCAGGCAATCGGCACTGCGCCGCACGCGCTGAAGGACCACGACCTGATCGAGCTGGCGGGTGTCAAGATGGAGTTTTTCATCAAGGCCTGATACGGCGGTCAGCCTGGCAACCGGTCCCGCCCGCCCGACGGAGGTTGCTTGAAAC
>CAZVZV010000273.1:0-5513 GCA_964631735.1 uncultured Enterobacteriaceae bacterium
GGCGCCGAGACCGTCACCAGGTTCACGTTCACCCCGTCGCGCTCCCACTCAGTGCGGTGCTCGCCTTCCATCGCCTTCCTCGCCACCAGCCCGCCCATGCTGTGGCCGATGACGGTGATGTCGCGATTGCGCATTCTTTCCGCCAGTGACCCGACTGCGGCGGCCAGCTGCGCGGAGCTGCGCACCAGGCTGGCCCGGTCGTCATAGCTGAAGCAGACCGCCTGCTGGCCGTGGAACGCGTAGAGCTGTGCAAGCGATCGGAACCGTCCCGCCGACCCATTGCAACCGTGCACCAGCACGGTCACCGGCTTCGACGAGTCGAGGGAGAAGGCCTGCTCCGGCGCATCCGTGCAGGGCCCCAACTGTGGGAGCTGGACGGTGATGTCGGGAGCGGGCAGCCGGCCGGCCTCCAGGGGCGTGGGGTCGAGATCCGGCGGTCGCAGGAATACGCAACCGGAAAGCAGGCTCGCAAGGAGCGCACCGAATATCATGCCGCGAGCATAGAGCGCTCTAACCTGAGGCGAGTCCAATCCACGGTAGATGTTCATGCGATCTAACGTGAAGTAGATGCCTTAAAAGGCCGAATGCGTTCCACCTGTTGTGTAACGATTCCGCGAAAACCTCGGCGCTTCAGTTCGTCAGCCATGAGCCTGCAAATAGCATATATCGAGTTCGCGAGCTATCACTTTGCGAGATAGCGCCGCCGCGCGGCGCGGCTCGCTATCTGCCGTTGCGCAGGCTCGGCAGCCCAATCCCCGCGGCGTCGAATCCACCATCCACGGCAAGCGTCTGCCCGTTGATGTAGCTCGCCGCATCGCTGCACAGGAACGCCACCGCGTCCGCGATCTCCTCCTCGGTGCCGTAGCGGTTGAGCGGAATCGCATCGTGGTAGCCGGTGCGGATGTCCCTGGTATGGACCTTCCTGGCCATCGCGGTATCCACCGGACCCGGCGCCACCGCATTCACCCGGATGCCGACGTTGCCCAGCTCGACCGCCTGCTGCCTGGTAAGGTGATCGAGCGCCGCCTTGCTGGTGCCATAGGCAACGCGCAGGCTGCTCGCCCGCAGTCCCGAGATGGACGTGATGTTGACCACCGCGCCGCCGCCGTTCTTCAGCATGATCGGCGCGCAAGCCTGGGTGCATAGAAAAGGGCCGTTGAGGTTCACGTCCAGCACGCGCGCCCATTCCTTGTAAGTCGTCTTCAGGATCGGCTTGAACACCGCGACGCCGGCGTTGTTGACGAGCGCGTCGATGCGGCGAAAGCGCCTTACGACAGCGCCGATAGCCGCGCGGACTTGCCCTGGATTTGACACATCGCAGTGTTGAGCGAGCACCGTGCCGTGCTCGCTCAACCTGCGAAAGCTTTTTCTGAGCATCGCTCGATCGATGTCCAGCAGCGCGACGCGATAGCCAAGCTCGAGGAACTTGCGCGCGATGGCGTAACCGATACCGCGGGCAGCGCCAGTGACTACCGCAACCTTGCCCTCAGGCAGACAGAAAGCTCCGCTGCGCCGCGTATCCCTCGCTGGGCTTCTTCGCAAACCCGCTCTTGGAGAACTGGTGCAGCGAGCCGATGGCGTAGCGCAGCAGCGCAGCCGCATGCGCCGGCGCATCGCCATCGGAGGCCTGCCGCAGCGCCTGCTTGAGCGTCGCCTCGAAGCGGTCGAAGAACTGGTTCATGCGCGCCTGCAGCCGCTCGTGCTCGCCGACCAGCGCGTCCCCGGTCATTACGCGCACCATGCCGGGATTCTTCTCCGCGAAGGCGAGCAGCATCTCGAGCAGCTTGTCGGCCTGCTTCCTGCCGTCGGACTCATCGGTGGTGATCTGGTTGGCCAGGGTGAACACCGAGTTCTCGATGAACTCGATCAGGCCTTCGTACATCTGCGCCTTGGAGGCGAAATGGCGATACAGCGCGGCCTCCGAGACGTCGAGCTTCTCGGCCAGCGCTGCCGTGGTGATCCTTCCCCACTTCGGCTGCTCGAGCATCTGGGCCAGCGCCTTCAGGATCTCGAGCCGTCGCTCCCCTTTGACGCGCGGCATTTGGAAATTCTACGCTTAGTGCGTGTGGCGGAACACTAGCCCGGGCAATTGCGTCACCGATGTCACGCGCAGGTCGACAAAGGTCGCGCGCCGCGCCTCGCCGCTCACCCAGACGGTGGACATGCCGAGCCTTTTTGCAGCGCGCAAGTTCTCCAGCGAGTCGTCGACCAGCGCGCAACGGTGCGCGTCGAGGTCGTGGGCCCGCAGCAGCACCTGGAAGCCTTGCAGCGCGGGCTTGGGACGGTAGCGCGTGCTCTCGATCGCGTACACCGCATCGAAATAGCGCGTGACGCCGAGCGCCTGCACCACCTCCTCGACGTAATGCAGCGGCGCGTTGGAGAACACCAGCTTCTTGCCGGCCAGGCGTGCGAGCGCGTGCCTGAGCGCGTTGTCGCGCACGACCATCCCGGCGAGGTTCGCAAACTGGTGCGTCTCGCGCAGGAAACGCTTCGGATCATGCCCGTAGTGGCGCACCAGGCCCCGCAGGGTCGTTCCATAGCGCTCCCAGAAGAAGCGCCGCATCTCGTTCGCCCCCTCCTGGTCGAGCCCGAAGTGGCGCATCAGGTAATCGTTCATCTGGGCGTGCATCGACGGAAAGATCAGCGGCCGCGCGTCGTGCAGGGTGTTGTCGAGGTCGAAAATCCACACCCGCCGCGAGGGCGGGAGGCGCGTGATCCTCATTCAGCGGTTGCGGATGACGGTGCCGACGCCTTCGTCGGTGAGCACTTCGAGCAGCAGCGCGTGCGGCACCCGGCCGTCGATGATGTGGCAGGACTTGACGCCCGCGCGCGCGGCATCCAGCGCCGAGCCGATCTTGGGCAGCATCCCGCCCGAGATCACGCCCTTGGCAACCAGGTCGTCGATCTTCCTCGGCGTGAGCCCGGTGAGGAGTTTCCCGTTCTTGTCCAGCACCCCCGGCGTGTTGGTGAGCACCACCAGCTTCTCCGCGCGCAGGATCTCCGCCAGCTTGCCCGCCACCAGGTCGGAATTGATGTTGTAGGTCGTGCCATCCGCCCCGGTGCCGATCGGCGCCACCACTGGAATGAAGCCGCCCAGTTCGAGCGCCGAGATCACCGCCGGGTCGATGGACTCGATCTCGCCCACCTGGCCGAGGTCCACCTGGCCGTTGTCCTTCGAGGCGAGCAGCATCTTCTTCGCCCGGATGAACATGCCGTCCTGCCCGGTGAGTCCGACCGCCTTGCCGCCGGCCTGGTTGATGAGCTCGACCACCTCTTTGTTCACCTGCCCGCCGAGCACCATCTCCACCACGTCCATGGTCTCGCGGTCGGTGACGCGCATGCCTTGCACGAACTCGCCCTTCTTGCCCAGGCGCGCCAGCATCTGCTCGATCTGCGGCCCGCCGCCGTGCACCACCACCGGGTTCATGCCGACCAGCTTGAGCAGTGCCACGTCGCGCGCGAATCCCGCCTTGAGGCCGTCGTCGGTCATGGCGCTGCCGCCGAACTTCACCACGATGGTCTTGCCGTGGAAGCGCTGGATGTAGGGCAGCGCCTCGCCGAGGATGCGCGCCTTCAGGGCAGCGTCGGTCTGCGGGTCCGCAGGCGCATTCATGGTCCGGGGGATTCTACAAACAAAAAGGGGCCGGCGCATACGCGCCGGCCCTTCCGTTGCAACTGACGTACTGCTTACTGGATGGTGATCTGCTTGCGGGCCGCGGCAGCCTTCTTCGGCAGCGTCAGCTCCAGCACGCCGTCGCGGAATTTCGCCTCGACCTTGGCCTCGTCCAGCTCCTGCGGCAGCGTGAAGCTGCGCGTGACCTTGCCGAAGGCGCGCTCGACGTGCAGCACGCGCTGGTCCTGGCTGGCGTCGGCCTCGCGCTTCACTTCGGCCGACAGCGTGACCTGCGCGCCGTCGATCGACACCTGGATGTCTTCCTTCTTCACGCCCGGCAGCTCGGCGCTGACCAGGTAGGCGCCATCCTTCTCGGCAACGTCCACTTTCGCGCGCAGAACGGCATCGCGGCCTTCGTAGGCGGCAAACGGCACCGGCCGCACCAGGAAGCCCTTGAACAGATCGTCCACCAACTCATTGAACGGGTCAAAACGGGTGATGTTGCTCATGTCGTCTCTCCTTGTCGTGTTCGTGGGGCTACGGCCCCGTGGCTTACAGGTGGAGCCGCATGCGCCGGATTCAAGACCCCCTCCATTAGAATTCCTTCCTCCCCATGCCGGCCCCCGACGACTTTCGCGCCCAGCTCGAAGCGCTGCGGCCCTACCTGCTGCGCTACGCAAGCCTGCAGTTGCGCGACGCCGCCGCCGCGGAGGACGCGGTGCAGGAAGCGCTGCTCGCGGCGCTGGCCGGGCAGGCCTCCTTCGCCGGCCGAGCCAACCTGCGCACGTGGCTCACCGGCATCCTCAAGCACAAAATCGTGGATGCCATCCGCCGCCAGGCACGCGAGCCAGTGGTCTTTGCCGACGCGGACGAGGAGTCGGGCGAGATCGATGAGTTGTTCAGCGAGCGCGGGCACTGGAACGAGCGGCCCGCAGCCTGGGGCGACCCGGACGGCGCGCTGGAGCAATCGCAATTCTTCCGCGCGCTGGAGCTGTGCCTCGAGCGCTTGCCGTCGCGCACCGCGCAGGTCTTCATGCTGCGCGAGCACCTGGGTTTCGAGACCGGCGAGATCTGTAAGGAACTCAGTATCACCCCGACCCATTGCTGGGTGCTGCTCTACCGCGCGCGCATGAGCTTGCGCGAATGCCTGCAGCAGACCTGGTTCGGAAAATGAAGCTGCTCTCCTGCAAGGAAACGACGCGCCTGGTGTCCCAGGGGCTGGATCGCGAGCTCGCTTTCGGCGAGCGCGTGGCGCTGCGCGTGCACTTCGCCTATTGCCTGGGCTGCCGCAGGGCCAGCCGGCAGATGCATTTCCTGCGCCGGACCGTGCAGCAGTTGGCCGAGCGGCAGCTCCCGAACTAACTCAGTTCGACGGCTGCGCGTCGGTCAGCCGGTAGTACACGCCCGTGGGATCGTCCTTGAGAACGGCGAGCTTGCCGCTGAGGACCACCGCTTCGAAGGTGTACTTCACCGGCTTCGTCGAGCGCACTTCCACCAGCTGCTCGGGACCGCCCGGCATGCAAAACGCGCAACTCGCCGGCATGGCCGAGAGGATGAAGTGGCTCTGCTTGTCGCCCATCTCGAGCGGCATCATGAAGCCCTGCACTTTCACTTCCTTCTTGTCCAGCGCCGACACGTCGGAGGAGAACTGCGGCACGAACTTGTCTTTCATTTTCACCAGTTCGACCTGCGACAGCAGCTTCCACGACACCACGTCCTTGCGCTCCGGCAACGGCTTGAACTGCGACGGGTCCATGGCGCCAGGCGAGGCGCCAGGCGCCTGTGCGAATGCCGGTACGGACAATGTGAGTGCGATTGCGAGAAGTACGGGATTCATGGCGCGTCCATCTTAACCCTCTGCCAGCACCGGCGCCACCTCCGCCCGCGAGGCGCGCCACGC
>CAZVZV010000274.1:0-3955 GCA_964631735.1 uncultured Enterobacteriaceae bacterium
CGCCTCGCGCGCCTGGTCGAGGAGATCGGCAAGCTGCTGGCGGCGCTCGCGCAGCTCAGGCTGGAGTCGGACGCCAAGGCGCGCGAACTGGCCGCCATCGAGGCGCGCGGCCGGGCCGACCGGGAAAAGCTGCTCGCCGAGCGGCGCGAGCGACGGCGGCTGTTCGAGCGCCTCGCCGGCGAAATCCGGCAGGCGAAGAAACAGATTAAATCGCTGCTCGCCGACGAATCCCGCCTCGCGCGCCTGGTCGAGGAGATCGGCAAGCTGCTCGCGGCAAGGCCGGGCGCGGGCTACGCGAGGCCGGCGCGCGCAACGGAACCGGGCGCATCCGCCGCGGTCCAACCCGGAGGTCAACCCGCAGGTCAACTCGCAGTCCACCTTCACGAGCCCTTCTCCAGCCTGCGCGGCAAGCTGCGGCTGCCGGTGCGCGGGGAACTTGTGGCACGCTTTGGCACACCAAGGAACGAGGGACCGGCAGGGCAGAAGGGTGTATTCATCCGCGCGCGTGAAGGCGATTCGGTGCGCGCGGTGGCCGCGGGCCAGGTGGTCTACGGCGACTGGATGCGCGGCTTCGGCAACCTGCTGATCGTGGACCACGGCGAGGCCTACCTCTCCATCTACGCCAACAACGAGTCGCTGCTCAAGCAAACGGGCGATCCGGTGGCTGCGGGCGAGGCGGTGGCCACCGTCGGCGCGAGCGGTGGCAACGAGCAATCGGGTCTATACTTTGAACTTAGGCATCTCGGCCAGGCGTTCGACCCCATGCGTTGGGTCGTGTTGAAGTGAATCCGCCGCCGCGGCGCCAGCGTAAGGAACCTTCATGGGCAAGTTGAGGACCATTGGGCTGATCGCGCTCGGCGTCGTCGCCGGCATACTGGTCAGCCTCAATTTCCAGGCCATCGCCGACCGCGCGGCGCGCACGCCGCTGCCGGTCGACGAGTTGCGCGCCTTTACCGAGGTGTTCGGCGCCATCAAGCAGAACTACGTCGAGCCGGTCGAGGACAAGAAGCTGATCAACGAGGCGATCAACGGCATGCTCTCGGGGCTCGACCCGCATTCGGCCTATCTTGATGCCGAGGCGTTCCGCGAGTTGCAGGTCGGCACCCAGGGCCAGTTCGGCGGCCTGGGCATCGAAGTCGGCATGGAAGACGGCTTCATCAAGGTGGTATCGCCGATCGAGGATACGCCGGCGTTCCGCGCCGGCATCAAGCCCGGCGACCTGATCATCCGGCTGGACGACACGCCGGTAAAAGGCATGTCGCTCAACGACGCGGTGAAGCGCATGCGCGGCAAGCCGAACACGCAGATCACCCTCACCATCTCGCGCAAGGGCGAGCCAGCGCCGATCGTGGTGACGCTGACGCGCGCGGTGATCCGCGTGCAGAGCGTGAAATCGAAGATGATCGAGCCGGGCTACGGCTGGGTGCGCGTGTCGCAGTTCCAGGAGTCCACCACCGAGAACCTGGTGAAGCACGTGGGCAATCTGTACAAGCAGGGCGCGCTGAAGGGCTTGGTGTTGGATCTCAGGAACGACCCGGGCGGCCTGCTGTATGGCGCGGTGGCGATTTCCTCCGCGTTCCTGGCGGACAAGCTGCTGGTGGTGTCCACCGACGGACGCACCGAGGACGCGAAGAAGAAGTTCCACGCCAGCCCGGAGGATTATGTGCGCGGCTCGCGCGACGACGTGCTGAAGGGCCTGCCGGCGGCGGCGAAGACGGTGCCGATGGTGGTGCTGGTGAACGGCGGCTCCGCCTCGGCCTCCGAGATCGTGGCCGGCGCATTGCAGGACCACAAGCGCGCCACGGTGATCGGCACGCAGACCTTCGGCAAGGGCTCGGTGCAGACCATCATGCCGCTGGGCAATTCGACGGCGATCAAGCTGACCACCGCGCGCTACTACACGCCGAGCGGCCGCTCGATCCAGGCCAAGGGCATCACGCCGGACATCATCGTGGAGGAGCCGGGCGCCAGCACCCAGGCACGGCTGCGCGAGGCGGACCTCGAGCGCCACCTGTCGAACGACCGCGATAAGCAGGCCGAAAAGAAGTCCGGCGCGCGCGCCAAGCCCGCGGCCACGCCGCCGCCGGGCGAGTTGCCCAAGCCGCTCGAGATGGGATCGAAGGAAGATTTCCAGTTGGAGCAGGCGCTGAATTTCCTCAAAGGCGCGCCGGTCCTGGGTCAGCCTTCGAAGGCCGTCGCCGAGACCAAGTCCGGCAGCTGAACGACCAGCAGCTCCTCCGCTACTCGAGGCATATCCTCCTCACGGAGTTCGGGGTCGAGGGGCAGGAGCGGCTGCGCGGATCCAGCGCACTGGTGGTCGGGGCCGGAGGGCTGGGTTGCCCAGCGGCGCTGTATCTCGCTTCGAGCGGCGTCGGCAGGCTGACCCTGGCCGATGCCGACAACGTAGACCTCACCAACCTGCAGCGCCAGATCCTCTACCGCACCGATTCCGTCGGCGCGAGAAAGGTGGACGAGGCACGCAAGGCGCTCGCCGCAGTGAATCCTGAAGTTGAAATAATTCCGCTGGCCAGGCGCGTGGGTGGCAGCGACCTCGACCGGCTGGTGGCCGCGGCGGACGTTGTGCTCGACTGCTCGGACAATTTCGCCACGCGCCATGCCCTGAACCGCGCCTGCGTGATGCATCGCAAGCCGCTGGTGTCAGGCGCGGCGATGCGCTTCGACGGGCAACTGATGGTATTCGATCTGCGAACGGCGGATGCGCCCTGCTACGCCTGCCTGTTTCCCGAGGAAGGCGAGGTGGAGGAAGTGCAGTGCTCGGTGATGGGCGTGCTCGCGCCGCTCACCGGCGCGATCGGCGCGCTGCAGGCGCTGGAGGCGGTGAAGATCCTGGCCGGCGCGGGCGAAACGCCGCGCGGGCAGTTGACGCTGATCGACGCGAAGACTTCGGAACTGCGCAGCGTACGGGTGAAAAAGGATCCCGCCTGCGCGGTGTGCGGCGCGCGCTAGATCAAGGGCCGCAGTTCCAGCGCTTTTTCCGGACACGCCTCGATGCACAGGCGGCACGCGTGGCAGGCACCCGGATTGACGACATACGACTGCTTCCATCCGTGTGCCCAGGCCTTGAGCTTGCCGATGGCCGACAGTGAGTCACGATCTTCGGGCGCCAGTTTGCGGATTTCGAAAACGCCGTAAGGACAGACCCGCACGCAGTCTTCCTTGCCTTCGCAGCGGTTTCGGTCGACGAATGGGGCAAACTTGCCCGCAACATCGTGACACTCGGCAGCTGATTCCATTTTCGGCAAGGCGGCCTCGCTACTGCTTGGAACCTTGACGCAATCGGTTCAGCATCATGCCCGCAGCCGTGATCAAGAGTAATGCCCCTGTCACCACTTCAAGCCAGATGGTCAGGTGCATCGTCGACGTATGTGCGGCCAGCGGTGCGACGGTGTAGTGACCTAGCCCGTAAAAACCAAGCGCGCCGTAAATTCCAAGCGCTGCTAGCCCGATCAACCGATATCCCAGGCGAATCAGGGAATAGCCAGCCACACCGATCGCAGTGACTCCTAGCCAAGCGACATAAACACCTGCCGGCGTCAGCCAGGTGGGCATGTTCGGATACTCGTGGAGGAACTCTGCATTGTGGACATGATGGAACAGGCTGGACGCCATGTATGCGAGCAATGTGATCGGCAGGCCTTGTTTCAAGCCACTAACGTCGTGAGCAACGGAGACTCGAACGTCCCGGTTCAGGCGCGCGCGGCTTCATGCGCGTCGCCTGCAACCGGCGGTTAGAACGCATATTTACCGGTGACTCGGCTTCAGTAGAGCTCCGCCATCAGCCGCTCGAGGGCATCCTCGCGTCCCGCTGCTGTGGCGGCGAGCAAGCCCTGCTGCTGCAGGATCGAGACCAGCTGGCGCGGCGCGACACCCTTGTAGCCCACGATCTCCACGTGTCCCGACGCGACTTGGACGTTGGTGAGGCGCGGGTACCCAT
>CAZVZV010000275.1:0-2690 GCA_964631735.1 uncultured Enterobacteriaceae bacterium
GGGGGTCTGACCCCTACGGGTAATCCAACTCCCGCTGGTGCTGAATAGCGAGCACCCTGACTTCGCCACGCGGCTACCGTCCCGGCCTGCGGCCCAGGAGCCGCTGCGCGGCGACGGCAACGTCGCGCCAGCGATAAATCGTCGCGCGGCTGCGCTGCTGCGTCTGGTCGCCGCCGTAGATCAGCATGCCCTGCGCCGCCCCGGAGACGCGCGTAAAATGCTCCAGCCCGTCGAGCCAGTCCGCCGCGATGGTCCGGCCGGACTTGATCTCGAGCGCGCGCAGCCCTCCGGCCCGCTCGACCAGCAGGTCGACCTCATGGCCGGCGGCGTCGCGCCAGAAATGGAGCTCGGGCGCTTCGCCACGGTTGCAGCCGTGCTTGAGCATCTCGCCGACCACCCAGGTCTCGAACAGCGCGCCGCGCATCGCGTGCGTCGCCAGGTCGCGCGCCTCGCGGATGCCGATGAGCGACGCGGCGAGCCCCATGTCGAGGAAAAACAGTTTGGGCGCCTTGATCAGCCGTTTGCCGAAGTTGCGGTGAAACGGCGCCACCAGGCGCACGACGTAGCTCGCCTCGAGCACCGAGAGCCATGCCTTGGCGGTGTTGTGCGTGACGCCGCAGTCGGCGGCCAGCGAGGACAGGTTGACGAGCTGCGCGGTGCGCGCCGCGCACATGCGCACGAAGCGGCGGAACGCGCCCAGGTCGCGCACGTTGACGAGCTGGCGCACATCGCGCTCGACGTAGGTTGCCATGTAGTCGGCGTACCAGGCTCCCGGCGGAACGCCCCCGGCGGCGACGCTCGGGTACAAGCCGTGCCAGAGCAGCTGCTCGATCGAGCCGGGCCGGGTTGCGCGGTCGAGCTCGGCGAGGCTCAAGGGCAGCAGGTGCAACAGCCCGACGCGGCCCGCGAGCGACTGCGTGATGCCCGAGAACAGGCCGAACTGCTGCGACCCGGTGAGGACGAAGCGCCCTGGCCGGCGATCCGCGTCGACGATGGACTGCAGGTAGGAAAACAGCGCCGGGGCGCGCTGCGCCTCGTCGAGCACCGCGCCGGCGGCGAACTGGGCGAGGAAGCCGCGGGGATCGCGCTCGGCAAAATCGCGCGTGTCCGGTTCCTCGAGGTTGGCGTACGGCTTGTGCGGAAACGTCGCGCGGGCGAGGGTGGTCTTGCCGGACTGGCGCGGGCCGGTGATGGCGAGCACGGGATAGTGCCGGGCGAGCCGGCGCAGCGCGGCGCCGGCGTGTCGTTGCAGCATCCCGCCAGCCTCGCCCCGGCCATGCGGATTGTCAATTCAATTTACAAATTACACGATGGCGGCGACGGCAATCGGGTCCTGAAAAAAAGGGTCAGACCCCATTTTCGTCCGGCAGGTAGGGCTCCACGTGCTTCAACCGCGCATACACCGGCGTGAAATCCGGCGCGGTGTCGCGCATCAGCTGGGCGAAGGACTCGAGCACGAAATACGTGTCCTGGTAGCGGTCGATGCGGTACTCCGTGCGCAGGATGCGCTCCAGCTCGAAGGGCCGGCGGCGCGGTTTCGGGTCGTCGACGCAGTAGGCGAGCTCGCCGCCCGAGGAGAGCAGCCCCGCGCCGTAGGCCCGCACCCCCACCGGTGTCTGCACGAGCCCGAACTCGATCGTGTACCAGTAAAGGCGCGCGAGCATCTTGATCGCATCCAGGCGCATCGCCTTCAGCCCGCCCTTGCCGTACTCGACCAGGTGCTCGGCATACACCGGGTCGTAGAGCAGCGGCACGTGTCCGAAGAAGTCGTGGAACACGTCGGGCTCGACGATGTAGTCGAACTCCTCGGGCTTTCGCAGCCACACTGTGACCGGAAAGCGGCGGTTGGCGAGATGGGTGAAGAACGGCCCGTCGGGAATCAATCCGGGCACCGCGACGATCTCCCAGCCGGTGGCCTTGCCGAGGCTCTTGTTGATGTCGTCGAACTTCGGGACGGCGCCGCCGGCGTCCAGCCGCCCGATGGCCTCGATCCACTCCGGGCAGGCGTAGCGCGCGACGAGCTTCGCCTGGCGCTCGTACAGGCGGCGGAAGAGGGCGTGCTCTTCCGCGCGGTAAGCACCCCAGTCCTGCGCGACCGTGTAGTCGGCGGCGGCCTTGGAGTAATCGCCGCGCAAAATGGGGTCTGACCCTATTTTTTTCTTATCAAAAATAGGGTCAGACCCCTTTTTTAACCATTCCAGAGGCTTCGCCGAAGCCGATCGTCACCGCCCCCTCGCGCTCGCAGCGCCCGCGCTGGATCACCTCGTCGCCGTCGGCGATGAAGCTGCGCGTCTCGCCCGAGGGCAGGGTCAGCGGGTTCTTGCCGCCCTGGGTGAGCTCGATCATCGAGCCGGCCATGTCGGGCGCGGTGCCGGAGATGGTGCCGGAGCCGAGCAGGTCGCCGGGCTGCAGGTTGCAGCCGTTGGAAGTCTGGTGCGCGACCATCTGCGCGATGGTCCAGTAGGAATCGCGAAAGCTGCAACGCGAAAGCCGCGCCGGCGCGAGCTTCTGATCGCGCATCTGCGTCGAGCGCAGGAACATCTCCGTGCCGATGGCGTAGCCGCCCTCGCGCTGGTCCGCGGGATCGAACAGGTAGGGCAGGGGTTGCGGGTCGGCGGCGAGGCGCGGGAAGGCCGGGCAGCGGAAAGGCTCGAGCGCGTCCATGGTCACGATCCACGGCGACACGGTGG
>CAZVZV010000276.1:0-1152 GCA_964631735.1 uncultured Enterobacteriaceae bacterium
CGCCGGTTTGACGGTGATCGTCGCCGCCCAGATCGTGTCACTCGGGTCGTTCCCGTCGTTCCTCCTGGCGGTGGTTCTCGCGGGGCTGATCCAGATCGGCCTGGGACTGGCCCGGGCCGGGTTCATCGCCGCCTTCTTCCCGTCCAGCGTGATCAAGGGCCTACTGGCCGCCATCGGGGTGATCCTGATTCTGAAACAGATCCCCCACCTCTTCGGCCACGACCCCGACTCGGAAGGGGACGAGGCGTTCCAACAACCGGACCACGAGAACACGTTCTCCGAATTGGTCCGAACGATCGGGGACATCCACCCCGGCGCGGCCGCGATCGGCCTCGTATCGATTGTGCTGCTGGTCGTCTGGGCCAGGTGGAAGCCATTGAAGAACTCGGGCGTCCCCGCCCCCTTGATTGTGGTGTTGCTGGGCGTCGGAATCAGCCAATTGTTCCGGCAATTCGGCGGGGAGTGGCTCATCGAGCCGAGCCACCTTGTGCAGGTGCCGGTGGCGGACAGCCTGGCCGGGTTCTTCGGATTCCTGCAGTTACCCGACTTCTCGCAGTGGGCGAACCCGGCAGTGTACACAGCGGCCGTGACGCTCGCCGTCGTGGCCTCGCTGGAAACGCTGCTGACCCTGGAGGCGGTCGATAAGCTCGACCCCCAGCAGCGGACCTCGCCCGCGAGCCGGGAACTGCTTGCCCAGGGGATCGGGAACGTGACCGTCGGGCTGATCGGCGGACTTCCGATGACTTCTGTGATCGTCCGCAGTTCCGTGAACATCAACGCCGGGGGTAAGACGAAGCTCGCGGCCGTCATCCACGGGATTCTGTTGCTGGTCAGTGTCGTGTTCTTGCCCGCGTGGCTGAACGCCATCCCGCTGTCCTGTCTGGCGGCGATCCTGGTGGTCACGGGGGTCAAACTGGCTAGCCCAGCGGTGGTGAAGCAGATGTGGAGCGAGGGGCGGTATCAGTTCATCCCCTTCGCGGCGACGATTGCGGCCATCGTCTTGACCGACCTGCTGATCGGGATTCTGATCGGGCTGACGGTGAGCATCGCCTTCATCCTCGACAGCAACATGCGCCGCCCGATCCGCCGCTTTGTGGAGAAGCACCTGGGTGGCGACGTGTTGCACATCGAACTGGCCAACCAGGTGAGTTT
>CAZVZV010000277.1:0-2783 GCA_964631735.1 uncultured Enterobacteriaceae bacterium
TGCTCAATGCCGCGTCGGTCGCCTATCCGGGCGAAGGCGCGAGCGGCAGGTATTTTGTCGGACTGGGCGACCGGCTCGGCATTGCCCCGCAGATGAAGCCGAAAATGCGGCCGATGCCGGCGGAATACAACGTCGAGGGCGTCGCCAGGGGCGAGTTCGAGCTTGTCGTCGTGGTGGCCTCGAGGATCTCCGGGGTGCCCGGCGTCGAGCTGCTCGGCCTGATTCCGCAGGAGTTGCAGACCTGGATCGGCTTCACGGCCGGCGTGAGCAGCAGCGCAAGGCAGGCCGCGCCGGCGCGCGAGTTGGTGCGTTTCCTGACTGCGCCGGAAGCCGCGCCGGTGCTCAGGGCGGTGGGTATCGAGCCTTTCGTGGAGTAAGCGGCGCGCCGCTCAGCGGTGGTACGAAGTGACCAGATCGACCTCGTTCTTCGAGCCGAGCACGACCGCGATGCGCTGGTGCAGCTTGTGCGGCTGGATGTCGAGGATCCGGTTCTTGCCGTCGGTCGCGCTGCCGCCGGCCTGCTCGACGATGAAGGCCATCGGATTGGCCTCGTACATGAGGCGCAGGCGGCCGTCCTTGTTCTTCGAATCCCGCGGGTACATGAAGATGCCGCCGCGCGACAGCACGCGATAGACATCGGCCACCATCGAGGCGACCCAGCGCATGTTGAAGTCCTTGCCGCGCGGGCCGTCCTTGCCGGCGAGGCACTCGTCGATGTAGCGCTTCACCGGCGGCTCCCAACGCCGCATGTTGGAGGCGTTGATCGCGAATTCCGCGGTGTCATGAGGTATTTTTATGCTTTCATTTGTTAAAACAAAAGTATAGGTTTCCCGATCCAGAGTGAAACCGTAGGCGCCGTCGCCCACGGTGATGACCAACTGCGTCGTCGGGCCGTAGACCGCGAAGCCGGCGGCGACCTGATTGCGCCCCGGCTGCAGGAACACCTGCTCGTCGGGTTCCACGCCCTTGGGGCAGCGCAGCACCGAGAAGATGGTGCCCACCGAAATGTTGACGTCGATGTTGGAGGAGCCGTCCAGCGGGTCGAACAGCAGCAGGTATTCGCCGCGCGGATAGTGCGTCGGGGTCGGCTTGACGTCCTCCATCTCCTCCGACACCAGCGCGGCGAGGTTGCCGCCCCATTCGTTGGCCTCGAGCAGGATCTCGTTCGAGAGCACGTCGAGCTTCTTCTGCACTTCGCCCTGCACGTTTTCGGTGCCCGCCGAGCCGAGCCCGTCTGCGAGCGCGCCCTTGTTCACGCGCGTGCTGATCGCCTTGCAGGCGCGCGCGATGGTCTCGATGAGCAGTCGCAGGTCGGCGTTGATCTTGCCCGCGTGCTGGCGCTGGATGAGAAACTGGGTGAGGGTGACGCGGCGCATGGCAGGGCTCATTTTACCCGGCGCCATGCGAACCACCCGCCGCAGAACAGGAACGCCGCCATCGACCAGAATACCGGTCCCATGCCGAGCGCCGCGCCCAGCGCCCCCATGGCGAGGGGCAGGAAGGTGTGGCTGCCATTGAGCATCGTGGTGCGCACGCCGACCACCTCGCCCTGGCGCCCCGGCGGCGAGGCGGCGTAGAGCAGCGACATGATGAAGGGTTGGGCGCAGCCCAGCCCGAGGCCGAGCAGGAACGACAGCGCCATCAGCAGCGGCACGCTCGTCGCGAGCGGAAACAGCGCGTAGGAGACGCCGGCGATGGTCATCGCGACGATCACCATCGGCCACTCCTTGAGGTGCCGGGACACCGCGGGCATCGCGAGCCGCACTACGAAGGTCGCTGCGGCGAAGGTGCCCATGATCACGCCGATGGTCGTGGCCGAAAGCCGGATGCTCGAGCCGTACACCGGCATGACGAAGGTATACAGGTCCCAGGCCATCGCCAGCACTGCGCTGGCGATGAAGGCGCCGCGCAATTGCGGCTGGCGCAACAGGTCACCGATGCGACGCTCGCCGCCCTGGTGTTGCGCGCCTGCCGGGGCCGGCAGCAGGTGGCGGCGCGCGTAGAGCAGCAGCGTGGCGAGCGTGGGAAACACCGCCAGCATCAGGAACGCTGCCCGGTGGCCGACACCGTCGATGGCGAAGCCGGCGAGCAGCGGGCCGAAGAAGCCGCTGATGGAGTAGCCGAGCGCGAACCAACTGAAATTCACCGCGCGGTCGGCGGGCGTGCCGAGCTGGCCGATCACGTTGTTCAGCGCCACGTGATAGAACAGAAAACTCGTGCCGATCAGCACGGCGGCGAGGTGCAGGGCGGCGAGACTCGGCCACAGTCCCGGCAGCGCCACGGCGGCCACCAGCGCGGCCGAACTGTAGAGCATGGGCTGGAGCGGGCCGATGCGATCGATCATCCTGCCCACGGTCACCGCGAGCAGCATCGGCAGGAAAGCATAGAGCGACATCAGCACGCCGACCGTGAGCGGCGTCGCTCCCAGATGGATGCCGTACAGCGCCACCGTCACCCGGCTGCCCACGAACGCGACGTGGGTCAACACGGTGAGGAGGATCGCCAGGGAGAGCGTCACGCCATGGATTGTCGCAGCTTGCCGGCGGTGACCAGCGAAACGCCCAGGCAGGTGACGGCAATGCCGATGAGCGTCAACGCGCCCGGCACTACGCCGACCATCAGGTACTCCAGCGCCACGGCGGCCACCAGCGCGGCCGCACTGTCGAGCATGGGCTGGAGCGGGCCGATGCGATCGATCATCCTGCCCACGGTCACCGCGAGCAGCATCGGCAGGAAAGCATAGAGCGACATCAGCACGCCGACCGTGAGCGGCGTCGCTCCCA
>CAZVZV010000278.1:0-4254 GCA_964631735.1 uncultured Enterobacteriaceae bacterium
AGCCTGGACCGCGTGCGGCGCGTGGTGAAAGTGCTCGGCATGGTGAACGCCGTGCCAGAATTCCAGGACCACCCGAAAGTGATCAACGGCTGCTCGGACCTGTTCGTCGAAGTGCTGGGCGAGGCCGGCAAGCATGCCCGCTCGGCGGTCGGCATGGGGTCGCTCCCCATGGGCATCCCGGTCGAGATCGAATGCATCGTCGAGATTGGGCCGGCGCCGAGGAGGAAGAAAAAGAAAAAATAGGGTCTGACCCTATTTTCAGATGGTCATTACTGTCCGGCGGTAGTACTTCAATTCCTCGATCGAATCAAGGATGTCGGCAAGCGCTTCATGCTTGCCCTCCTTCGTCAGGCCCTTGGCCACTTCGGGCTTCCAGCGCTTGACCAGCTCCTTCAGCGTGGAGACGTCCAGGTTGCGGTAGTGGAAGAATGCCTCGAGCCGCGGCATCCAGCGCGCGAGGAAGCGCCGGTCCTGGCAGATCGAGTTGCCGCACATCGGCGAAATGCCGGAAGGCACGTGCGGCGCCAGGAACTCCAGCATCTGCGCCTGCGCCGCCGCCTCATCGAGGCGCGAGGCCTTCACCTTGTCGACCAGGCCGGACTTGCCGTGCACGCCTTTGTTCCACGAATCCATCGCCTCGAGTACCGCGTCGGGCTGGTGCACGACCAGCACCGGGCCCTGCGCGAGCACATTGAGCCGGGGATCGGTGACCAGGATGGCGATTTCGATGATGCGGTCGGAGTCGGGCGTGAGGCCGGTCATCTCCATGTCGATCCAGATGAGGTTGTTCTGGTCCGCAGGCATGACGTATTCTCTCATGGCGTGACGAATGCCCTGACCTGGCTGTTCCTCGCGGCGCTCGCCGCCGCGACGCTGACGCGCCTCTGGCTCGCGCTGCGCCAGATATCGCACGTGCGCGTGCACCGCGACGCGGTGCCGCCGGACTTCGCCGACGTGATGCCGCTTGCCGCGCACCGCAAGGCTGCCGACTACACCGTGGCCAAAGCGCGCCTCGGCATGCTGGACCTGCTCATCGGCGTGCTGGCGCTGCTGGCGCTCACGCTGGGCGGTCTGCTGCATTGGTCCTCGCGGCAGTGGGCCGCCGTGCTCGAGCCCGAGAGCCTGTGGCATGGCACTGCGCTGATCGCGAGCGTGGTGCTGTTGCTTGGTGCGATAGAGTTGCCCAGTTCGATCTACCGCACCTTCGTGGTCGAAGCGCGCTTCGGCTTCAACCGCATGACGCCGGCCCTTTTCATCGCCGACCTCGCCAAGCACGCGCTGCTCGGCGCGGTGCTCGGCCTGCCCCTGCTGCTGCTGGTGCTGTGGCTGATGCAGCACATGGGCGAGTACTGGTGGCTCACCGTCTGGGCAGTATGGATAGGCTTCAATCTGCTGATGCTGTTGATCTACCCGACATTCATCGCGCCGCTATTCAACAGGTTCACCGCGCTCGAGGATCCTGCGCTCGCCGGTCGCATCGAGGCACTGCTCGCGCGCTGCGGCTTCCGCTCGAAGGGCTTGTACGTGATGGATGGCTCCAGGCGTTCGGCGCACGGCAACGCCTATTTCACCGGCTTCGGCGCCGCCAAGCGCATCGTGTTCTTCGACACCCTGCTGTCGCGCCTCGCCCCTGGCGAGGTCGAGGCGGTGCTGGCGCACGAACTCGGCCACTACCGGCGCCATCATGTGTGGAAGCGCATCGCGGTGATGTTCGTGCTCTCGCTCGCGCTGCTTTGGGCGCTTGGCGGCCTGATCGACCGGCCCTGGTTCTACCAGGGGCTCAACGCCGGCATGCCAGGCGCGGCGATGGGGCTGCTGTTGTTCGTGCTGGTGATGCCGGTATTCACTTTCGTCCTGCAGCCGCTGACCAGCCTTTACTCGCGCAAGCACGAATTCGAGGCCGACACCTACGCCGCGACGCACGCCAGCGCCGCCGAACTGGTGCGCGCGCTGGTCAAGCTCTACCAGGACAACGCTGCCACGCTCACGCCCGACCCCCTGCATTCCGCGTTCTACGATTCACACCCGCCCGCCGCCACTCGCATCGCGCGACTGCAGGCCGGCACCTAGGAGCCGCGATGGAGACACTGGAAAACAAGAAGTGCAAGCCCTGCGAGGGCGGAGCGCCACCCTACAGCGCGCAACAGGCGCGCGACACGCTGCGGCAACTGAAGGGCTGGCTGCTGGAGGATGGCAAGCTGGTCAAGGTTTACCCCTTCGCCAACTACCACCACACCATGGCGTTCGTCAACGCGCTGGCCTGGATCTCGCATCGCGAGGATCATCACCCCGACCTCGCCGTCGGCTACAACCAGTGCCGTGTCACTTACTGGACGCACGCGGTGGGCGGCCTGTCGGAGAACGATTTCATCTGTGCCGCCAAGTGCGACGCGCTTTTCGACCTATAGCGCGCATCCCCGCGTGCCCCGCGTGTTCAGCTCCTTTGACCTGGTCGCGGTGCATCACGCGAGGAACCTGCTCGAGTCTGAAGGCATCCGCGCCGTAGTAAGAAACGAGAGACTGGCCTCCGCCATGGGCGAGCTGCCGCCGGCGGAGTGCCAGGCGGAAGTCTGGGTGATGGAGGCGGCCGATGCACCGCGCGCCGAGCGGCTGCTGCGCGAGGGAGTGAAGGTGTCGGGCGCGGCTTGGACCTGCCCCGCCTGCAGCGAACAGCTCGAGCCGCAGTTCACGCAATGCTGGCGCTGCGGCTGCTAGAGGGCGTGCGCCAGGCCCAGCACCACTAGCGCCAACACCCACACTACCAGCGCGCGCCACACCAGCCCCACCACGCTGTCGAGAAATGGGCTTTCGGCGCTCTCGCCCATGCCCAGCTCCGGGCGCACCTCGACGCCGTCGATCGCGGTGAGCGGCATGCCCAGGCGCACGCCCAGCGCGCCGGCGCCGGCGGCGAGAACCACGCCAATGTCCGGATCGCCCCAGCTGCGCGCCTGCGTGCGCCAGCAGTAGACCGCGTCCTCGAAATCGCCCACCAGCGCGAAGGACGCGGCGGTGAGCCGCACGGCAGGCCATTCCAGCACGTGGACCGTGCGCGCGGCGAAGGCGCCGAAGACGCCCAGGCCCTGCCAGCGCCGGTGCAGGTGCAGCGCGAGGCGATACAGGATGGCGCCGCTCGGACCGGGCAGCAGCAGGAACCAGAACAGCACGCCGAACACGTGGCGGTGCGATGCCGCCAGCGCCTCCTCGATGGCGAGGCGGATTACTTCTTCGCGGCTGTGGTGCTGCGCCGGCTCGCCGCGCCAGGCGCCGATCAGCTCGCGCGCGCGGTCCACTTCGCCGGCGCGGATCGCGAGCTGCAGGTCGGTGAAGTAATGGCTGAACTGGCGAAAGCCAAGCGTCAGGTAGAGCGCGCCGACGTTGAACAGCAGCGCCAGCAGCGGGCTCAGCCAGAGCAGGACGTAATACGCGACGATCGACACCACCAGCACCGGCAGCATCGCCACCAGCCAGGCCGTGCTGCCGTGGTGCGCTTCGCCCGCGTTGAACGAGCGCTCGAGCCACTGGCCCCAGCGCGCCAGCAGCGCGATGTAGGGCTTGCGCTCGCCCAGCGGGCGCCACTGTTCCAGGATCAGTGCCGCGACGATGGCGAGCACGCTCATGCGCCGCCCCGCGGCTGCGCGAGGAAGCGGTAGAGGTTCACCAGCATGCCCGCAGTGGCGCCCCAGATGGTGTACTCGCCCCACACCATCGCGAAGTAGTGCACCTGGCGGCCCTGCAACTCGCGCGCGTGGCGCTGGTGGTTGGCCGGGTCGAGGAGGAACGACAGCGGCACCTCGAACACCTCGTCCACCTCGTGCGCGTCCAGGCGCAGCTCGAAGGGCGCCGCCACCAGGCCCACCACCGGCGTGATGCGGAAATCGGTGCGCGTGTGGTAGTCGGAGAGCTTGCCCAGTACCTCCACTTGCCGCGGGTCGAGGCCGATCTCCTCCTCTGCCTCGCGCAGCGCAGTGGCCTCGGGCGAAGGGTCGTGCGGCTCGGCGCGCCCGCCCGGGAAGCTGATCTGGCCCGAGTGGTCCTTGAGGTGCGCGGTGCGGCGCGTGAACAGCACGCGCAGCTCCTCGGGGCGCTGGATGATCGGCACCAGTACCGAGGCGGGCCGGCGCGCCGCGGCGCGCCCGGCCTCGGTGCCCTGGTCGCCGTACAGGGTCTCCCCGGGCGTGCCGGCGGCGGCAAAGTGCCGCCGCAGCCAGCCGGCGTCCAGCTCGACCGACCTGTCGTGGATCAGCGTCGCGCGCA
>CAZVZV010000279.1:0-12427 GCA_964631735.1 uncultured Enterobacteriaceae bacterium
TGTTTACCGCGGCCTGCTGCGCGGGTAGCACGCCGGGTGGCATCAAGAATTCGGTAGGTGTCGCCCTACCAAAGGCGAGCTTGCCGGTGTCCATGATCCTGCAGTAGGGACTAGCCAACACATCGCCCACAGGAATGCCACGAGTCCTGAACGCCTCACCGATCTGCTTTGCCTGCTCTTGCCCACGTCTGGAAAGGTTCACCTCGACATTGCAGTTTCCGCGTCCGTGCCTTCCCAAGTTTCCTTGCTCCATATCCACGTGAGCATGACGCATCAGGACGACCTTGCCACCTTCCTTGAGTGCGGCCCAGAGCCTTTCGTCAGCTAGGGATGAGCCCGCTGCCAACGAAGCGAGCGCGGCCCAGCCAAGCACAAGGCCATATCTCAAGCGACACAATGTTCCGCACATGGGTGCCAGTGTGTCGCCTCTATCGCGGCCTAACGCTGCCAATGAGCCGCGCCCTTACGCGTCGGCTCGATTGGCTTGTTATGCGGCATGACGTATTCGTCCATGAAACGTCTGCTGTCGGCCTATTCCGTTGAAAAACTCCTCCGCACGACTTTCTGAATGAATTCTGGGGGTCGTCGAACCCTTACCAGGTTCGCGAGCGTCGCTTGTAGCGCATTCTGAGCGGTCGACTTTTCGATGAGGTGTTCGACCGGGCACGGCAAACGAGTTTTTCAACAGAATAGGCCAGGAGCGGCCTTGCGCACCCTGGCGCCCGAGAATGCTATGGCCGCTTTCGGCCAAGAACTTCGATGGGGACGATTCGCCCCTCTGAAAGACCGCGTGACGTGTTCGCCATGGCCTGGGTCGCGATTTCACCGTGGATCAGCGTGACCGCGCGATGCGGCGGTTTCTCGCCGCGCTCGACCATCGCGCGTGAGCGGGCGCCAAACGCGCGTGCTTCCTCGAGGGTGCTGTGCAAGCGAATAACGTCGAATCCCGCGCCCAGCAAGCCGCGCCGTGTTTCCTCCGGCGTCGACAGGAAACTGGTGCGCGCGCTGCCCGCCCAGGGCGTTGGATAGTCCAAGTCCCCGCCCTCGCCCTTCGCGACCTCAGAGAGGATCAGCCAGGCGCCCGGCTTGAGCACGCGGTGAATCTCGCGGTAGAACCAGCCTTTGTCGGCGATGTTCATAGAAACATTCATCGAGTAGGCTCCGTCGAAGCCGGCATCGGCGAATGGCATCGCTAGGGCATCGCCGACTTCGAACCTGATCCTGTCCTCGAGATCGAGCAAGCGCGTGAGGTGACGGGCGACGTCGCAGAATTCAGGCGTTAGATCGATCCCGGTGACCCTGCAGCCGAAGCGGTTTGCGAAGTAGCGTGCGGGCCCGCCGATGCCACTGCCGATGTCAAGAATGTGGCCGGCTGGGCCGGCTTGCATCAGTCCGGCAATTTCCAACGTCGCCTCCAGGCCGCGACCATGGAACTGATCGTAGGGCGCCAGCGCCTCCATGCTCGGGTGATCGGGATCGACGCCATCCTCCATCAACGCCGCGTTCAGGCGGGAGAGAAGATTGCCCCGGCTGTAGTGCGTGGAGACTTCGCGATCGGTGTTCATCGAACTCGTCCCTTATCCGCTATCGATGCCGCATAACGTTCGCGCTAACCGGCCGCCGACGAGCGAAGCGAGGAGGGTACCCGCAAGCGCAGCTTGCGGGCGGTCCGGTTGAGCGCGGGGTTGGGCGGCGATACTACCATCAATGAAACACAATCCCGCCGTCGATCACCTGTGTCTGCCCGGTAATGGAGTCGGCCTGACAGAAGAGAACCACTTGGAGCGCGACGTCCTCGAGGCTCGTAGTGCGTTTCAAAATGGCCCTTTCCTTCAGGGCGGCGATCGCCTCGGCCCGTACTCGAGATGACATACGCGTGCCTTCCATCAGGCCTGGCGCGACGCAGTTCACTGTGATCGACGGCGCGAGCGCCACGGCAAGGCAACGCGTGAGGTGGATGAGGCCCGCCTTTGAGACAGCAAGCGCAATGCTGCTTCCAAGTGGCGCCAGGCCGGGAAAGCCTGAGATATTCACTACCCGACCCTGATCCTGCCGTCTTAGGTGACGGGCCGCGGCTCGAGTCATGAGGAACGGCCCTCGAAGATTGGTGTTCAGCAACTGATCCCAAATCTCCGGCGTGAGCCCCTCAAGGTCGTGGAAGGGTACCGGCTGATTTACCGCAGCATTGTTGACGAGGATGTCAAGACGCCCCAGCGAGGCAACGGTTGCCTCTACTGCAGCTTCGCAGGACGCGGGATCGTTTTGATCCAGATGAACCAGAAAGGCCCTTGTGCCCTTCGCCTCGATCTCGCGACACACCGCGACACCCTCTTCGCGGTGACCAAGATGGGTCAGTGCCACGTGCGCTCCTTCGGCAGCAAGCGCCCGCGCGATCACGGCTCCGAGACCACCGGTGGCCCCAGTGACTAGTGCTGATCGTCCGCGCAGATCCATTGCTGATCCTCCTCAGTACAGTGATGAGTGGGTACGCGACTCCGACATCTCCCCCGACGCCCAACTATCAATAGTCGGCATGATTACCGAACTAAACCTTTGCCCATTGTCCGATGATTTCAGAGAAAGTCCTTTCGGCATCCATCTTTGGCTGCAAATAACGATTCCGAGAAAGGCCGCAGTTGTCAGCTTAGGCAATCCGCGTACCCAATTGGTCACAAATCTACACCGCGAGTGACCGCTTTCAGCCAAGACCTGCCGGTCAACGACGGTTCCTACCCGCTGTGTCCCGGGTTCACCACAGCAAGACTTCGCCGTTCTGGTGCAAGAAACGTCCGGTGGTCTCAACCCGGAGCTCGTCGATGCGCTGCAAGAGTCCTCGAACGGACTCGTCCGCCTCGATCATGCCTTGGCCGCCGGTCATCTCAGTGCGCACGGAGCCTGGATGCAGGATGACAACGGCAACCCCTCGGGGCTTGAGGTCGTGAGCCAGGGAAACTCCGGCCGCGTTCAGCGCCGCTTTGCTCATACGGTAGCCGTAGTAGCCACCGGAGCTGTTTTCGCCGATTGACCCCATGCGACTGGTGATGAGCGCGATCTTCGCGCCCGTGTGCAGGCGAGGGGCGAGCGCTCTGGTGAGAAAAAGCGGCGCGATGGCATTGAGCTCGATCTGCGCGCGCACCTTGTCCAAGTCGACGTTTTCGAGAGAGTCGTCCAGGAGCACGCCGGCGTTCTGGATCAGGAGGTGGATGTCGTCGTGCGCGAGCCGCCCGGCGAGCTTCGACCAGGCCGCAGGCTGGGTCACGTCGACCCCGCTTTCGACCCGCACTCCGAGGGCGTCGAGCTCGGACGAGCTCGTGCGACACACCGCCACTACGCTCGCCCCCCGTGCCTTGAGTTGTCGTACGAATTCGAGACCGATCCCGCGATTCGCCCCCGTGACGACAGCAACACCCATTGCGTCCTCCATCCTCGATCAGCCTCGAGCCTGACATTGACGGGGATGTGTCAGAGCCCAAACCAGCGGGCCCTGCGGCTGGCACCGAACTGCACCTTGTCGGCCCGCCGGGCGACCGAGGGCTCGTGGTAGATGCTCGTGGGTTTCGGCCCGGTCAAGAAGTCCAGGTCCACCCCGCCGATGCGGCCGTCGCCGAACTCGACATAGCAACTGCCCGTCCCCGGGTTGGGTATCGCCTCGCCGCCCTTGAGCTTGGCGAGGATCGAACTCGCTACGGAGCGGGCCGCACTCTCGGCAAATGACCCGGCCTTCGGCAGTCCCGTAGCGGCCCCGTCGCCGATGGCGTACACGTCAGGGAAGCGCGTCTCCAGTGTGCGCAGGGTGATCGGCACCCAGCCGTTTTCGGCCAGGCTGCTGGCCAGCACCGGCTGCGGTACCTGATGCTTGGGCACACCCAGGTACAGCGCATAGGGCAACTCCGTTCCATCGTCCAGCACGGCGGTCTTCCGCCCCGGCTCCAGCGCCTTTATGGAGCGGCCGAGCAGCAGCGTAATCCGCCTTTCGGCAAAGACGGCGACCAGCGCCCGGGAGAGGTCGGCCGAGGCCGGCACCGGGCTGGAAAGCGGGAGCACCAGGGTGATCTCGCATGCCCCGCGCACGCCTCGCGTCGTAAGGTATTCGTGCAACATCAGGGCGCATTCGCTCGGCGCGGGCGGGCACTTGAAGGGGAAGCCGGAGACTCCCACGATTGCCGGGCCTTTGGAAAACGCGGGCAGGACCTCGCGCATCCGGTTGGCGCCCGCCACCGAGTAGAACTCGTTGCCGTCCTCGGCAAGACCCGGCGTTGCGGCCAGATCATAGTCGGCGCCCAGCGCGACCACCAGGAAGTCCGCCTCGTGGGTGCCGCCGGTGGTGGTAACGCGCCGCGCCGCGGGATCAATGGCGGTGATCGTCTCCTGCACGAAGCGCACGCCGGGCTTGACGAAGTTGCGGTAGGGCAGGCGCACCGCCTCCGGTGTCTCCCGTCCGAACATCACGTCGAGCTTGGAGTAGCCGAAAACGAAGGCGTCGCTTTTTTCTATCACGGTCACATCGGCCTTTTCCCCCAGCGCCTCCGACAACAGGCTGGACAGCTCCATGCCGCCGAAACCGGCGCCCAACACAAGAACTCGAGACTTCATCGCGATCCCTTCGCCAGGATCCGCCGCTCGAGAACGGCGCAGACGGCTGCAGTGTCGGACTTGCCGTAGCCCTGGGCGATCGCGGCGTCGTAGATCGCCTTGGTGGCCGAGAACAACGGCGCCGGGCTCTTCAATCGGCGCACGTAATCGCCGATGATCTTCATGTCCTTCTGCCACACCTCGACCTTCATCGTCGCGTCCCGGTAGCTTCTTTTTGCCATCATCGGGCCGCGCACCTGGAGCATGCGCGAAGATCCGGCGCCATCGCCGAGCACCTTGACCGCGAGCGTCGCATTCAGTCCGGACCTTCTCGCCAGGACCACGGCCTCGGCAGCGGACACGTTGTGGATCGCGACCAGCAGGTTGGCGGCGAATTTCATTTTCGAGCCGTTGCCGAAGGCGCCGAGGTAGTACTGGGCGCGCGCGAAGCCCTTCAGCACCGGCACGACCTTCAGGAAGGCGGCGCGATCGCCGCTGCCGTAGACGGCGAGATCGCCGGTTCTCGCCTGCGCGCCGGTGCCGCTCAGCGGGCAGTCGAGCAGCGTCACGCCGGCCTTGGCGAGGCGCTTGCGCGCGGCCTCCTTGACCGGGATCGGCAGGGTGCTGGTTTCAACGACGATCCGTCTTGGACTTGCGGAGGAAAGTATTTCATCAACGACTTCCTTGAGCGCCTTGGCCGATGGCAGCGATGTGATGAGGATTCGCGCCTGCCGGAGGACCTCCCGCGCACTGGCGGCGGCGATGCCGCCAGCTTTGAGGTGCCTGCGCCTACATGCCGCCAGCGGGTCGTAGCCCACGACCGTAAAGCCTGCGCGCAGCAAGCTTGCGGCCATGGCCGAGCCCATGATGCCCAATCCCACCATTCCGACCCGCGACCTGGCCACACGCTCCCCCTTGGGCATACGCTACCATTCCTGCCACGGAGGAGAGCATGGCATACCGTGAGACGTTGCCGCGGCGCGGCATCCCGCGCCGGCTGATGATGCGGCGCGTGGCGCGCTTCTCGAAGCTCAAGGGTTTCGACGGCGGCTTGCCCGACAGCAGGATGCCCGGCTGCGAGCGCATCCTCTATAACGTCATCGGCTTTCAGCCGCCAAAGACCGAGCGCGACGGCAAGCAATCGCCGGTGGGCGAAGCCGCCTCGCGCCTCGCCGCGATCAAGATCTCGGAGGGTTTCAATCTCGGCTACTGCCGCGCGCTGCCTGGCAAGGGACCGATGCTGCACAACCACGACACCAATGAGACCTTCATTGCCATGACGGGAACGTGGCGCGCCAGCTGGCAGAACGAGAAGGGGCGCCTCGAGCACGTGGACCTCAAGCCGCTCGACGTGATTTCGTTTCCACCTGGCGCCTCGCGCCGCTTCATGAACGTCAGCAAGGGGCCGAAGCGCAAATTCTCCGTCCTCATGTTCGTCATCGGCGGCGATGCGCCAAGTGCAGAGTTCACCAGCGAGTCGATGGACGAGCTCGAGCGCAAAGGCGTCTGGCCGCCGCGGCGAGGCAAGCGTTGAAAGCTCCTTCGTTCGCTTACGCGAAGCCGGCTTCTTTGAAGGAAGCGTTTGACCTGCTGCAAAATCCGAACGCGAAAATACTTGCTGGCGGCCAAAGCCTGATGCCGTCGCTCAACATGCGCTTGTCCGCGCCTGAGCTTCTGGTGGACATCGGGGGACTCAAGGAGCTTGGTGGAATCTCGGTGCACGAGAATGCAATAAGGATCGGGGCGCTGACGACCCACGCGCAGATCGGAAAATCCACGGAAATCAGGAAACACCTGCCCTTGCTCGCGCAGGCTGTCCCGCACATCGCCCACGCCGCGATCCGCAACCGCGGCACGCTCGGCGGCAGCCTCGCGCTCGCCGATCCCGCCGCGGAATATCCTGCCTGCGCAGTCGCCCTGGATGCCGTCTTCAACATCGCCGGCAAGCAAGGCGCAAGGCGCGTGAAGGCGTCCGCGTTCTTCAAAGGGCTGTTCGAGACGGACCTGCAGCCGGGCGAGCTGCTGGTCGCAGCCGAATTCCCGCTGGCGAAGGCGTCCGACAGATCCGTATTTCTCGAACTGACCAGGCGCCACGGCGACTACGCCATCATCGGCTTGGCGGCACACAATTCGACGATCGTCTTTTTCGGCGCAGGCGCCAAGCCCGTGGTGGCTGGCCATGCCGCTTCGAAAAGAACCCTGCAGGAAGCCAAGCAAGCGCTCAAGCAAGACCTCGATCCGCCCGCCGACCTGACCCACTCTTCTGCCACCAAGCTGCACCTCGCCGGCGTCCTGCTGGAACGCGCATGGAACACGCTCTCGACATCACACTGACCGTCAACGGCACCCAGGTGAGCCGGCGGGTCCTCGTGCGCCAGCACCTGGTGGATTTCCTGCGCGAGGACCTGGGGCTCAACGGTTCGCACCTGGGCTGCGAGCACGGCGTTTGCGGCGCTTGCACGGTTCGCGTCAACGGCGAGATCGTGCGCGGCTGCCTGATGCTCGCGGTGCAGGCAAACGGCGCTCGGGTGGAGACCGTGGAAGGGTTGAGCGATTCCGGCGAGCTGGCAGCCCTGCAGAAGAGTTTTCACGCAAGAAATGCGCTGCAATGCGGATTCTGCACGCCCGGCATGCTGCTGGCCGCGCAGGACCTGGTGCGGCAGGGAGAAAAGCTTACGCGAGAAGAAATCCGCACTTACCTCTCCGGCAACTATTGCCGCTGCACCGGTTACCAGGCCATCGTCGACGCCATCGAGGAAGTGCTCAATGGGCAAGGCTGAACTGCCGCTGCACGCGCCCGGCACGAAGACCGACCGCGGCTATATCGGGCAGAGCGTTCCGCGGCCCAACGCGCAACGCCTGCTGCAGGGCCGCGGGGTGTTCGTGGATGACTTGAGGCTGCCCAGGCTCGCCCACGCGGTGTTTTTCCGCAGCCCTTATGCCCATGCCAGGATCGGCAAACTGGATTTTTCGCGGGCATTGCGCTCGCCAGGCGTCGTGGCGATCGTGGATGGCAGGGCAGTGGCGAAGGTCTGCACGCCCTGGGTGGCGGTGCTGGGGCACCTCAAGGGCATCAAATCGCCACCGCAGCACGCCATCGCGATTGAACGGGCTTGCTGGCAAGGCGAGGCGGTGGCGGCGGTGGTCGCCGAAACGCGCGCCCAGGCCGAGGATGCGGCGGCGTTGATCGAGGCACAGTGGGAAGAACTGCCGGCAGTGGTGGACATGGAGGAGGCGCTAGCCGGCAAGCGCGTGATCCACCCGGAGCTGGGCGACAACATCTGCTTCAAGCGCGAGCACGACACCGGCGGCGTGGACGAAGCCTTCGCCGCGGCCGATGTCGTGGTCGAGGAAACCTTCCACTTCGGGCGGCACACCGGCGTCTGCCTCGAGGGGCGCGCAATCCTCGCGGACTACAACGCCGCCGAGCACTCGCTCACGGTGTACCACGCGACGCAGGCGCCGCACATGATGCAGGACATCTTCTCGCGCCACCTCGGCATTCCCGAGGCGAGCGTGCGCGTGATCGCCAGGGACATCGGTGGCTCTTTCGGCATCAAGGTGCACGTCTATCCCGACGAGATGGCGACCGCAGCGCTGTCGGTGATGCTGCGCCGGCCGGTGAAGTTCGTCGCCGACCGGCTGGAATCCTTCGTCACCGACATCCACGCCAGGGAACACAAGGTCAAGGTGCGCCTCGCGTGCCGCAAGGACGGCGAGATCCTCGCCTTTGACCTGGACGACCTCACCGCCATCGGGCCGTACTCGGTCTACCCGCGCACCAGCGGCATCGAGGGCAACCAGGTCGTCAACCTTACCGGAGGCCCGTATCGGCACCAGAAATACAGGGCGAAGTTGCACGTGGTCTTCACCAACAAGAACGTCTGCTGCCAGTACCGCGCCGTCGGCCACCCGATCGCGGTGGCGCTGACCGAGGGCATCGTGGATAAGGCGGCTGCCAGGCTAGGCATGGACCCGGCGGAATTCCGGCGCAAGAACCTGATTCCCGATGACGCCTATCCCTATACATTTCCGTCGGGGGTGAAATTCGAAAAACTCTCGCATCACCAGACCTTGAACAAGCTGTTGCAATTGATGTCGTACCAGGAGCTGCGCGCGGAACAGAAATCCCTTCGGCAAAAGAAAATCTACCGCGGCATCGGCCTCGCGGCGATGATCGAAGTCACCAACCCTTCGCCAGCCTTCTATGGCGTCGGCGGCGCGCGCATCTCGGCGCAGGACGGCGCGACGCTGCGCCTGGAGCCCACCGGCATGCTCACCGTGATGTGCAGCGTCACCGAGCAGGGGCAGGGCACGGAAGCCATCTTTGCGCAGATCGCGGCGAGCGCGGTGGGCCTCAGCATGGACAAGGTGCGCGTCATCACCGGCGATACCGGCGTCACGCCCTACGGCGGCGGCACCTGGGCCTCGCGCGGGGCCGGCATCGGCGGCGAGGCGGTGCTGTTGTCAGGGCGCGCGCTGCGCTCGAACATCCTGGATATTGCCGCCGTGATCCTGAAATTGGACAAGTCCGAACTCGACATCGCCGGGAACGCGGTGCTGCACAAGCTGACGCAGGAGAAAAAACTCTCGCTCGAAGAACTTGGCCGCGTCGCCTATTTTCGTCCCGACACCCTGCCGCTGGACTTTCAGTCCGAACTGACCGTGACGCGCCATTACACGCCCAGGCAATACGGTTTCACCTTTACAAACGGCATCCAGGCGTCGCTGGTCGAGGTCGATCCCGACACCGGTTTCGTGAAACTGCTCAAGCATTGGTGCGTGGAGGACTCCGGCACGCTGATCAATCCGATGCTGGCGGACGAGCAGATCCGCGGCGGCGTGGTGCAAGGTATCGGCGCGGCGCTCTACGAGGAGTGCCTCTACAGTCCCGAGGGCCAGTTGCTGAACGGCAGCTTGGCTGATTACCTCGTGCCGATGAGCACCGAGATGCCCGACATCGTCTGCGCACACGTCGAGACGCCGACGCAGCAGTCGCAGCTCGGCGCCAAGGGAGTGGGCGAGGCGGGCACCGCGGGCGCGCCGGGGGCGGTGATGAACGCGATCAATGATGCGCTCTCACCGCTCGGCGCGCGGGTGACGGCGATGCCGTTCACGCCGGAGCGGATCCTGGCTGCGCTGGGAAGGGTCTGAGCGATGCCGCTCAGCCACCTGGAGCATTTCCTGCTGCAGACCGCGGACATGGACCAGACGCGGCAGTGGTACGTCGACGTGCTCGGCATGCGCGTCGGGCCGAGCCCGGATTTCAAGTTCCCGGTGTTCTGGCTGTACCTCGGCGACCAGGACGTGGTGCACGTCACCGAAGGCGGCGGGGACGTGAGCGAGAACCGCAAGCGTTACGTCGGGCAGGAATCGCAGGCGACCAGCGGCAGCGGAGCGGTCGATCATCTTGCGTTCCGCGCCACGGGGCTGCGCGGGATGATCGCCCACTTGCGCGCGCTCGGCGTCGACTTCAAGCAGCGCCGGGTGGACGACCAGGGCCTCTACCAGCTGTTCATGTTCGACCCCAACGGGGTCAAGATCGAGCTGAGCTACCCCGGCGCCGAAGCCGAGGGACTGCGCGCTGAGGTGATGGCGAGCGAATTGCCGGACTGAGGCCTGCTCAGCGCGCGGCCAGAGCGCCAACGGCGGAAAACAGCGACGCCACCGACTCGCGCGAGATGTTGCGCACGATGAACACGATGCGCGAGCTGCGCTCGGCGTCGCGCCAGCTCTCCATCGTCACCGGCGGGTGGATGACGTGCTGCGCCGCCTGCAGAATTACCGGTCCGGGCTCGCCGGCGACGTTGACGATGCCTTTGACGCGCAGCAGGTCGGGTCCGCGCAGAGCCGTCAAGGTCTGCAGCGCCGCTGGACATGTGCACGAATTCGCCATCGACGAACCATACCTGGTGCACTCCTCGTGAATGCTTGCCGGAGGCATCGAAGTGCGAGATGCGTTTTGGTTGCTCCGGTCTGGAGATGTCGAACAGGTCGGTCTGGACGATGACGCGCGGGGCGCGCGGATTGATGGGCGAGCAGACGCATATTGAACGACAGTGCGCTGGCCATTGCGCAAGGGTACTGTTCCGGTAAGAATTCGCGCAAGCGTGGAGCGGGAGGGACCGATGCTCAGTCTGTTCAGAGAAGCGAAAATCAAGGTCAAGCAGTGAAGCTGTATGGATTCTGGCGCTCGCTCGCCAGCTACCGCGTGCGCGTCGCGCTCGGACTGAAGGGGATTGCCGCCGAGGAGATCTCGATCGACATCCTCAAGGGCAGGCAGTTCAGCGACGAGTACAAGGCGCTCAACCCGCAGAGTGTGGTGCCGGCGCTGCTGGTGGACGGCGGCGCACCGCTATTCCAGTCGCTGGCGATCCTGGAGTACCTCGAGGAGACGCATCCGCACCCGGCACTGCTGCCGCGGGATGCGCGCGGACGAGCGCGGGTGCGGGGGCTGTCGCACTGGTCTCTGAAGGCGCTCGAAGCGATCGAAGCACATCTCGTCGGTGAGAAGGAAACCGGCCGTTTCTGCCATGGGGACGCGCCGACCATGGCTGACATCTGCCTCGCCGGCCAGGTGATCGGTGCGACCGCGTACTTCAATTGCGACGTCTCGAAATTTCCGGCGGCGATGCGCATCTACGGCGAATGCATGAAGCTCGACGCCTTCGCGCGGGCGCATCCGCTCAAGCAGCCCGGCGCGCCTAGCACTCCGGGGCACTAGGTTTCGACTTCAGGTACCAGTCGAGAATCTGCTCCCCATTCCAGTGGAGCACGCCCTTGCGCTTGCCGATCGCCTCGTAGACCTCCTCCAGGTACTTGATGCGGAACGGCTGCCCGCTGATGTAGGGGTGGATCGCGATGGCCATGATCTTGGCGCGCGTGGCGCCTTCCTCGTAGTAGCGCTCGAAGGCGTCCAGGCATTTCTTCGTCCAGTAGGCGGCCTCGTGATGCTGCACCAGCATCATGGGAATGTCGTTGGTCTCCACTGAATAGGGCAGGGTGACGAGCGGGCCATTGGCAGTCTTGATCTCGGTCGGTTCGTCGTCGTAGACCCAGTCGCCGATGTATTTCACGCCCGCGGCGGCGAGGTGCTCCGGTGTTTCGAGCGTCTGCGTGAGTCCCGGCCCGAGCCAGCCGATCGGCCGCTTGCCGGTGAATTGCTCGATCGTGTCCAGCGAGCGCC
Source organism: uncultured Enterobacteriaceae bacterium (assembly GCA_964631735.1). Classification (GTDB taxonomy): domain Bacteria; phylum Pseudomonadota; class Gammaproteobacteria; order Burkholderiales; family SG8-39; genus JAABQT01. Next base: position 11,759 of record CAZVZV010000279.1, read on the forward strand.
GGATCATGCCGGGCTGGTCTTCCTCCCGGTGGATCGGGCCCTGCTCGTAGCTGTGCCCCATGAATTCCCAGCCCGCGTCTTTGCACACCTGTGCGACGCGCGGGTAGTCCACGCACACACGCGCGTTGAGCGCCAGCGTGGGACGGATGCGCAGGCGCCGGAACAGCGCCTCGAAGCGCCAGAAGCCGACGCGCATGCCGTATTCGTGCCAGCTCCAGTTGGGCACGTCGGGCAGCAGCACCGCGCCGGTGGGCGCCGGCAGCACCTGGCGCGCCATCGGCTTGGCGATGTCCCAGACCTCGTAGTTGACGATGGTCCAGAACACGATCCGCGCATGGCCAGGCAGCGCCAGCGGTTCCCGATCGACGATCGCCGAATAATCGCAGCGCTCGCGCGGGATCATCGTAGCGGCCATGACTCATTCCTCAACCGACGCAATTGATCCGAATTTCGAAAACCGCTCACTCGATCACCTCGTCGGCGGTCGCGAGCAGCGTCGGCGGCAGGGTGAGGCCGAGCATTCTGGCGGTCTCGGCATTGATGACCAGCTCGAACTTGGACGCCTGCACCACCGGCAGGTCCGCGGGCTTGGCGCCCTTGAGGACGCGGCCGGCATAGGCGCCGGACTGCCGCCACGCATCCGTGATATTGCTGGCGTAGCTCATCAGC
>CAZVZV010000280.1:0-2272 GCA_964631735.1 uncultured Enterobacteriaceae bacterium
CGCCCAACCGGTCGCGCCCTCTACCGGCACCACGGTGGCGATCGGCCGCTTTTTCGACGCCAGGATGTTGGCCTGGAACTGCCAGGAGCCCGACACCACCACCCCCTCGTTGGTGAAGTCGTCGATCTGCACGAACGCGTCATGCCAGTAGCGGCCGACGATCTGGCGCTGCTTGCGCAGCAGCGCGAGCGCCGCCTTGTACTGCGCGTCGTTCAGCTCGTAGGGGTCCTTGATGCCGAGCGCGGGATTGGCCGTCATCAGGTACAAGGCTGCATCCGCGATGTAGATCGGCCCGTCGAAAGCCTGCACGCGGCCCTTGTTCGACTTGCCGTCGGGGAGTTGCATCTCCTCGAACACCACCTTCCAGGACGTCGGCGGCTGGTCCTTGAAGGCGTTGGTGTTGTACATCAGAATGTTGTAGCCCCACTGGTAGGGCACGCCGTAATGTTTGTTGTTGACGTAGTGCCACGGCGCCTTCTGCAGGCGCGCGTCCACCGTGTTGTAGCTCGGCACCAGCGCGACGTTGATCGGCTGCGCCTTCTTGCCCGAGATCAGGCGCAGGCTGGCGTCGCCCGAGGCGGTCACGAGGTCGAAGCCGCCCTCGTTCATCAGCGCTACCATCTCGTCCGAGGTGTTGGCGGTCTTCACCCCGACCTTGCAGCTGGTCTTTTTCTCGAAATCGGTGACCCAGTTGAATTCCTTCACGGTCTCGCCGCGCTCGATGTAGCCGGGCCAGGCGACGATGTCCACCTTGCCTTCGCCCTTGCCGATCTTCTGCACCATCTTCTGCGCCAGCGCGGCGCCGCTGCCAAGTGTGAAAACTGCGGCGAGCGTGACCACGCCGACCAGACTGCGAGTGACGATTGCCATACGGGGACCCTCCTCTTTGGTTTAGCTGGGCCAGCAAAGCAAACTTTGCACGCCAGTGCCGGGCAATGTCAAGGCGCAGGCAGCATCCGGGCTTATAGTCCTTGCACGGGCTCGTAGATCGAAAGCTCGGACGTGGGGCGATGATTGAAACTTCCTGCGGCCGGGTGTAGTGTGGATTCATTGGCCGCCGCGCCTTGCCTAACCGCGACGCGCGGTGCTTGTAGCAGCAGTCCATGAACCAAGGAGGGGCTATAGACGAAAATCACTGCAGCCCACCCCAAAGGCCGGTGCCGATGCACCGGCATACGTCGCGCTAGCGCGACGAAATAGGCCACTGCAACGTGGCGTTTCTGCGAAGCCCCGCGCTCGATGCGGGGCTTCGTGTTTCAGCCGCATCATCGCCGAACCGAGCAAGGCAAGGGCTTGGAAACCACTGACAGCTTCCAGGGTATTCGCTGTCCGCAAGATTAAACCGGGAAGTGTGACGCATAGTTATACTCGACGAACGGGCCGGCGCCTGCGACGGCCTTACTGTGGAGTTTCCCCATGACGCGCATGGTCAAGTGCATCAAGCTCGGGCGCGAGGCCGAGGGGCTCGATTTCCTGCCCTATCCCGGCGCGCTCGGCAAGCGCATCTTCGAGAACGTGTCGAAGGAAGCGTGGCGGCAGTGGCTCGAGCAGCAGAAGATGCTGGTGAACGAGAACCGGCTCAACCTCGCCGACAAGAAGGCGCGCGACTACCTCACGCAGCAGATGGAGAACCATTTCTTCGGCAGCGGCGCCGACGTCGCCTCGGGCTATGTCCCGCCGCAACAGAAGTAGGCATGGACCGCGATACGCCAGTACCCACCGAAATCAAGCTGCACCAGAAATCGCGGCTGATGGAACTCGTGTTCGCGGACGGCAGCCGGTTCGAGTTGAGCTACGAACTGCTGCGCGTGTATTCGCCATCGGCGGAAGTGCGCGGCCACGGACCCGGCCAGGAGGTCTTGCAGGTCGGCAAGCGCGACATCGAGATCACGGCGCTAGAGCCCAGCGGCAGTTACGCCGTAACGCCGGCGTTCTCCGACGGGCACAGCACCGGCATCTACTCCTGGGACTACCTGTACTGGCTGGGCCAGAATCGCGATTCGCTGTGGCAGCAGTATCTCGAACGGCTGGCAGGAGCCGGGGCAAGCCGTGATCGGGAAACTGCGCCTGGCTCTGCACCTTTCGAGCAGCGGCCAAAATCAAAATAACCGGCGCCTTCAAGGTCGTTCTCATCAATCCCTATGAGCTGGGGCGGCAGCCGTTTGCGCTGGCGCAGCCCGCCGCCTGGCTGAAGCGCGAGGGTTTTGCGGTGAGCTGCCTCGATCTTTCGCTGCAGAAGCTCGATCCCGAGGTCCTCGAAAACGCGGGCCTC
>CAZVZV010000281.1:0-11691 GCA_964631735.1 uncultured Enterobacteriaceae bacterium
CAGTATTTTCTTGTGCAGGGCCGTGCGAGAACCGGCAAGGCCGATGCGCGCATGGAGGCCCTGCTGCAGCGTGACAAAGGGTCGCTGCCCGTCGTCGTCTGGCAGCGCATGCTATGACGGCGTGCCGCATCCGCGTCAATCGCGACACACCCACCTCGGGTGCGTTCGAGTGGGTCACCTTGGGCAAAGATGGCGCGGTGCTCGCATCGGGGACCGCCAACCTGCGCCAGCCGCCAATCGCCGGCGCGTGCGAGGTCGTGCTTGCCGGCGACCTGGTGCTGCTGGAGCGCGTCGCCGTTCCTGTCGCCCAGCAGCAGCGGCTCTCCTCCGCACTGCGCTACCTGGTCGAGGACAGCACCATCGCCGACCCTGAACGGCTGCACGTCGTCTCTGCACCCTCGCCGGACAAAGGCACTTTGCACCTGGCAATCATCGATCGGCAGTGGCTGGAGAAATTGCTCTCGGCGCTGGAAAGCGCTGGCCTCAATGCTCAGTGCGCCTACCCTGAGAGCTTGCTGCCGCCAGTGCTGCCGCATACCTGGACGGTAGTCTGGAACGGCAACGACAGCTTTGCGCGCACCGGGGAAGCCGAAGGCTTTGTGCTGGATTGCTCGGCCCCGCAAGACGTGCCGGTTGCGCTGCGGCTCGCCGTCGAAAGTGCGCGCAAGGCGAGCGCCCCTCCCCGTGCGATTCGCGTGCGAACCGCTGCGGGTGTCGCACCGCCGGACACGCAGGCCTGGTCAGACGCGCTCGGCATCCCGGTCGAGTTGGCACCGGCGTGGCACTGGGCCAATGCTCAGCGCCGCTCAGGACTTGATCTTCTGCAAGGCGAATTCGCCTCTCGCGCGGCGGGCGGCGCGTGGCTGCGACGGCTGCGCCGCCCGGCGGTCCTCGTGGGAGCACTGCTGGTGCTTGGCACCTGCGGCATCGCCATCGACTGGGGAGCCAAGGTCCGGGAGCGCCGGGCGCTGCTCGCAGAAATGAGCGCCATCTATCGCGAGACATTCGGCGAGCGAGCGGTGGTGGTCGATCCCCCGTTGCAGATGGGCCGCGCCCTGGCCGAGCTGCGCCAGCAGGCGGGCCTGATCGGTCCTGCGGATTTCCTCGCGCTGCTGGAAAAGGCGACCGATCAGCTGCTGAATCCGCAGAGGCACCGCATCGAGAGCATGGCCTATGACAAGGGAACCCTGACCGTGACGCTGCGGCCGCAGGACGCGCAAGGAGCCGGCGCGCTGCTCGAGGAACTGCGCTCGAAGGCTCCGCCGCGGGGACTGGACGTTGCGCTCGAGGGCGGGGGATCGACGGGCAGGGTCACGCTGCGCCTGCGCACGAAGTCAGGAGCGGGAACATGAGCATCGCGTCAAGCGCGGCCGGCATGACGGCTAGCGCCGCCGGCTTCTGGAACGATCGCTCCGCCAGGGAGCGCGGCTTCCTGCTCGCCGCCGGCGCGCTGCTGCTCGCGGCAGCGCTGTATGCGTTCGTTTGGGAGCCGGGACTTGCCGCGCGCAAGTCGCTTTCCGCTGCGTTGCCGCGGCTGCGCGCGCAGGTCGACGACATGCGCCGACAGCAAAAGGAGGTCCTCGCCCTGCGCAAGAAAGTCGCGGCCGAGCCCCGGCGCGGCGATCTCAAGGTGCTGCTGCAAGCGTCGGCGGCGCGCACCGCGTTCGCCCAGGCGGTGGAGCGCAGCGACTTGCTTGCCAGTGGCCTGGTGCAACTGCGCGCCGGTCCGGTGAGCTTCGACGCTTGGCTGCAATGGGTGGAAAGCCTGCAGCGCGATCTCGGCATCCGGCTGGACTCCTGCCGGATCAGTGCGCTGGAACAACCCGGCATGGTGCGCGTGGAAGCGAGCTTCGCCTCGGGCAGCCCCCAGGCGTCCAGGAATGCGCCTTGAAAGCCCGGCGCATCGCGCTGGTTTGCGCTGCCGCTGTCGCGATCTATGCGATCGCACTGGCCGCGATGGTCCCGGCGGCCTGGATCGCGCGCGCCGTGGAACGCGCGTCGGCGCAAAAGCTCTTGCTGCGCGAGCCAGCCGGCAGCCTTTGGGCGGGAAGCGCTCGCCTGTACGCGGATCAGCGATCAGGTTCCCTGCTCGATCTTGGCGCACTGCACTGGAAGACCTCGTGGTCCGCACTGTTCACAGGAAAGCTCGCCGCGGATCTGACGCTTGGCGAGGCAGCGGAAGCCATGCAACTCCAGGTGTCGCCGAGCCACACGACGATTCGCGGCCTCAAGCTCGAGCTGCCCGCGAGAATCCTGTCGGCCTACGCACCCGGGCTCGAGGCATTCGGCCCCGAGGGAACCTTGCGCATCCGCTCGGACGACCTGCGTTTCGAGGACGGTTCGATTCTCGGTCTGGCGGAAATCGAGTGGCGCCAGATCCGGCTTGCCCGCGCGCAGGGACTCGACCTGGGTTCGCACGTCGCGCGCTTGCGCGGGGGCGGCAGCAAAGTGGACATCGAACTTGGCACCCTCGAGGGCCCGCTGCGGCTAAGCGGCGGAGGGACGTGGGTGCGCGACGCCGGGCTCACCTTGTCGGGAGCTGCCGAGCACGGCGCGGAGCCGTCGCCCGCGCTGGCGACGTTCTTCAGAGGGGTATGCGCCGAGTACCGCGACCGCCGCTGCGCGTTCCGGCTGAAATTGTAGCGGCAGCGGATGGGGAGGCTGGTGCCGGCTGACGGAATCGAACCGCCGACCTTCGGTTTACAAAACCGCTGCTCTACCAACTGAGCTAAGCCGGCAAAAAATGGGGTCTGACCCCTTTTTACTTTACCCGCCGCAGTTGCGGCTTGGGTTTGCCGCCGCCGGGCTTGGTGGGCTGAGGGGGTGTCGAGTTGGCCGGCCCGGGCAGCGCCACCGGTGCTTCCTTTGGCGCCATCGGCTCGGCCTCCGCCACTGCCTGGGTCACGGACTTGGCCGCGGGGTCGACGTCGAAGGTCATGCCGTGCCCGGTTTCGCGCGCGTATATTGCGAAGACGTTTGCGATCGGCACCGAGATCTGGCGCGCCACACCGGCGAAGCGCGCCGAGAACTCGATCAGCTCGTTGCCCATCTGCAGCTTGTGCACCGCCGAGGGCGAGACGTTGAGCGTGATCTCGCCGTTCTTCACGTACTCCGAAGGCACCTGGGTCTTCGAATCCACCTTCACCGCCACGTGCGGCGTGTAGCCATTGTCCACGCACCACTCGAAAAGCGCGCGCAGCAGATAGGGCTTGGTGGCGATTTCGCTCACGACTATTTTCGCATCACCTTCTCGGACGGAGTGAGCGCCTCGATGAACGCAGGCCGCGAGAAGATGCGCTCGGCGTATTTCATCAGCGGCGCCGCGGGTTTGCCGAGCTTGACGCCGTAGTGGTCCAGGCGCCACAGCAGCGGTGCGATGGCCACGTCGAGCATGGTGAAATCGTCGCCCAGCATGTGCTTGGTCTTGGTGAACAGCGGCGAGAGCTCGATCAGCCGGTCGGTGACCTGCGCGCGCGCCTTCTCTATCAGCTTCTCCTTGCCTGAATCCAGCCCGTCGACCTGGCTGAACAGCTCCACTTCCATGTTGTACAGCATCAGCCGCGCGCGCGCACGCATCACCGGGTCCGCCGGCATCAGCTGCGGGTGCGGGAAGCGTTCGTCGATGTACTCGTTGATGATGTTCGACTCGTACAGGATGAGATCCCTCTCGACCAGCACCGGCAGCCGGTTGTACGGGTTCATCACCGCGATGTCTTCCGGCTTGTTGTACAAGTCCACGTCGATGACCTGGAAGTCCATGCCCTTCTCGTACAGCACGAAGCGGCAGCGGTGGCTGAAGGGGCACGTGGTGCCGGAATAAAGCTGCATCATGAGGCGGTGTTCCTGATGAAAAAGCCGGGTGGGAAGACCCGCCCGGCTTCGAGGTTGGGCTTGCGCCGGTTTAGCGTACGTCCTTCCAGAACGCCTTCTTCATGGCGTACGCGAAGATGAACAGCACGCCGAGCACCAACAGCACCACGATGCCGATCGCTTTGCGCGACTGTCCCGAGGGCTCGCCGACGTAGACCAGGAAATTGACCAGATCGCGCACCATGATGTCGTACTGCATCGCGCTGCTCTGCTCCTGGAGCTGCCACAGCACGTGCGGCATGGCGGCGTTGGGGAAGGCCTTGTTGTTCCAGCCATGCGCCGCCTTGGGGTCGCGGTAGAAAGTGCGCAGGTAGGTGTAGAGCCAGTCCGCGCCGCGCGAGCGCGCGATCACCGACAAGTCGGGCGGCGGCACGCCGAACCAGTCCTTGCCGTCCTTCACCGTCATGGCGATCTTCATTGTCTCGCCGATCTTGTCGGCGCTGAACATGAGGTTGTCGCGGATCTGTGCTTCCGTGAGGCCGAGGTCGGTCAGGCGGTTGTAGCGCATGTACTGCAGGCCATGGCAGCCGAGGCAGTAGTTGACGAAGGTACGCGCCCCGGACTGCTGGCTGGCCAGGTCGCTCGGATCGATCGGCGCGCGGTCCAGCGGATGTCCGCCAGCTGCGGCAAGCGCGAGCGCGGGCGCGGCGAGCAAGGCGGCAAGGAGCGTTCGCATGCTCGCTGCCCTCACATCGTCACCCTGTCGGGCACCGGCTTCACCTCGTCCTTCGCCGTGTACCAGGGCATCAGGATGAAGAAGGCGAAGTAGATCAGCGTGCAAAGGCGGGCCATCCAGGTGGCGCGGTCCTTGGTGTCGAGCATCCGATCCATGAGCGAACCTTCAGCGACCGTGAATTGTCCCCAGACCGTCGTCGACTCGATCCCGAGGTAGCCGAGCACCACGAACGCGACGACGAACAGGGCGACCGCGCCCTTCCAGTAGGCGCCGCGATAGCGGATCGACTTCACCGGCGAGCGGTCCAGCCACGGCAGCAGGAACAGGATCAGGGTGGCGATGCCCATCGCCGCAACACCGGGGAACTGCGAATTGAACACCGGCGGCACCGCACGCAGGATCGAGTAGAAAGGGGTGAAGTACCACAGCGGTGCGATGTGCTCCGGCGTCTTGAGCGGGTCGGCCGGGATGAAGTTGTTGTGCTCGAGGAAGTAGCCGCCCAGCTCCGGCATGAAGAACATGACGATGCAGAAAACGGCGAGGAACACGATGACGCCGACCGTGTCCTTGACCGTGTAGTAGGGGTGGAACGGGATGCCGTCCAGCGGCCTGCCGTTCGCGTCCTTGTGCTTCTTGATCTCGACGCCGTCGGGGTTGTTCGAGCCGACGTCGTGCAGCGCGAGGATGTGCGCCACGACGAGGCCCAGCAGCACCAGCGGCAGGGCGATCACGTGCAGCGCGAAGAAACGATTGAGCGTCACGTCCGACACCACGTAGTCCCCGCGGATCCACAGCGCGAGGTCGGGTCCGATGAACGGCACCACGGCGAAAAGGTTCACGATCACCTGCGCGCCCCAGTAGGACATCTGGCCCCAGGGCAGCAGATAGCCCAGGAAGGCCTCCGCCATCAGCGCGAGGTAGATCAGCACGCCGAAGATCCACACCAGCTCGCGCGGTTCCTTGTACGAACCGTAGAGCAGCGCGCGGAACATGTGCAGGTACACCACCAGGAAGAACGCCGAGCCGCCGGTGGAGTGGATGTAGCGGATCAGCCAGCCGCCCGGCACGTCGCGCATGATGTACTCGACCGAGCCGAAGGCAAGCGCGGCGTCGGGCTTGTAGCTCATGGTGAGGAAGATGCCGGAGACGATCATGATGACGAGCACCAGCATCGACAGCACGCCGAAGTAGTACCAGAAGTTGAAATTCTTCGGCGCGTAGTACTCCGACATGTGCTTGCGGTACTCCTCGCCCACGCTGGGCATGCGCGAGTCGAACCAGTCCCACAGCGCCATCAGGCGGGAGGCCATGGCCTAGGCCCCTTTCTTGTCGTCGCCGATCAGCAGCGTGCCGTCGGAGAGAAAGGCGTGGGGCGGCACCGTCAGGTTGGTCGGCGCCGGCGCACCGCGGAACACGCGTCCCGCGAGGTCGAACTTGGATCCGTGGCAGGCACAGTAGAAACCGCCGGCCCAGTCCGCGCCCATTTCCGCCTTGGCTTCCGCGGTCTTCATCTGCGGCGAGCAGCCGAGGTGCGTGCACACGCCCTCCATCACCATCAGCTCCGGCTTGAGCGAGCGGTATTCGTTTTTCGCGTACTCGGGCTGCTGCGAGTCGCTCGAGCCCGGGTCGGTGAGGCGGCTCGCGCTCGCCTTGAGCGACTCCACCATCTCCTTGGTGCGTCGGATCACCCACACCGGCTTGCCGCGCCACTCGAAGATCTTCAGCTCCCCGGGAGCCATGGTCGAGATGTCCACTTCGACCGGTGCGCCTGCCGCCTTGGTGCGTTCCGAAGGCAGCATGCTGGCAACGAACGGAATCGCCGCGCCGAGCGAGGCCGCGCCGCCCACCACCGAGGTCGCGACCACGAGGTTGCGGCGCGTCTTGTCGATTTTCTGGTTGTCGCTCATGGAGTTGATTCGAGGCAGGAAAGGATGGAGAGTGCGAAGCAGGCGCCATTCTATCGATCGAGCACGGGAATGTCCACGAATTGCGGTCTAAGCGGTTCAATTTGCAGGGCTTTGTGCTAGATTAGCGACCCCTTATGCTGCACCGCCTCTGGCTCGTCTTTGCGCAGACCGCGACCGTTTGCCTCGCGCTGCTGTTTGTCGTCTCGACCCTCAAGCCCGAGTGGTTGCCGACGCGAAGCGCGGCGCCGCAACCGGAGGCGCTGGTGGCGGCGCGAAGCGAACCGGCGGCAAAGGCAACCGGCCCGGCGCGCGTCGAGTCATTCCACGAGGCGGTGCAGCGCTCCTCGCCCGCGGTGGTGAACATCTTCACTTCGAAGGAAGTGCGCGCGCCGCGCAATCCGCTGCTCAACGATCCCCTGTTCCGGCGCTTCTTCGGCGAGCAGTTCCGCGACGAGGCGCAGCGATCCTCGAGCCTGGGCTCGGGCGTGATCGTGAGTCCCGCGGGCTACGTCCTCACCAATCATCACGTGGTGGAAGCGGCCGACGAGATCGAGGTGGCCCTCTCCGACGGCAAGAAGCTGCTGGCCAAGGTGGTGGGCAACGACCCGGAGACCGACCTCGCGGTACTGCGCGTCAACGCGGACAAACTGCCCGCCATCACGTTCGGCCAGTCCGAGGCGTTGCGCGTGGGAGACGTGGTGCTTGCCATCGGAAATCCCTTCGGCGTCGGCCAGACCGTGACCTCCGGCATCGTCTCGGCGCTCGGCCGCAGCGGCCTGCACATCAACACCTTCGAGAACTTCATCCAGACCGACGCGGCGATCAACCCAGGGAACTCGGGCGGCGCGCTGGTCGACGCGCGCGGTAACCTCGTCGGCATCAACACCGCGATCTATTCGCGCTCCGGAGGTTCCATGGGCATCGGCTTCGCCATCCCGGCGGCCACGGCGAAGATGGTGATGGAGCAGATCATCCGCAACGGCTCGGTGACGCGCGGCTGGATCGGCGTCGAGCTGCAGGAGATCACCCCGGCGCTGGCCGAATCCTTCAAGCTGCCCGATGCGCGCGGTGCGATCATCGCCGGCGTGCTGCGCGGCGGTCCGGCGGACAAGGCGGGTGTGAAACCCGGCGACGTGCTGACCGCGATCAACGGCGCGCCGGTGTCGGATCCGCAGAGCATGCTCAATCTCGTGGCGGCGCTGGAGCCGGGCTCGGGCGCGAAGATGAACATCCGGCGCCAGGCGCAGGCGCTCGAAGTCTCGGTCACGGTTGGCCGACGCCCCAAACCCCAGCCGCGCGAATAAATAAAGGGGTCAGACCCCATTTTCCCACCCAAGGAGGAAACATGAAGCGCATTACCACCCTGCTCGCCGCGGCAACGCTGGCGGGCGCCACCAGCCTGGCCGTCGCCCAGGACATCAAGATCGCCCACGTGTACGACAAGACCGGACCGCTGGAGGCTTACGCCAAGCAGACGCAGGCCGGCCTGATGCTGGGCCTTGAATACGCCACGGGCGGGACGATGAGCGTGCTCGGCCGCAAGATCTTGGTGATCGAAAAGGACAGCCAGCTGAAGCCCGACGCAGGCAAATCGCAGCTTGCCGCGGCCTACGGCGACGACAAGGTGGACCTCGCCATCGGCCCGACGGGCTCGGGCGTTGCCCTGGCCATGCTGCCGGTGGCCGAGGAATACAAGAAGATCCTGCTGGTCGAGCCGGCGGTGGCCGACACCATCACCGGCGCTAACTGGAACCGCTACATCTTCCGCACCGGCCGCAGCTCGACGCAGGACGCGGTCGCCGGCGTGGTCGCACTTCCTGCGACTGCGCAGATCGCGATGCTGGCGCAGGACTATGCCTTCGGCCGCGACGGCGTGAAGGCCTTCAAGGACACGCTCGCTGCCGTCGGCAGCAAAGCGCAGATCGTGCACGAGGAATACGTGCCGCAGGCAACCACCGATTTCACGGCCGCCGCGCAGCGCATGTTCGACGCGCTGAAGGGCAAGCCGGGCACCAAGATCATCAGCATCATTTGGGCCGGCGCGCATCCGTGCCAGAAGTTAGGCGACCTGCAGCCCGAGCGCTTCGAGATTTCGCTCGCCTGCGGCGGCAACATCCTGCCGGTGATGAAGGGCTGGAAGGACCTCGTCGGCATGGAAGGCGCGATCTACTACTACTACGCGTTCCCCAAGAACAAGATGAACGACTGGATGGTCGCCGAGTACCGCAAGCGCTACGGCGGCACGCCGCCCGACTTCTTCGTTGCCGGCGGCATGGCGGCGGGCGTCGCGTCGGTCGAAGCGATCAAGAAGGCCGGCAGTACCGACACCGAGAAGCTCATCGCAGCGATGGAGGGAATGAGCTTCGAGACGCCCAAGGGCACCATGACCTTCCGCAAGGAAGACCACCAGGCGATGCAGAGCATGTACCAGTTCCGCATCAAGAAGACCCAGGCCAACGAGTGGGACCTGCTGGACCTGGTGCGGGAGATCCCGGCCCGGGAAATCCCGGTTCCCGTCCGCAACAAGCGCTAAGCGTAAGGTGGGCCGCAGGCCCACCCTACGATGCTCCGATGATCCCGGCCGAACATCCTGTCCTGGAGACGCGCGACCTGACCATCCGCTTCGGCGGCCATGTCGCCGTGAACGCGGTCAGCTGCCGCTTCGAGCCGGGCACGCTCACCGCCATCGTCGGCCCGAATGGCGCCGGCAAGACCACCTACTTCAACCTGATTTCGGGGCAGTTGCCGGCGAGCGCGGGCCGGGTTCTGCTCTACGGTGAGGATGTCACGCGCGACGCGGCGCCGGTACGCACCCGCAAGGGCATGGGGCGCGCGTTCCAGCTGACGAACCTGTTCCCGAATCTCACGGTGCTGGAGAACGTGCGGCTCGCGGTGCAGGCGCGCGCCGGAATGGGCCTCAACCTCGTGTCGATGTGGAGCCGGCACGTCGAATTGACCGAGAAGGCCGAACACTACTTGTCGCGCGTCGCGCTCGCCGACCGGCGCACCACGCTCGCCTCGGAGCTCTCGCACGGCAACCAGCGCAAGCTCGAAGTCGCGATCCTGCTCGCGCTCGAGCCCGCCATCTTCATGTTCGACGAGCCCACCGCGGGCATGAGCGTGGACGAGGTGCCGGTAATCCTCGACCTGATCCATGAGATCAAGGGCCAGAAGGACAAGACCATCCTGCTGGTCGAGCACAAGATGGACGTGGTGCGCTCGCTCGCCGACCGCATCGTCGTGCTGCATCAGGGTGAACTGGTGGCCGACGGCGAGCCGGCCGACGTGATCGCTTCGCCCGTCGTCCAGGAAGCCTATCTAGGGATCGCGGCCGACTCACACGGCCCTGGCGGGGTGTCCACAGGTGGCTGACGCGCTGCTCACACTGAGCGGGGTGCACACCCACATCGGGCACTACCACATCCTGCAGGGCGTGGACCTGGTGGTGCCGCGCGGCGAACTGACTATGCTGCTCGGCCGCAACGGCGCGGGCAAGACCACCACGCTGCGCACCATCCTCGGGCTGTGGCGCGCTTCGGCCGGCTCGATCCGCTTCGAAGCCGAGGAGATCGGGCAGAAGGAAACGCCCTCGATCGCGAACCTCGGCGTCGCCTACGTGCCCGAGTCGATGGGCCTCTTCGCCGGCCTCACGGTGCAGGAGAACCTGGTGCTGGCGGCGCGCCGCGGGCCACCGGAAGAGAAGCGGCTCGACTGGATCTTCCGCTTGTTCCCGCCGATGAAGACGTTCTGGCACCTGCCGGCGGGCCTGCTCTCGGGCGGCCAGAAACAGATGCTCTCGATCTCGCGCGCGATCGTCGAGCCGAGGAAGCTGCTGCTGATCGACGAGCCGACCAAGGGCCTCGCCCCCGCGATCATCAACAACCTGATCGAGGCCTTCGCCGAACTGAAGAAGACCGACACCACCATCCTGATGGTGGAGCAGAATTTCCATGCCGCGAAAGCGCTCGGCGATTCGGTGGCGGTGATGGACGCGGGGCGCATCGTGCACACCGGTCGCATGGCCGGGCTCGCCGCGGACGCCGCGCTGCAGACACGGTTGCTTGGCCTGTCGCTGGAAGCGCACCAGTGAGTCGCGCATCTTCGAACCCCATTGCCGGCAAGCACATTGACTGGATTCCGCCCGCGCTGCTGCTGGCGATCGCCCTGAGCGCGCTCGCCATGATCGGCAATCCGTCCACCTGGGTGACGCTCACCGTGGCGGGACTGGCGATGGGATTGCTCATCTTCATCATGTCCTCGGGCCTGACGCTGGTGTTCGGCCTGATGGACGTGATGAATTTCGCGCACGGCCTGTTTATCGCTATCGGCGCCTATGTCGCCGCCTCGACCATCAAGTTCTTCTCGGCCGCCGCCGTCTCGGACAGCTTCCTCGCCAACCTCGGCGCGGTATTGCCGGCGATGCTGGCTGCGGCCGTGGTCGCCGGCCTGCTGGGCCTCGCCTTCGAGCGCGTGATCATCAAGCCGGTCTACGGCCAGCACCTCAAGCAGATCCTGATCACCACCGGCGGCATGATCGTCGCCGAACAGCTGATCCACGTGTTCTGGGGCCCCGATCTGCTGCCGCTGCCGCGACCCTCGACCCTGCGCGGCTCGTTTCTCATCGGCGACATGGTGATCGAAAAGTTCCGCCTGATCGCGGTGGTGACCGGCCTGGCGGTATTCGCCGGCATGCTGCTGCTGCTCAACCGCACCAAGATCGGTCTGCTGATCCGCGCCGGCGTGGAGAACAAGGAGATGGTCGAGGCGATGGGCTACCGCATCCGGCGCCTGTTCGTCGCGGTGTTCGTGGCCGGCTCGGCGCTCGCCGGGCTCGGCGGCGCCTTGTGGGGCATGTACCAGGAAAGCGTCACCGTCCACATCGGGGCGAACATGATGGTGCTGATCTTCATCGTCATCATCATCGGCGGCCTGGGCTCGATCGGTGGTTGCTTCGTCGGCGCGCTGCTGGTCGGCCTGGTGGCGAACTACGTAGGTTTCCTTTCGCCCAAGATCGCGCTCGGCTCCAACATCCTGCTGATGGTGATGATCCTGCTGTGGCGGCCGCAGGGCCTGTATCCGGTGAGCAAGTCGTGAGAGCCCGGTCATGATGCACTCGCTCCTTTCGGGCGACGGGCCACGCAGCCGGACCCTCTCGGTGCTGCTGGTCGCGATCCTGGTCGCGCTCGCGCTGGCGCCGTTCCTGTTTCCCGGCACCCGGCCGCTGGACGTCGCGGCCAA
>CAZVZV010000282.1:0-2734 GCA_964631735.1 uncultured Enterobacteriaceae bacterium
GGCCGCTTCGATCCGCCGACGACGCCACTCGATCCCAATGGCCAGGGCACGCCCTACGCCACCTACGCCTTTGCAGCGCAGATTGCCCAGGTGGAAGTGGACGAAGCGCTCGGCACCGTGAAGGTCCTGCGCATCGTCGCCGCGCACGACGTGGGCAAGGCCTTGAACCCGATCCAGGTCGAGGGCCAGATCCAGGGCGGCGCGGTGCAGGGCCTCGGCTTCGCGCTGATGGAAGAGTACGTGCCGGGCAAGACCGAAAATCTGCACGACTACCTCATCCCCACCATCGGCGACGCGCCGAGCATGGATTGCATCCTGGTCGAGGATCCCGAGCCGCTCGGGCCTTCGGGCGCCAAAGGCGTGGGCGAGCCTGGCCTCATCCCTACAGCCCCCGCCATCCTCGGCGCGATCGACCATGCGACCGGCGTGCGCATGCGCCAGGTTCCCGTGCTGCCGCACCGCCTGAAAGCCGAACTCGATGCGAGACCCGGAAGACGCGCCTGAGAGCACGGCACCGCTGACCGGCGACGTCATCCGCTGCGACGCCTGCCCGGTGCTGTGCCGCATCCGCAAGGGTCAGACGGGTGCCTGCGACCGCTACGCGAATCAGGAGGGCAAGCTGGTGCGCCTCGACCCGCTGCTGGTGCTGGAACGCGGCGGCAAGGCGGTGCCCTTCCTCGAACCCGGCAAGCCCTGGGACGGGAAACTCGTGGCGCCCTTCATCACCGGCGTCGGTGCGACGACCACCTACCCCGACTACAAGCCTGCCCCCTTCATCGTCTCGTCCAAAGCCGACGGCGTGGACATGGTGACGGTGGTGACGGAGGGCATCTTCAGCTACTGCGGCCTCAAGGTGAAAATCGACACCGACCGCTACCTCGGTCCCGAGCAGGCGGCGGTGCGCGTTGAAGGCGAGCAGATCGGCCACGTCACCACCGCCGAGTACGGCTCGCAGATGCTGTCGCTGGGCGGCGTGCACCATCTGACCGGCGGTTCGAAGAAGGAAGGCAACGTCACCTGCGAGGCGATGCTGAATCTCTCCAACAAGGAGGCCGTCGAGGTGAAGATCGACGGCGGCTCGAGCGTATTGCTCCAGGCGGGCGCCGCGCCGGTGGTCAATGGCGAGCGCGAGGAGCGCATGCGCGTAGGCTGCGGCTCCGCGACCATCGGCATCTTCGCGCAGCAGTGGCACGGTCATTGCGATGAGGTAATCGTGGTGGACGACCACATCACCGGGGTGCTGACTGAGCACCAGGCCGGGCGCTTCCTCGACATGCGACCTGCGGGCATCCGCGTGCGTGGGCGCAAATCCACGCCCGGTCGCTATTTCAAGGTGGCGGAGCCGGGCCTGGGCTGGGGCGGCACCAACATCACCGACCCGCTCTCCATCATCGAGAAGATCAACCCGAAGACTGCCTGGCCCGGCATGCGCCTGCTGATGGTCTCGACTACGGGCGAGGACGCGGAGTGGTTCGTGCTGGACCAGGACCTCAAACCGCAGAAGGCGCCGATGCCGGCGCCGGTGCGCAAGGTCGTGGAGCGCATCGCGGAGAACTGCGAACCGGCGCTTTGCACGGTGCTGTTCATGGGAGGCGCGGGTGGCAGCCTGCGCGCGGGAGTGACCGAGAACCCGGTGCGCCTCACGCGCTCGGTGAAGGACCTGATCACGCGCGTCACCTGCGGCGGCGCTCCGGTCTATGTCTGGCCGGGCGGCGGCATCACGGTGATGGTGGATGTGCTCGCCATGCCGGACAAGTCCTTCGGCTACGTTCCCACGCCGGCGCTGGTGCTGCCGATCGAGTTCACGCTGCCGCTCGAGCAGTATGCCGCCATCGGCGGCCACATGAAGCACGTGGTGAGCGTGCAGCAGGTTCTGGAGAACACGCGATGGCGAGCCGCCTGAGCGACGGCCGGCTGCATTTGCAGCACGGGCCGATCGACCTTGTGATCTTCGGCACGGAGGACGAGTACGGGCGTGCCGCAATGCGCTTTGGCACCGTCCTGGAAGAACTGGTGCAGGAACTGGCGCTGCTACGCGCTCCAGTCGGCGACGCCTATCCCCTCGCGCGCGGCACTGTGGCGCGTCGCATGGTCGCCGCAGTGTGGCCGCATCGCGCGGTGTTCATCACGCCGATGGCGGCGGTCGCCGGGGCGGTGGCAGACGAGATCCTGGAAGCGATGCAACCCTCCGGCAAGGCCTACGTCAACAACGGCGGCGACATCGCAGTGCACCTGCCTCGCGGCGAGACTTTCGACGCCGGCATCGTCAACAATCCGCAGCGGCCGATGGTCGACGCGACGATCCGGCTGGAGAAGTCCTGCGGCGTCGCCACCTCCGGCTGGCGCGGGCGCTCGCAGTCCCTGGGCATCGCCGACACGGTCACCGTGGTTGCCTGCAATGGCGCGGCGGCGGACGCAGCCGCCACGCTCATCGCCAACGCAGTCAATGCGCAGCATCCCGCGATCCGGCGACTTCCCGCGCGAGCGGTGAAGGAAGACAGCGACCTGGGCGAACTGCCGGTCACTGTGCAGGTCGGCCCCTTGCCCGAGGCCACTGTGCGCGCCGCGCTGGCGGCTGGCGCGGCAGTCGCACAATCCCTGCGCAGGCGCGGCCTGATCCGGGCCGCTTATCTCGCGTTGCAGAATCAAACTACGGCAGTGATCCCTGAAGTACACTTTCCCTCACGGCGGAGGTCACCATGAAGCGCAGATCGTTCCTGTTTGCGGCAGCGGG
>CAZVZV010000283.1:0-14748 GCA_964631735.1 uncultured Enterobacteriaceae bacterium
GGCAGCGCGCAGCACCTGGTGACCGCCTTATTCGCCTCGCTCGCCGGCATCCAGCTCAATCACGTTCCGTACAAGGGCAGCGGGCCCGCGATGCAGGATCTCATCTCGGGACAGGTGAAAGTTTCCTTTGCGGGTGTGCCCAACGTCATCACTCAAGTGCGCAACGGGCGCCTGCGCATCCTCGCCGTGACCACGGCCACGCGCTGGCCCGACCTTCCCGAGGTGCCGACCCTCGCCGAAGCCGGCGTCGCCGGCTATGAAGCGGCGCTCTGGGTCGCCTTGCTCGCGCCGGCGGCCACACCCGCCGATATCGTGCAACGTTTGTACACGGAAATCGGCAACGCGCTCAAGGACGCGGAAATGCAGCAGAGCCTGCGCGCCGCCGGCATCGCGCCGAGCCTGCTGGGGCCGCAGGAACTGGGCGCGTTCATGCGCGCGGAATACGAGAAATGGGGCCGGGTGGTGCGCGAGACCGGCGCCACCATCAACTGATCAGGCGAGCAGCGACCAGATTTCGGTGATCCTGAGACGTTGCCGCGCCCGGCGATTCCCAATAGCCTACCGGCCTGCCCCCGACCCGCTGCGGAATTCTTGACGCATCGACATGAAAATCACCGGCATTGAAACCCTGCGCATCGACGAGTTCCCGAACCTGCTCTGGGTGCAGGTGCACACCGACCAGGGGCTGGTCGGGTTGGGCGAAACTTTCTACGGTCCCGACTCCGCCGAGGGTCACATCCACGGCATCATCGCCGCCTACCTGCTGGGCCAGAATCCGCTGCTCATCGACCGGCACCACGCGCAGTTGATCGGTTACGTGGGCTTCAACGGCTCGAGTGCCGAGCAGCGCGGCCGTTCCGCCGTCGATATCGCGCTCTGGGATCTCTGGGGCCAGGCCAGCTCACAACCGATCCACCAGTTGCTGGGCGGCGCCGTGCGCGACGACATCCGCGTCTACAACACCTGCGCGGGCTACCAGTATGTCCGGCAGAAGCCGGTGCAGGGCACCGCCAACTTCGGGCTCGGCCAATCGGCAGGCCCCTATGAGGACCTCGACGCCTTTCTGCACCGCGCCGGCGAGCTTGCCGAAAGCCTGCTCGGCATGGGCATTACGGGCATGAAGATCTGGACCTTCGACTTCGCGGCCGAGGCGTCCAACGGCGCCTACATCTCGGCGGGCGACCTGGAGAAGGCGCTGCAACCCTTCTCGAAGATCCGCAAAGCCGTCGGCAGCAGGATGGACGTGATGTGCGAGTTGCATGCGCTGTGGAACCTGCCCGCCGCCAAGGGCATCGTGCATGCACTGCAGCCCTACGCGCCGCTGTGGATCGAGGACCCGGTGTTCATGGACCAGCTGGAGAGCCTGGGCGAGCTGCAGTCCGGAACGCACCAGATGATCGCCACCGGTGAAACGCTGGGCGGCCGCGCGCAGTACAAGGATCTATTGCAGCGCCACGGCGCCGGCATGGCGATCCTGGATGTCGCCTGGTGCGGCGGCATCTCCGAAGCGCGCAAGGTCGGCGCGATGGCGGAGGCCTGGCACACGAACGTGGCTTTTCACGATTGCACCGGCCCTGTCGTGCTCGCCGCATCCACGCACCTGGCCTTGAATGCGCGCAACTGCTTCATCCAGGAAATCGTGCGCGCGTTTTACTACGGCTGGTACGGCGAACTGGTCACCGCCCTCCCGCCCATCCACAACGGCCGCATTACCGTGCCGCCTGGCCCGGGGCTGGGACTGAAGCTCAACCCGGAGCGCTTCAAGGCGAAGGACGTGCGCCGCCGGATGAGCAAGTAGCGCAACGGCGGGCGACTTCGCTCACGAAGCGGTCTGTTGCATGCAGGCGTCGAGCAACTCGACGGCGCGCCGCGCGAACAGCCACATATTGTCCTCGCGCGTGGTGCTGCCGGTCTCGAGGGTGATAGCCGCCTCGACCGGCCCCGACACCGCGATGCACGCGTGCCCAGCAGGGTCGCCGTGTAGATCACGCAGCCGCCGACGTAATAGGCCGATGCGCCCGGGACCGCGACCAGGGCGGCGTTGATCACCCCGCCTGCCGAAGACTCCGCCACCGCCAACGTCTGTCTGCATTCGATAAGCCGCGCGCCGACCGCGGCGCCGAGTTTCGTCAGTGATTCCATCTTCGTACTCCCTGCGTGTGCGCCGCATCAGGCCGACCCTCGTCCAGACGGCGGCGCGAAAAACGTCGAGCAGCCGTTCGTTCTGCTACGCCTGATGCGGCGCGGGAGCGCCCGTCAGGCGCCGCGGCCGAGCAGCAGCTGGACGTCGCCGAGCGCACGCTCGGCGAAACCCGCCTCGCAGTAGCATAGATAGAATTCCCACATGCGCATGAACTCATTCGGATAGCCCAGCGCGCGCACCTCCGCCAGCCGGGCGAGGAAGTTCTCGCGCCAGCACGCCAGCGTCGTGGCGTAGTGCGGGCCAATGTCTTCCTGATCGAGGATGCGCAGATCGCTCGCCGAGACCATGGCCTCGCTGAGCGCACCGACCGAAGGGATGCAGCATCCCGGAAAAATGTAGCGCTTGATGAAATCCACCTCGTCCCGCGCGCGCGCGTAGTGCTGATCGTCGATGACAATCGACTGCAGCAGCATCGTGCCGCCGGGAGCAAGCCGCGCGGCCGCGCGACGGAAGAACTCGTCGAACTGGCGGTGGCCGATCGCCTCGATCATCTCGATCGAAACCAGCTTGTCGTAGCGGCCGGCGAGGTCGCGGTAATCCTCCAGCAGCACCGTGACGCGCTCCTCGAGCCCGGCGGCGCGCACGCGCTCGCGCGCCAGCTCGAACTGGCGCGGCGAAATCGTCGTCGTGGTGATGCGGCAGCCATAGCGGCCGGCAGCGTGCAGCGCGAAGCCGCCCCACCCCGTACCGATCTCCAGTACGTGGTCATTGCGACCGAGCGCCAGCTTGCGGCACACGGCTTCGAGCTTGGCCACGCTCGCCTCGGCGAGCGACATCTCCGGGCGTGCGAAAATGGCGCACGAGTACATCATCGATTCGTCGAGAAACAGACGAAAGAACTCGTTGCCGAGGTCGTAGTGCGCGGCGATGTTGCGCCGGCTGCCGGCGCGAGTATTGCGGTGCAGCCAGTGCGCCGCGAGCCTGAACGGTCCCGCGAGGCGCGCCAGCCCGACTTCCATCGCATCGAGCGCGTTGCGGTTGCGCAGCAGCAGTCGCATGACGCCGGTGAGGTCCTCGGTGCTCCAGTGCCCCAGCATGTAGGACTCGCCCGCGCCCACCGAGCCGCCGAACGCGAGGTCGGCGTAGAACGCCGGATTGTGGACGCGCACTTCCGGGCCGGCGTCCGCGCCCCCGCCGAAGCGCCAGGTCCGCGAACCTTCACGCAGGACCAGAGCGCCGTGCGACAGCCGTTCCAGGCGCGCGAACACAATGCGCCGCGCGGCGTCGCCAAGGAAGTTGCGGCGCGCCGGGGCGCGAGGAAGGTCGATGCGGGCGAAGTCGGTCATGGGTGAACGTAGAAGGGAGTGCGCCGTGCCCACAGGCGCAGCGCCTGCCAATAGATGGCGCCGAGCAGCTGCGCGGTCATGAAGGGAAAGCGCGCCAGCGCAGTGGCCAGCGAGGCGCCCGATATTTCGCGCCGCTCGAGCGCGAGCGTGGCGTCGAACACTTTCAATCCGCCCTGGAAATTCTCCATGTGCACGGCGAGGCGCGCGCCGGGCTCGCCGACGCGCCAGTCGTAGCCGAGGTCCATCGGCAGGAAAGGCGAGACGTGGAACGCCTTGTCGAAGCGAAAGCGCAGCGTGCCTCCCCGGCCTACGCTCGCCGCCGCCGGCAGCACGTAGGCGTGCCGCTCCTTCCAGGGCGTGTTGGTGATCTCAGCGAGCACGGTCTCGACCCGCTCGCCGCGCGCGTCGTAACAGTAATAGAAGCTCACCGGATTGAAGCAGTGGCCGAACATGCGCAAGTGCGTGAGCAGTCGCACCGGCCCCGCGGGCCGGGCGCCGGTCGCGCGCGCCACGCGTTCGCGCACCGCCTCGTCGAGCGGCATCGCCGCATCGCCCAGGTAGTCCGCGCGCTTGAGCCAGGCGAGCGCCGGGCGCTTGGTCGACCACAGCCAGCGGCCGCGGAACACTCGGTCCAGCTCGGCAAGGTCGAGCCACGCCATGAACAGGCGGTAATCGAAGGCGTGCTGCCGCGGCGCGAAGCGCCGGTGCCTAAGCCGACCGGTATACAGGGCGCTGTGCATGGCGTGCCTGGAAGTGGTCCAGCGCGGCGCGCGCGCTTACCACACCGTCCTCGTGAAAGCCGTGGCGCCACCAGGCGCCGCAGTAGTACGTGTTCAGCGTCCCGTTCAGCTCGGCCTGGCGCGCCTGCGCGGCGACCCCCTCAGGGGTGAACCGTGGATGGTGGTAAGTGATGCGCTTGATGACCTTCGCGGGATCGATCGCGTCACCGCGGTTCAGCGTCACCAGCAACGGCTCGCGCGCATCCAGCCCCTGCAGGATGTTCATGTTGTAGGTGAGCGCGACGGGCGCACCGGAATCGCGCAGCAGGTGGCAATTCCACGCCGCCCAGGCGAGGCGCTTGCGCGGCAGCAGGCGCGTGTCAGTGTGCAGCACGGCTTCGTTCGCCTGGAACGGAATCGCGCCGAGCACCGCGCGCTCGGCGGCGCTCGCATCTGCAAGGAGCGCAAGCGCCTGGTCGCTGTGGCAGGCGAGAAACACCGCGTCGTAGCGCTCGGCTTCGCTGCCACGCGCCTTCACGATGACGCTGCCCGGCAGTCGCCGCAGCCACTCGACCGGCGTGCGCAGGCGGATGCGATCGCGATACGGCGCGGTGAGCTTCTCCACATAGCGCGCCGAGCCGCCGCGAATCACGCGCCAAGCCGGACGCGCGTTAACCGAAAGCATGCCGTGGTTGTGCAGGAAGCGCACGAAGAAGCGGGCCGGGAAGCGCTGCATAGATGCGGGATCCGTGGACCAGATCGCCGCGCCCATCGGCACGATGTAGCGCTCGACGAAGGCGCGGCCATAGCGGCCGCGCGCGAGGACTTCGCCGAGCGGCAACTCGCCCCCCGGCTGATCGAGCAGCGCCGGCGCCTCGCGGTTGAAGCGCAGGATGTCGCGGATCATGCCGAGGAACGACGGTCGCAGCAGGTTCGAGCGCTGGGCGAAGAGAGTGTTGAGCGAGGTGCCGTTGTACTCAAGCCCGCTCGCCTCGTCGCGCACCGAGAAGCTCATCGAGCTTTCCTGCGAAGCCACACCCAGCTCGCCCAGCAGCTCGATGAACTTCGGGTAGGTCCAGTCGTTGAAGACGATGAAGCCAGTGTCCACGGCATAGTGCCGTCCCGCCTGCTCGACGTCGTGGGTATGGCTGTGCCCGCCGGCGTGCGCGGCCGCCTCGAACACCGTGATCTCGTGCTCGCGGTGCAGCTGCCGGG
The DNA here is from genome assembly GCA_964631735.1 of uncultured Enterobacteriaceae bacterium. Lineage (GTDB taxonomy): Bacteria > Pseudomonadota > Gammaproteobacteria > Burkholderiales > SG8-39 > JAABQT01. Next base: position 5,424 of record CAZVZV010000283.1, read on the forward strand.
CAACGACGTTGCCGGCGATGCCCGACCCGACGATGGCGATTTTCACGCGGCGCCCTCCTGCCGGGCGGCGCGCACGCGCGCGGGCACCAGCTTCAGATCCCAGACGATGCCGAGCGCGGCGAGCACGCGCAGCACGTACCAGCTGAGGTCGATCTCCCACCAGTAAAACCCCTGGCGCGCAGCGCCCGGATAGTGGTGATGGTTGTTGTGCCAGCCCTCGCCAAAAGTGAGCAGTGCCAGCCAGAAATTGTTGCGCGAATCGTCGCGCGTCGCATAGCGCCGCCACCCGAATCGGTGCGCGAAGGAGTTGATGGTGAAGGTGGCGTGCCACAGCGCAGCCGTGGAGACGCAAAAGCCCCACACCAGGAACTCGAGCCCTCCCGCGGCATAAAGCCCCGCGGCGAGCAGCACCGGCACCAGCGTGTCGAAACGATCGAGCAGCCGCAGCTCGGGGTAGCGAGCGAGGTCGGGGACGAGCTCGCGGCGCGTGGCGAAGTTGGCGCGCGACAGGAACCAGCCCGCGTGCGACCAGGCAAAGCCATGCTGGCGTGCCGAGTGGCTGTCCTCGGGACGGTCGGCATGCGCGTGGTGGTAGCGGTGGTGTGAAGCCCACCACAGCGGGCCGCGCTGCACCGCGGACGCGCCGAGCAGTCCGAACAGGAACTGCATGGCGCGCGACGTGCGGAATGCGCGATGCGAGAAGTATCGATGGTAGAACGCGGTGACCGCGAACATGCGCAGTGCGAAAAGCCCGACAGCGGTGGCGACCGCGGCTGTGCTGGCGCCGACCCAGAACACGCCGAGGCAGCCGAGGTGCATGGCGATGAACGGCGCAACGCGCGCCCAGTCCACGCCGCGCGCAGCGCCCGGGGTGACGCCGGCGTCGTTGTCGAGCCAGCAGCGCAGCGAGTGCAGGAGGCTTCTCATGACCAGCGCTGCGGCACCTTTTGGATGCGCGTCACGTCGTAGCCCTGCTGGGCGAGAAACTCCAGGATGCGTCGGTAGTCCGTCTCCGGGATGCTCGGCGTGCGCGCCATGATCCACACGTAGTCGCGCTTCTCGCGCCCGATCACCACCTGCGTGTAGTCCGGCGCAAGCCACGCAATACGATAGTCGGCTTCGAACGGCCAGATGAACTGCATGCCCCAGATCGCGTTCGAGGCGCGATCGTGCACGAAGCCACGCGCGGTGTAGCGCTTCGCTTCGCCGTCAAAGCCGTCGGCGCGGTACTGGAATGTGGTCTCGATGGTGCCGTCGGCGGCAAGCCGATACGACTCGATGGCGTTGTGCGCGCCCTTTTCCAGAAAGGTCGGGATGTTGGCGATCACGTACCAGTCGCCCATGAAGCGCTCGAGGTCGACGTGCGGCGCGAGCGCGAGCGGCGGATGCTGCGTATTCGCGCAGCCGACGAGTACACCTGCGACGAGTGCCATCAGCGCTCTCATAGCAGCTCGTAGCGCAGCCGTCGCCCGCCCTTGGCAGGCGATTCGAGCGCCACCCAGTCGCCGTCGTCGAGCCAGATATCGATCTCCAGGGGCGACGCACTCAGCCGGTAGCGCTGCGCCCGCACCGGCCGGCCGCGCACCTTGATCGACTCGTCGCCCAGGGCGCGCACGCTCACCGGCAAGATCTCGCCGGTCTGCGCATTGAGCAGGCGCCTCTCCTGCAGGATGCGCGGATTCCAGTACGCGAAGCTCATCTGGCATCCGCTCCCTGAATCGCGCCAGTCCACCGCCAGGCGCTCGCCGTCGTTGTCGGTGCGCGAGACGAGCGCGCGCAGGCAGCCATCGCGCCAGAGCTCGGTCGCCAAGTGCTCGTAGCGGTAGACCGTAGTGGCAAGAAACTTGACTGCGAAGCGCGCCTCGATGCGCATCTCGCGCTCCGCCCCGTTCTCGCGCAGCGTGAAGCGGTGCCGGCCGATCTCGCTTTCGTCGAGCAGCACCCGGTAGTTCCAGGCGCGCGTCTGCGCGCTCGCGGCGGTTGCGGCGACGAGCAAGGCGGCGAGGAGGAGCGCGCGTTTCATATGCGGCGCGGCGGACCGGGAAGAAATGCGTTGGTGCGTGCGATGTAGTCGCGGTAGGCGGGTCGGCGCTCGCCGATGTCGCGCTCGAGGAGCGCCACGCCCGAGACGCGCAGCAGCAGCACGCTCATCAGCACCGGCGCGAACGCCGTCCACCAGGCGCCGGCGCCGAGGGCGATCAGGTAAAAACCCCACCAGACGCAGAAATCGCCGAAGTAGTTGGGGTGGCGGCTGTAGCGCCACAGGCCGCGGTCCATCACCTCGCCCGCGTTGGACGCAACGGCCCTGAAGCGCGTCAGCTGCGCATCCGCGGTGGCTTCGTAGGCAATGCCGACCACCGCCAGGGCAGCGCCGAGCAGGTCGAGCGCGCCGAGCGGCGCAGGCGAGACGATGGCGCCGCCGAGCGGCGCCGCAATGAGCCACGCCAGTACGGCCTGCATGCCGAACACCAGGTACAGGCTCTTCCAGGCGAAGCCGGGCTCGTTGCGCGCACGGACGGCGCGGTAGCGATGATCCTCGGGCGCGTTCCAGTTGCGCACCGCGAGGTGCGTTGCAAGGCGCAGCGCCCAGAGCGCGACCAGAGCCAGCACCAGCTGGGCGCGCGTGGCGAGCGCGTCCACGAATGCTGCGCAGACGAGCGCGCCGAGCAGGAAAAAGAGCGGCCAGAAGATGTCGACCAGCCCAGCGTTGCGGCGCGCGGTGGCGATGACCCAGGCGAGGAGCGCGAGCGCAAGCAGCGCCGGCAGCGGGACCAGCCAGGCAAGGAGCGTGCTCATGACGGGGCCCTCCGTGCGCCGTAACCGTCGAAGCGCAGCGCCGCGCGGAACAGGACAGGGGTGAGGATCGCCCAGCCGGCGCCGATCGCAGCGAGCGCCATCCCGGCAGCGGCGAATTCGAGCGCCCCGAGCCGCGCGCCGGCGTAGTAGGCCAGCGGCCCGCCGACCGCACCGAGCAGGGCGGCAATCCAGGCGCGGTTGCGCAAACCGCGCAAGGACACGTTCAGCGTGGTGGCAAACAGCGCCCACAGCGCCACCATCCAGTAGGTCGCGGCACCCTCGATCAGCACGCCGGTGGCGAAGCGGATCCAGCCGCTTTGCACCAGCAGGCTTTCGAATACGGCGCCCAGCAGCACTGCGCTGCCGACGAGCGCAAGCTCCCGCCGCGGCTCGGGCGCGCGCGCGAGGTGTAAGGCGACGATCAGCAGGGCGGTGAGCGCGCCCGCCCAGGCCAGGCCATGCGCCGCGCCGAGCACGCAGGCGAACCAGCCGATCTGAAACAGGACGAAATTCAGCACGATTGCCATGCGCGAACCCATTCCGGTCAGCTCGCCGGACGCTCGAACGCGTAGTGGCTGACCCACCACTCGTGCCCGCCACGATAGCCGAACAGCTCCGCACAGGCCATGAAGAAGATTCGCCAGCGCTGCAGCCACTGCGCCGCATTGGCCTCGCCATAGGTCGCGGCGAGTATCGGCAGCGCAAGCTCACGGCGTGAATCGAGGTTGGCGAGCCAGGCGTTGGCGGTTCTCGCGTAGTGCGTGCCGTCCCAGCGCCAGCGCTCGACGAAGCGCAGCTCGTTCTGGAAGCGCAGCGCCAAATCGTCGCTCGGCATCATGCCGCCCGAAAAGAAGTGCCGGCTCATCCAGTCCGCGGGCCCGTCTGCCACGAACGCGTAGGGCGTCGAGCGATGGCAGAACACATGCATGAAGAAACGCCCGCCGGGCCGCAGCCAGCCGTGCACGCGGGCGAAGAGCCGCCGCCAGTTGCGCATGTGCTCGAACATCTCGACCGACACCACGCGGTCGAAGCGCAGGTCGGTGTCGAAGCCGTTCATGTCGGCGGTGAGTACCTCGACATTGCGCAATCCGCGCCGCGCCGCCTCGCCGACGATGTAGCGGCGCTGCGAATGCGAGTTGGACACCGCCGTGATCCGGCTCTGCGGAAAATGCTCAGCCATCCACAGGGTGAGGGAGCCCCAGCCGCAGCCGAGTTCGAGCACGTCCTGGCCCTGGGCGATTGCGGCGCGCTCGCAGGTCGCCGCCAACGCCGCGGCCTCGGCATCGTCCAGGCGCGCCACGCCATCGGGCCACCAGCATGAACTGTATTTGCGGTGCGCGCCCAGGGCGAGGCCGAAGAATTCTGCGGGCACCTCGTAGTGCTGCGCATTCGCCAGCTCCGGCACGAGCGCAGTGCGCGCGGCATCCATCGAGCGCACGAATCCCTCGGCGACGCGCGCGGCCGCCGCGCTGTCGCCGGCGTGAATGTCCTTCAGGCGCTGCTCGCACAGGCGCCTGATGCCGGCACGAATGACCCGATCGGGCACCAGGCCCTGCTCGACCCAGCCGATCGCAAGGCGCGCGGCGCTGTTCATCGTCCGCCCGCCTGCACGCCCAGAGCATTCGCGATCACGCTTACGCCGGCATCGATGTCGGTGCTGAGCGCCAGAGCGCCAGCGGCAACGATTGCCGCATGATGCCGCTCGGCGGTCAGGCCGCCCACGAACACCGGGACACCCGCCGCGCGCACCAGCCCAGGCAAGTCGCGGCTGAGCATTTCGGGCTTCGGGTCCATCGACGAAGAGATCACCACTGCAAGGCAAGTGGCGCGCTTTGCTGCATAGGCGAGTTCGGCGAGCGGCATGTCGGCGCCCAGCGACACGACGCGCAGGCCGGCGTCATGCGCGGCGAGCGAGAAAAGAAGCTGGCCGATCTCGTGCTGCTCGCCAGGCGCGCAGGCGGCCAGCAGCCGTGGGCCCGCATCGAGCCGGTGGCGGTGATGGAAGCGCGCACCGATCGTGCTGCGCAGGTAAACGGCGAAGAAATGCTCCTCGGCGACTCCGCCCGCGACCTTTTGCCAGCGCTTGCCAAGCTCGGCGAGTAGCGGCATGTACAGCAACCGCGTTACACGCTCGATAGGGTGCAGCGCCAGAGCCTCGTCGCACACTTCGTCGAGTGAGTCCTCGTCGAAACGCGTTACGGCGGCGGCCATGCGCTGGCGCCACGCGCGCCATGGCCCCTCGTTGGATCGGGCGCCGCCCTTCGGTTCGGGCGCCTCCGCGGCAAGCGCCTGCTGTGCCTGGCTGATGGGCACGCCGCGCTCGATCAGCGTCAGCACTCGCCGGATCAGCTCAACGTGCTCGTGCGAATAGAGCCGGTGCCCCTTGGCCGTGCGCACGGGCTGGAACAGACCGTAGCGCCGCTCCCAGGCACGCAGGGTCACCGGGTTTACGCCGGTGAGCGAAGCGACGGTTCGAATGGGGAGCCAGGCTCCAGCAACTGTTTGCATCGGCAATGAGCAAAAAGGTAATAGATGTACTAATCTTATACATCAGTAGGTATAAAGTCAAATATTACTTATACACTTATTATACACCAGGATGGCCGCCCACTGACGGCTCAAGCGCGCGGGCACACTTCGCCTATCGATTGATGGACTGCAGGGATTGCGCGCCGCTGCGATCGTACGCGCGCGCGAAACGACCGCGACTACTTCGCCCGCCAGCCGCCGTCTACGACGAGCGCATGCCCGTTGATGTAGTTCGCCGCGTCGGAGGCGAGAAAGCTCACTGCGTTGGCAATATCCTCCGGCGTGCCGCGCACGCCGGCCGGCACCAGTGCGCGCACCATTTCATCGTTTACCGCGACGCCGCGCCCGCTCATGTCGGGCACGCCCGGCCCGAGGATCGCCTGCGAATGCGCGCGCAGCGCGGTCGGGATCGCGCCCGGGCAGACGCAGTTGGCGCGGATGCCGCGCGCGCCGTACTGCACCGCCATCTGGCGGGTGAGGCCGATGACGCCGTGCTTGGCGGCGATGTAGGCGGCGCCGCCGCCGGTGCCGTTCAGCCCGGCGACCGAGGACATGTTGATGATGCGCCCGCGCTTGCGCGGCAGCATGTCGCGCAGCGCGCGCTTCGAACCCAGGAACACGCTGGTCAGGTCGATATCGATCACCTTGCGCCACAGCGCCTCGTCCATTTCGTCAACGTCGAAATAGCCGTCCAGGATGCCCGCGTTGTTGACCATCACTTCTAGCGGACCGAGCTCGGCGATCGCCGCCGTGACTGCCTGGTCGAGCTCGGCCGAGCGGCTCACGTCAGCCTTATAGCCGGCAGCGCGCCCGCCCGCTTTCTCGATCTGGCGCGCGGTCTCGCGCGCCGAGGCCTCGTCGAGGTCGATCGTCGCCACCGCGAAGCCATCCGCGGCAAGCTTTAATGCAATTGCCAGGCCCAGGCCCGATCCGGCTCCGGTGACCACGGCCATGCGCTGATGGTTCGTCATCCGCGCTCCTTCCTAAAGGGGCGATTCGCGTCTAAGCAAGCGCCACCTCGACCCTCGCATCGAAACTTGCCTGCCCGGCGGAGAAGCCGAACAGGTCGACGGCGGCATCGGGCAACACAGCCGTGCCGGCCGTGAGCCGATTGAGCCCGGGCCAGCCGTCGCGCATCCATACGGTGCCCGCGAGCATGCGATCGCTGACGCGCGCTCTGGCGGACAGTTCACCACGCTGGTTGAATATGCGGATCGCCGCACCGTCCGTGAGACCGCGATCCGCGGCGTCCGCTGCGGCCACCCACAACTGCGCTTGGCTCTCGCGTCGCGCCAGCGTCGGCAGTTCACGGCCGTTGTTGTAGAAGGCATGGAAGTGCGTCAGCGTGCGCCCCTGGGTCAGCGTGAGCGGATAGGCGCTGGTGGTCGTTGACTCGGGTTCCACCGATGGCAGCGGCGGCAAGCCAAGTCTTTGTGCCTGGGCCGAGAAGAACTCGATCTTGCGCGATGGCGTCTCGAAATCGAACTTCGGATTGGCAACGTGCGAAATGTTCAGTGCCGCGATGCCGCCTTGCGCGCGCAACGACGCCACCGTTGCGCGGCCGGTGCAGGGGTGATCGAGGATTGCATCCACCATCGCTTCCTCCGAAGCCCAGGGGTGGAAGCCATCCAGGCCCATGCGCTCGGCCAGCGTCTTGATCAGCCAGTGCACCGAGCGCGTCTCACCGGCTGGCGCCAGGGCCGGCTCCATCAAATACAGATGCGTGTGCGTCATCTTGCACCCCAGCTCCTCCAGCCAGGCCGTACCCGGCAACACGATGTCGGCGCAGCGGCGCGCCGTGTCGTTCAGGAAAAGGTCGTAGCTCACCACCAATCGGGTCTGCTCCAGGCCCGAGGCCACGGCCGTAGCATCGGCGAACGACGACAACATGTTCGTACCCATCAGCAGCAAAGTCTTGATACGGCCCGCGCGCAAGGCCGCCGTGACGGCCGACATCTGGTTGGGCATTGCCGTCCCCGGCACGCGACGCTGTGGCTCGATGATGCTGCCCAGGCCACGACCGTGTGCCGCGCTGCCGTGGCGCGGGCCGAAGCCGCTGCCCGCAATGCCCACGTTTCCGGTCAGCCCCGGCAGGCACGCGATCGCGCGCCCGGCGAGCCAGCCATTGTTTCCCTTGTGCATCGAACTGCCGCCCAGCACGATCATCGCCGGCCGCGTGCTGGCGTAGCGGCGCGCCAGCGCCACGATACGCTCGGCCGCAATGCCGGTGACGCCTGCCGCCCAGTCCGGCGAGAACGCCTGCACATGCGCCGCGAGCTGCTCGAAGCCCACGGTGTGCCGGGCCACGAACGCGGCGTCATGGCAGTGCTCGGTGCAGATCACATGCATCATCGCCAGCGCCAGCGCCGTGTCGCTCCCCGGCCGGATGATCAGCACTTCGTCCGACTTGGCGGCGGCCTCGGTGTGGCGCACGTCGATGGTCACGACATGCGCGCCGCGACGCTTGGCCGCCAGCAGGTGCCGGGCCGTGTTGGGCTGGCTGGCGAGGTTGGCAGCCCACAGGAGGATGAGCTGGGAGTTTTCGCCCATGTCCTCTTTGGTGTTGGTTTCGAGCATGCCGGTCAGCCCCAGACCAAAGGCGCCGAGGCCCCAGCAGATCATCGACGGGCTCCAGAACTGGCTGCCGTGGAAGTTCGCGAAGCGGGCCATCAACTGCGCACTGATACGCGTGCCGTAGTTGGTGGTGAACGTGCCATGTCCCGGCCAGATGGCAGTGGCCGCCGGCGGCGACTGCGCCATGCTGGCCACCATGCGCTCGAGCGCTTCGTCCCAGGTGGCGCGCCGGAACTCGTCGCTGCGCCGGTCGCGTACCAGGGGGTGCAGCAAGCGCGCTGGGCTGTCGAATATCTCCGGCGACGCCTGTCCGCGGATGCACAGGAAGCCCTGGCTGTCGGGGTTGGCTTCATCCCCTTTCACGCCCACCAGCTTGCCGTCGCGCACCTCGGCCAGCATGCCGCACAGCGTCGGGTGGCAGTTCATCGGGCACATGGTGCGGACGATTTTCGATTCAGGCGCAGTCATCGCTGCCTTCTTGTGCCGAATGCGTCGCAAAGGACTACATGTTCCTGCGGTACTGCCCGCCCACCTCGAACAGGGCGTGGGTGATCTGTCCGAGGGAACAGACGCGCACCGCGTCCATCAGCACCGCGAATACGTTCTCGTCGCGGATCACCGCCTGCCGCAGCCGTTCGAGCATCGCGGGCGCAGCGGCCTTGTGCCTTTCCTGAAATTCCCTCAGGCGCTTCAGCTGTGACTGCTTCTCCACTTCCGTGGAGCGAATCAATTCCAGCTTCTGCGGCACCGGGTCGCCATGCGGGTTGCGGAAAGTGTTCACACCGACGATCGGGTAGGAGCCGTCGTGCTTCCTGTGCTCGTAGAGCATCGACTCTTCCTGGATTTTGCCGCGCTGGTAGCCAGTCTCCATCGCACCGAGCACGCCGCCGCGTGAACTGATCGCCTCGAACTCCTTCAGCACCGCCTCCTCCACCAGGTCGGTCAGCTCATCAATGATGAAGCTGCCCTGGTTGGGGTTCTCGTTCCTGCCCAGGCCCCATTCCTTGTTGATCACCAGCTGGATCGCCATGGCGCGGCGCACCGATTCCTCGGTGGGCGTGGTGATCGCCTCGTCGAAGGCGTTGGTGTGCAGTGAGTTGGTGTTGTCGTAGGTCGAGATCAGCGCCTGCAGCGTGGTGCGGATGTCGTTGAACGCGATCTCCTGCGCGTGCAGCGAGCGGCCCGAGGTCTGCGAGTGGAACTTGAGCTTCTGGCTGCGCTCGTTGGCGCCGTAGCGCTCGCGCATCGCCACCGCCCAGATGCGCCGCGCCACGCGCCCGAGCACCGCGTACTCCGGATCCATGCCGTAGCTGAAGAAGAACGACAGGTTGGGCGCGAAGTCGTCGATCTTCATGCCGCGCGCGAGGTAGGCCTCGACGAAGGTGAAGCCGTTGGCGAGCGTGAAGGCGAGCTGCGAGATCGGGTT
>CAZVZV010000284.1:0-1316 GCA_964631735.1 uncultured Enterobacteriaceae bacterium
TCAAGGCATCGCCATAGCGCGAAGTGGGCGTGGTGGTGAAGGCGTTGCAGGGCCCCCGGGTTGCGGCGCAGACGGGGACACACGTGTCGCAATAATCCCGTTCTTGCGGCACGTTTTCCTGACGTGTCGCTGCGAGTGCCATTTGCAGTATTACTGCATTGCAGCTAAACTGCCCGCATGAAAGCCACCCTGACCGTCACCAGCCGCGGTGTCGTGACGCTGCCCGCGAAGCTGCGCGAGGCGCTGGGCCTGAAGGCCGACGACCAGCTCATCGCCGAAACCACGCCGGAGGGGCTGCTGCTGCGCCCCGCGGTCACCCTTCCCGTGGAGATCTACAGCGACCAGCGCATCCGGGAATTCGACGCGGCAGAAGCCGACCTGGACAAGCTGCTGCGCAAAAAAAAGAAGCCCGCCCGCTGACGCGCCGCGGATGAGGATCTTCCTCGACGCCAACATCCTGTTCTCGGCCGCGAAATCCGATGGCGCCGTGCTCCGGCTGCTCAACCTCTTGCTCAAGGCCGGCCACGATTGCTGCGTGGACGGATACGTCACGGAAGAAGCCCGCCGCAACCTGGCGGCCAAGGCGCCCGAAGGCCTCGCGGTCCTGGAAGCACTCCTGGCGCGCATGCATCGAGAAGGCGCACAGCACGCCGATGCGGCGCTCGAGGCCAAACTGCCGCTGCCGGAAAAAGACCGGCCAGTGCTTGCCGCGGCGATCCGCCACAGCTGCGCGGCCCTGGTGACCGGCGACCGCAGCCACTTCGGGCCGCTCTACGGCAAGACGCTCCACGGCGTAGCGATCCACTCGCCGCGCTCGCTCGCCGAGGCGCTGCTGAAGTAAGCGGATGCCAGTCGCCTGGTCATTGCTTCGCAACCCCGAGCCGACGGCGCTCGCCGCCGCACGCGTCCTCGCACATCGGGCCGCGCAGTGGCCCGCGCGCGCGGCACGGGCGAACCTGGATCCTGCCCCGGACGACAGCCACACGAGCCTCGCTTGGGATCCCGACATGGCGGCGCTCCTCGGCCAGCCGCTTGGCGGCGGCGTGCGGGTCGGCCTGCACGTGGCGGTGCTCGAACTGGTTTTCGCCAAGGGACCGCGCTTTGAAGTATTCGCGCTGGCGGGCAGACCGGAGACGGAGGCCGCCGAATGGCTCGACGGCAAGCTCGCCGCGGAAGGCCTGAAGCCGGCCTCCGGGACGAAGCTCCCCTACGACATGCCGGGAGTGTTGTACGCCCGGGCGGCGGACGAAGCCCCGCGCCTTGCCGCGCTCGGCGTCTGGTTCGCCGCCGGGGCGGAGCTCCTGGAAGAACTGCGC
>CAZVZV010000285.1:0-4597 GCA_964631735.1 uncultured Enterobacteriaceae bacterium
GCCCTCGGTCCACGAAGCCCTGCAATTGATCAAGCGCGGCAGCGAAGAGCTGATCGTCGAGGAGGAACTCGCGCGCAAGCTCGCGCGCGGAACGCCGCTGCGCGTCAAGCTCGGGCTCGATCCGACGGCGCCCGACCTGCATCTGGGCCATACGGTGGTGATCAACAAGCTGCGCCACTTTCAGGAGCTCGGCCACCGCGTGCAGTTCCTGATCGGCGATTTCACCGGGATGATCGGCGACCCCAGCGGCAAGAACCAGACGCGGCCTCCGCTGTCGCGCGAGCAGATCCTCGAGAACGCGAAGACTTACCGCGCACAGATGTCGAAGATTCTCGACCCGGAAAAGACGCAGGTGATGTTCAATTCGGAGTGGTCGGACAAGCTGGGCGCCGAAGGCATGATCAAACTCGCGTCGCACTACACGCTAGCGCGGCTTATGGAGCGCGACGATTTCGCAAACCGCTACAAGGCCGGGCAGCCGATCTCGGTGCACGAACTGCTCTATCCGCTCATGCAGGGCTACGACTCCGTCGCGATGAAGGCGGATGTGGAACTAGGTGGCACGGACCAGAAATTCAATCTGCTCGTCGGGCGGGAGTTGCAGCGCGACTACGGCCAGGAGCCGCAGTGCATCATGACGATGCCGTTGCTGGTGGGGCTGGATGGTGTGGAGAAGATGTCCAAGTCCCTGGGCAACACCATTGGCATCACCGAGCCGGCGCAGGAGATCTTCGGCAAGCTGATGCGCATCTCCGACGAACTCATGTGGCGCTACCTGGAGCTGCTGTCGTTCGAGCCGATGGAGAAGATCCGGACAAAGAAGAAAGGCGTCGAGGGCGGCGCGAATCCGCGCGAGGTGAAGTTCGAGTTCGCGAAGGAGATCGTCGAGCGCTTCCACGGCAAGGCCGCAGCGGAGGCCGCTGCCCGCGAGTTCAACGCACGTTTTAGAGACCGCGCGCTGCCGACGGAGATTCCGGAACAGAGCCTGCCTGGCGGCTTAGTTTCTACGCAGGTCTTGAAGCAAGCTGGCCTGGTAAGCAGCTCGTCGGAAGCAGATCGGCTCATCGCGCAAGGTGGCGTGAAGGTCAACGGCGAACGGCTTTCAGATCGAAAGAGGGTGTTTGCAACCGGGGAGACCTTCCTCCTGCAGGTCGGCAAGTTGAAGATCACCCGGATCAAGATGACGTGAACACTGCGCAGTACGAGGTCTACGCCATCAAGTACGCCCACCACGAACGCAATGCGAGCGCCAATTTCCTCGGTGGAGTTCCGCACGATGCGCACGACGGCCCAATGCCGATGGACTATTTCGTCTGGCTGATCCGCGGCGAGGGGCGCGAAATCGTCGTCGACACCGGGTTCAACGTCGCGATGGCGACCAAGCGCGGCCGCCGCGTCACGCTGCCGGTCGAAGAGGGCTTGCGGCTGATGGGAGTGGATGTCGCCGGCGTGAAGGACGTGGCAATCACGCACCTGCACTACGACCACGTGGGCAATTTCGACCTGTTCCCGGCGGCCACCTTTCACCTGCAGGATCTCGAGATGCACTACGCCACCGGCCGTTGCATGGCGGTCGAGGCGATGCGTCACGCCTACGAACCCGAGGACGTTGTGGGCATGGTGCGCCGCGTGTACGCCGGGCGGGTCAGGTTTCATGATGGCGAGGGGGAGATCGCTCCGGGGGTGACGCTGCACCACGTCGGGGGCCACACGATGGGCCTGCAGATCGTGCGCGTCGCCACGCGTCGCGGTTGGGTGGTGCTGGCCTCGGACGCCAGCCACTACTACGCGAACATGGAGCAGGAACGACCATTCCCGATCGTGTACAACGTCGGCGACATGGTGGAGGGCTGGCACAAGGCGCGGGCGCTGGCCGATTCGGCGGCTCATGTCATCCCGGGTCACGACCCGCTGGTGCTGGCCCGCTATCCCGCGCCCTCGAATGCTCTCGAAGGACTGGTCGCGCGGCTGGATTGAGGGTAAACTCAAGTTGAACCATGGACCGGACCATCAATGCCAAGCAGTTACGCGCTTCCTTGCCCGAGACCGTGCGGCGGGTGCAGCGCGGCGAGCGCTTCACGGTGCTCTACCGCAGCCGGCCCGCGTTTCGCATCGTGCCTGTGGGCGAGGGGCTAGCCGAGGCGCAATTGCCTCTGGCGGAGGATCCCATTTACCGCGCGCCCGCGGTAGGGCGGTCCGCCGACGGCCGCGCGTCGCGCGATCACGATTTGATCCTGTACGGCGCGCGGCGCGCGCGCAGGCGGTGAAAGCGCTGTTCGTCGATACGGCGGGCTGGGCAATGCTGGCGGACGAGCGCGATCCACAGCATTCGGCCGCGCGTTCGCTGCGCGATGAATGGCTGGCTGCGGCGGGAACGCTGGTATCGAGCGATTTCGTCATGGACGAGACCTTGACCTTGCTGCGCATTCGGCTGGGGCTGGATGCCGCCGAGCGCTGGTGGGAGCAGGTGGCGGGCAGCCCTAGGCTTCACTGGGAGTGGATCGACCCGCAGCGGGCGGAGAAGGCGCGCAGCTGGTTTTTCCGCTGGCGGGATAAGGACTTCTCCTTCACCGATTGCTCCAGTTTCGTGGTGATGAAGGAACGCCGCATCCGGGCCGCTCTGACCAGCGACCATCACTTCGTCCAGGCCGGATTCCAGGTGTTGCCGCAGCGATGAATGGCGAAGGCGCGGCCTGCCGTGAAAACGCGCTGGGAGGCACGCACTGCCGGCGTTTCATTGACACCCCCAATTCAAGCTCCTAACATCGCCTTTTCCGGCACTACAACCGCACGATGAGGAGGAGACATCCAATGCGAACCGCATATCGCAAGGTGCTCGCGCTGAGCGCGATCGCAGCGGCGCTGGGCTTCGCCATTCCGGCGAACGCGCAGGAGGCCGTCAAGAACTTCAAGTTCCAGTCCACCTGGCCCGCCAGCCTGACGCTGCAGGACAACTTCAGGATGTTCGCGGAGCGGGTCGACAAGCTCACCAGCGGGCAGATCAAGATTGAGGCGCTGGCGGCCGGCCAGATCGTGCCGCCGTTCGAGATCCTCGATGCCACGCACAAGAAAGTCATCGACGGCGGCCACGGCGTCGCCTACTACTGGGTCGGCAAGAACAAGACCGCGACGCTGTTTTCCGCGACGCCGGCCGGTCCCTTCGGCATGGACCTGTACTGGGAGTTCTACCGCGACATCCTGAAGCTGAACGTCGTCGCTTGGCCGGTCGGCGGCTCAAGCCCGCAGGCGTTCGGCTGGTTCAAGCGCCCGGTGAAGGATCTGGCGGACCTCAAGGGCATGAAATGCCGCCAGACCGGGATCGTGGGAGACATCTACCAGAGAATGGGGATGACGACCGTCAATATGCCCGGGGGCGAGATCGTGCCCTCGGCGCAGCGTGGCGTGATCGATTGCGCCGAGTGGGTGGGCGGCGTCGAGGACCTGCGCCTCGGCCTGCCGCAGGTCTGGAAGTACCATTACACGCCCGGCATGCACGAGAGCAACTCGATGCTCGAATTGATCATCAACGGGGACGTCTGGAAAAGCTTCAACGCCCAGCAGCAGGAGGCGGTTCGCGCGGCAACTTTTGACACCTTCGTGCGCTGGGGTATCCGGTGGCAGAAGCAGAATGCCGACGCGATCGAGGAAATGCGCACCAAACACGGCACGCAGATTCTGCGCACGCCGCCGGACATCCTGCTTGCGTTCCTGAAGACCTGGGACGTGATGGCGGCCGAGGAGTCGGCCAAGGACCCGTTCTTCAAGAAGGTGCTCGAGTCACAGCGCGTGTACGCGGCCAAGGTGGTGCCGGCCAAGCGCTTCATGTTCCCGCCGTATTCGTTCGCGGCCAACTACTACTACCCCGAGGCCAAGCCGGCTGCGAAGGGCAAGAAATAGATAGCTGGCATCGAATCGGTGCATGACGGCAAAGGGGCCGCTAGCGCGGCCCCTTTTCTTTCTTAACCCGTTGACCGGGCAATTTCCAGCGTGTACGCTGCGTTTCGCCTTGCGAAATCAACTTGGAGGAGGGGAGTCATGAGGCAATTCGTCCGTTCGGCCGTCGCGCTCGCGGCCATAGCAACAATCTCCGCAGGAGCCCAGGCCCAGACGAGTCTCAAGATGCAGGCTACCTGGCCCGCCAGCCTGACTCTGTACGAAAACTTCCTGCACTTCGCCGACCGCGTCAACAAGATGTCGGGCGGCTCCCTGAAAATCGAAACCATGCCGGCGGGACAGGTGGTGCCGGCGTTCGAGGTGCTCGACGCGACCCACAAGAAGGTGCTGGACGGCGCCCACGCGTGGGCCGGCTACTGGGTCGGGAAGAACAAGACCGCCATCCTGTTCACCGGCGGCCCGGGTGGCACGTTCGGCATGGACTTCATCGACGCGATGGGCTGGCTGCACCACGGCGGCGGCCTCGAGTTGTACAACGAGTTCTACCAGAAGGAGCTCAAGCTCAACGTGGTGGTCCTGCCGATCCTGCCCGCCGGCCCGCAGGCCTTCGGCTGGTTCAAGCGACCGATCAAGAACCTCGCCGACTTCAAAGGGATGAAGTGCCGTCAGACCGGGATGGCCGCCGAGGTCTTCCAGCGCATGG
>CAZVZV010000286.1:0-1851 GCA_964631735.1 uncultured Enterobacteriaceae bacterium
GCCCTCGGTCCACGAAGCCCTGCAATTGATCAAGCGCGGCAGCGAAGAGCTGATCGTCGAGGAGGAACTCGCGCGCAAGCTCGCGCGCGGAACGCCGCTGCGCGTCAAGCTCGGGCTCGATCCGACGGCGCCCGACCTGCACCTGGGCCATACGGTGGTGATCAACAAGCTGCGCCACTTTCAGGAGCTCGGCCACCGCGTGCAGTTCCTGATCGGCGATTTCACCGGGATGATCGGCGACCCCACCGGCAAGAACCAGACGCGGCCTCCGCTGTCGCGCGAGCAGATCCTGGAAAACGCCAAGAGCTATCGCGAGCAGGCGTTCAAGATCCTCGACGCGGACAAGACCGACGTGCTGTTCAATTCGGAGTGGTCGGACAAGCTCGGCGCGGAAGGCATGATCCGCCTCGCGGCGCGCTACACGGTGGCGCGCATCCTCGAGCGCGACGACTTTGCCACGCGTTACAAGTCGGGCCAGCCGATCGCGGTGCACGAGCTGCTCTATCCCCTGATGCAGGGCTACGACTCAGTGGCGATGAAGTCCGACGTTGAACTGGGCGGCACCGACCAGAAGTTCAACCTGCTGGTCGGCCGCGAGCTGCAGCGCGACTTCGGCCAGGAGCCGCAGTGCATCCTCACCACGCCGCTGCTGGAAGGCCTGGACGGGGTCAACAAGATGTCCAAGTCGCTCGGCAACTACGTCGGCATCGCCGAGCCGGCGCCGGAAATCTTCGGCAAGCTGATGTCGATCTCCGATGCGCTGATGTGGCGCTACATCGAGCTGCTGTCCTTCGAGCCGGTCGCGACGGTGCGCAAGTGGCGCCAGGAGGTCGCTGGCGGCGCCAATCCGCGCGACGTCAAGGCGCGCTTCGCGCAGGAGATCGTCGCGCGCTTCCATGGCGCGGCCGCCGCGCGCGCGGCGCTGGATGCCTTCGAGCAGCGCTTTCGCCACGGCCAGCTGCCCGAGGACATGCCGCAAGTGACACTCAGCGCGCCGGCGGGCGGGCTCGCCATCGCGCAGGTGATCAAGCAGGCGGGCCTGGCGCCGAGCGTGTCCGAAGCGGCGCGCAACATCGAACAGGGCGGCGTGCGCCTCGACGGCGAGCGGCTGGCGGACAAGGCGCTCAAGCTCGCGCCCGGCGCGAGCGTGGTGATCCAGGTCGGCAAGCGCAAAGTCGCGCGCGTCACCGTGAAATGAACCCGCCGCAGTACGAGCTGTACGCGATCAAGTACGCCCACCACGAACGCAATGCGAGCGCCAATTTTCTCGGTGGAGTTCCGCACGATGCGCACGACGGCCCAATGCCGATGGACTACTTCGTCTGGCTGGTCCGCGGGCAGGGGCGCGAAATCGTCGTCGACACCGGGTTCAATGTCGCGATGGCGGCCAAGCGCGGCCGCCGCGTCACGCTGCCCGTCGAAGAGGGCCTGCGGCTGATGGGAGTGGATGTCGCCGGCGTGAAGGACGTGGCGATCACGCACCTGCACTACGACCACGTCGGTAATTTCGACCTGTTCCCGGCGGCCACCTTCCACCTGCAGGATCTCGAAATGCACTACGCCACCGGCCGTTGCATGGCGGTTGAGGCGATGCGTCACGCCTACGAACCCGAGGACATAGTGGGCATGGTGCGCCGCGTGTACGCCGGGCGGGTCAGGTTTCACGATGGCGAGGGGGAGATCGCACCGGGGGTGACGCTGCACCACGTCGGCGGCCACACCATGGGCCTGCAGATCGTGCGCGTCGCCACGCGGCGCGGCTGGGTGGTGCTGGCCTCGGACGCCAGCCACTACTACGCGAACATGGAACAGGAGCGCCCATTCCCGATCGTGTCCAACGTCGGCGACATG
>CAZVZV010000287.1:0-1220 GCA_964631735.1 uncultured Enterobacteriaceae bacterium
GGCTTCGACCAGCGCGACAGACAGTCCGCGTGCGGCCGCATCCAGCGCCACGCCGAGCCCGGTGGCGCCGCCGCCGATGACCACCAGGTCCCACGCACGGGATTGCGCGAGCGTGCGCGCCAAGTCCTGGCGCGCCGGTTGCGGCGCCGCGCTCATCCTGCGATGGCGTTCGCTTCGCCGGAATTCTCGACGGCGATGTCGACGGCCACGTTGTTCTCCGAGCAGATCCGCCGCAGCTGTTCGGGCGGCGCCGCGTCGGTGACGAAATGGTCCATGTCCGATAGATGGCCGATGCGCACCGGCGCGGAGCGCCCGTACTTCAGGCTGTCGGCGACCAGGATGGCGCGGCGGCTGCTCTCCACGATCTTGCGCGACACTTCCACTTCGCGGTAGTCGTAGTCGAACAGGCTGCCATCCTCGTCGATCGCCGAAGTGCCGATGACCGCGTAGTCCACCTTGAATTGGCGCAGGAAATCCACCGCCGGCTCGCCGACGATGCCGCCGTCGGCATGGCGCAGCACGCCTCCCGCCACGATCACCTCGATCTCGGTGTAGCCCTGCAGGATGTTGACCACGTTCATGTTGTTGGTGATCACCATCAGGCCCTTGTGCGAGCGCAAGGCCGTTGCCACCTGCTCGGTAGTGGTGCCGATGTTGATCAGCAGCGAGCAGTCGTTCGGGATCAGTTCCGCCGCCTTCAGGCCGATGCGCCGCTTGGCGTCGGTGGCGAGCTGCCGCCGCGCTTCATAAGCGAGGTTGGCGACTCCCGACGGCAGCATCGCGCCGCCGTGGTAGCGCTGCAGCGCGCCTTGGTCGCATAGTTCGTTCAGGTCCTTGCGAATGGTCTGCGGCGTGACCCCGAAACGGCTCGCCAGCCCGTCGACATCTAGTCGACCGTTATCGCGGGCGAGGGCTACGATGTCTGCCTGACGTGGGGTAAGTAGCGGCATGCTGTTGGCTGTTGGACTCAGTGCCTATCTTAGCAACTGGACTTTCACTTTGTTTCGTTTTGCCGCGTCGCAGCAAGTGTTTCTTATGTGTTGACATTCGTTTGCTTTCACACTTAGCATCGTTCTGCTATCCGACAAAGGGAGGAAACATGACAAGGTTTACCAAGGTGGGGGCGACGCTCGCCCTCGCAGTCGCTGCCGCCTTTGCCCCGATCGGCATCGCAGGCACGAACGAGGCGAAGCAGTGGGTCGACAAGGAATTCCAGCCTT
>CAZVZV010000288.1:0-9139 GCA_964631735.1 uncultured Enterobacteriaceae bacterium
GCGGCGCACCTGCCGGATTCCGGCGCGATCGAACTCGATACCGGGCTGGGCAAGCTCGCCGCGCACCTGGATCTGCGGAGCGCAGCAGGTGTGGAGACGCTGCGCGGGTTATTGAGCAGCGCAGATGTTTTCTCGCAGTCCTATCGCCCGGGCGCGCTCGCGGGCCGCGGCTTCTCGCCGCAGGACGCGGCAAAGTTGCGGCCGGGCATCGTTTGCGTCTCGCTCAACGCCTGGGGCCAGACCGGCCCGTGGAAGGACCGCCGCGGCTTCGACAGCATCGTGCAGACGGTGAGCGGGATGGCTTACGCCTCGGGCGATGGCGCCAAGCCCAAGCTGATGCCCTGTTCTGCGATTGACTACGTCAGCGGCTATCTCATGGCCTACGGCGCAATGGTGGCGCTGGCGCGCCGCGCGCGCGAAGGCGGCAGCTGGCTGGTGCGCGTGGCGCTCGCGCGCACCGGGAAATGGATCGTGGATCGCGGGACGGCGGACGCGAAGTCCGCGCCCGCGGAGGAGATGCCGGGATTGGTGATGGAGACAGCATCCCCGGCTGGCCTCATCAGTCACCTCAAGCCCATCGTGCAACTGTCGGAGACACCTGCGCGCTGGGCGCGGCCGCCGGTGCCGCCAGGCCATCACCGGCCGGAGTGGCCCTAGGCCGCGCGGCGCTGCCCGCCGCCGAAACTGCGGCGCTGCTGTTGCCGTTGCGGCGGCTTGCCCCGCGAAAAATGGGGTCTGACCCTATTTTCCGGCTGGGGCTGGTGCTGCCCGGGCTCGAAGCCCGCCACCACGCGCAGCTCCACGCTGCGTTTCATCAGCCGCTCGATCGCCGTCAGCAGCGGCCGGTCTTCGTGGCTCACCAGCGACACCGCGGCGCCCGAGGAACCGGCGCGGCCGGTGCGGCCGATGCGGTGCACGTAGTCTTCCGCGACGTGTGGCAGGTCGTAGTTGACGACGTGCGGCAGAAATTCGATGTCCAGCCCGCGCGCGGCGATGTCGGTCGCCACCAGCACGCGCAACTCCTGGTCCTTGAAGCGCTTCAGCGCCCTCGTGCGCGCGCCCTGGCTCTTGTTGCCGTGGATTGCGTCGGCCTCGATGCCGTCGCGCTCTAGTTGCTCGGCGAGGCGATTGGCGCCGTGCTTGGTGCGCGTGAAGACCAGCACCTGCTGCCAGTCGTTCGATTTGACCAGGTGCGAAAGGAGCGCGCGCTTGCGGTCATGCGACACAGGGTGCGCGACCTGCTCGATGAGTTCGACCGGCATATTGCGGCGCGCCACCTCGACAGTCACCGGGTCGTGCATGAAGGTGCCGGCCAGCGTGCGGATCTCGTCCGGGAAAGTGGCCGAGAACAGCAGGTTCTGCCGCTTCTGCGGCAGCAGCTTCAGGATGCGGCGGATGTCGGGGATGAAGCCCATGTCGAGCATGCGGTCGGCTTCGTCCAGCACCAGGATCTCCACGAAGCGTAGTTCCACGGTGCGCTGCTGTGCGTGGTCGAGCAGGCGCCCCGGCGTGGCGACGAGGATGTCCACGCCGCGCTTCAATTCCGCGATCTGCGGATGGATGCCGACGCCGCCGAACACGCAGGTGGCGCGCAGCTTGAGGTGCTTGCCGTAGGTGCGAATGCTTTCGTGCACCTGCGCGGCAAGTTCGCGCGTCGGCGTCAGCACCAGCGTGCGCACGCGCCGCGGATGCTGCGCGGGAGCGGAATTCAGCAATTGCAGCAGCGGCAGGGTGAAGCCGGCGGTCTTGCCGGTGCCGGTCTGCGCGGCGCCAAGCAGGTCGCGCCCGGCGAGCACGACGGGAATGGCTTGCGACTGGATGGGGGTGGGAACCGTGTAGCCCTGATCGGCGACAGCACGGAGCAGCTCGGCCTGCAGGCCGAGTGTTGCGAACGACGGTGTGATGACTATCTCCTGAGCTCGGCCTGGGAAGGAAGACTTCCGACCGGTTCAGGCAGATGCTTTTCTAGGCTGGGATTCGACAGTCCAGGGTGGACCGTGAAACGACTGAGACGCTAACCGGATGTACGCGCAACAGAAACCTGACGCGCATTGTACCTCAGCGCGCTGCCTTGCGCTATTCCTTCTCCGCGATGCGCTGGATCAGTCCGTCGATCCCCGACTGGCGCACCACCTGATCGAATTCGACGCGGTAGGTGAGCACCAGGCTTACTCCCTCGGCGACGATGTCGTAGATCTTCCATCCCGCCGCCGTCCTGTACAGGGCGTAATCGATGCGCAGCGGCGGCGCGCCCGCGCGCAGGAACTGGTTGCGCACCACGACGTCGTCGGCCCCCGCTTCCATGCGCATAGGCAGCACGCGCATGGTCTGGCCCTTGTAAGCGCCGATGGCATTGGCGTAGGTGCGCAGCAGCAGGGCGCGGAACTCTGCCGTCAGCTTCTCGCGCTGCGCCGGCGTCGCGGTCTTCCACCAGGTGCCCATCGCCAGCCGCGTGGCCTCGGCAAAGTCGATGTGCGGCAGCACTTTTTGCTCGGCAAGCGCAATCGCCCGCTTGCGGTCGCCGGCCTGCAGCACCGCATCGTTCTGTACCGCTTCGAGCACGTCGGCCGTTACCTGTCGCACCAGTGCGTCGGGCGCCAGCTGCTGCGCTTGAGCGGCCAGCGCGTGCAGCAGCGCCAGAAGTATGCCTAGCGTTCTCATGGCAGATGAGACTTGCACGGCGCGCACTAAGTTCCTCGCGCGCGGCGCGCCGCGAGTTCGTTGCCGGCGAGCGCGGCGAGCACGATGGCGCCGCCCGCGAGCGTGGCGCTGGCGGGAGTCTCGCCCGCACCGAGCCAGGCCCACAACGGCCCCAGCACCACTTCCAGCAGCCCGAGCAGCGCGATCTCCGGTGCGCTGAGCGTGCGGCTCACCAGCACCAGCAGCATGCAGGGCACGCCGAGCTGGAACACGCCGAGCGTGGCGAGGACCAGCAGGTCGCGGCCGCTGGCCTGGAAGGGCAGCGCCCAAGGCAGCGTCACTGCCGCCGAGAGCAGCGCGCCGAGCAATACCGCCGGCATCAGGTCCAGGTGCGCCGCACTTTTGCGCAGGGTGACCAGGTTCACTGCGCCGGCGATCGGGATGGTGAGAGCGAGCGCCATGCCGGCGAGGTGGCGCGGCTCGCCGGCAGAAAAGCCGGCGCCGAACATGGCCGCCATGCCGATGCTGGCCGCGACGATGGCGAACCAGCTGCGTGGCGGAACCGGCTCGCGCAGCACGAAAAAGGCCAGTATCGCCGTGCACAGCGGCCCGAGGCTCGACACCACCAGCACGTTCGCGGTGGAAGTAAGGGTCAGGGCCACGATGAACAGGGTGAACATCACTGCCCACATCGCACCGGAGACAAGGCCGGGAACTCCTGCGGCGCGCAGCGTCTGCCAGGGGCGCTTGCCCTGAAGCACGAGGAGGGCGCAGAACACGAACGCGGCGGCAAAGCTCGAGCGCCAGAACGCCATCTCGAAGGCGCCGGCGGACTGGATCTGGCGCGTCAGCACCCCCGCCGTGCTCCACAGGACGGGCGCGACGACCATCAGCGCCAGCGCCACCGGGCGCCGCGGCGGGGCGAGCGGGTTCATGCGGCCGTGCGCTGCGCGAGGAAGCCGGACAGCACTGCGGCGGTGTGGCCCCGGATTGCTCTTTCAGGAGGCCCTTGGTAAACAATGCGGCCGCCGGCGTCGCCGCCTTCGGGGCCGAGGTCGATCAACCAGTCGGCTTCCGCGATGACGTCCAGATTGTGTTCTATTACCACTACGGTGTTTCCAGCGTCGACAAGGCGGTGAAGGACGCGGATGAGCCTTTCGACATCGGCCATGTGCAGGCCGACGGTGGGTTCGTCGAGGACGTAGAGGGTGCGGTTTGAAGAAAAAGATGTCTCCCTTCTTCCACGAACGGAAGAAGGGAGATCGATGGAACTGCCAAAGCTACCCCGAACTTTGGATAGTTCGGTGACCAGCTTGATGCGCTGGGCTTCACCACCTGACAAGGTGGGGCTCTGCTGTCCCAGCGTGAGGTAACCCAGGCCGACATCCTGCAACAGGCGCAAGGCATGGTGGATCGACGCATGCGCGGCGAAGAACTCCACGCCCTCGTCCACGCTCATCGCCAGAATTTCGCCGACGGTCTTGCCGCGCAGGCGCACCGAGAGCGTGTCGTGGTTGAAGCGCTGCCCGCCGCAGGCCTCGCAGGCCACTTTGACATCGGGCAGGAAGCTCATTTCGATTTTCTTCTGTCCCTGGCCTTCGCAGTTCTCGCAACGGCCGCCCTTGGTGTTGAAGGAAAAGCGGCTCGCGCTCCAGCCGCGCATGCGCGCTTCGCTGGTATCGGCGAACAGGCGCCGGATCGAGTCCCAGAAGCCCACGTAGGTCGCGGGGCAGGAGCGCGGGGTCTTGCCGATGGGCGCCTGGTCCACTTCCAGCACGCGCTCGACGAGCTTGCGGCCTTTCAGAGCCTTGCAGCCGACCGGGCCGCCGGCCTTGAGGCTGTCGTGCAGCACGTCGCGCGCCAGCGTGGATTTTCCGGAGCCGGACACGCCGGTGATCGCCACCAGGCGCCCGAGCGGCACGCGCAGGTCCAATTTCTTCAGGTTGTGCAGGGCGGCGCCGGCGATCTCGATGGCGGGGGTGCCCTTGTTCACCGGGCGCCGCGGCTGCAGGGGATGGCGCAGGGGCTGCAGGAGGAATTTGCCGGTGATCGAGTCTGGATGCTGCATCAGTTCTTCCGCCGTGCCTTCGGCGATCACGCGGCCGCCGAGCTTTCCGGCGCCGGGGCCAAGGTCAATGACGTGATGCGCGCGGCGGATGGTGTCCTCGTCGTGCTCGACCACCACCAGGGTGTTACCTTTGGCCTCGAGTTTCTCCAGCACGTCGAGCAGGATCCGGTTGTCGCGGTGGTGCAGGCCGATGGTCGGTTCGTCGAGGATGGAGCACACGCCGCGCAGGTTGGAGCCGAGCTGTGCGGCCAGCCGAATTCGCTGCGCTTCGCCGCCTGAGAGCGTGGGCGCCGAGCGATCGAGCGCGAGGTAGGACAGCCCGACCTCTTTAAGGAAGCCGAGGCGGCTGCGCAGTTCCGCCAGCAGGTCGCGCGCGATCTCGCGCTCGCGGCCTTCGAGCTTCACGCCTTCGAACAGCGCGGCGAGGCGCTCGACCGGCTCGCTGCCATAGGCGGCGATATTGCGGCCACGCCAGCGCACGGCGAGGGCTTCCGGGTTGAGGCGATTGCCTTTGCACTCGGGGCAGGCTTCGTCGACTTCCAGCCACTCGAGCCACGAGTCGAGCACGTGGTCCTCCTGGCCGGTGCGAGAGCGCTCGGCATCCCAGCCCACGTCCTTCAACTGCAATCCGGTGCCGACGCAGGCCGTGCACCAGCCGTGGCGCGAGTTATAGGAAAACAGGCGCGGGTCCAGGTCCTGGAAGCTGCGGCCGCAGGACGGGCAGGCGCGCTTGGTCGAGAAGGCCTGCTGTTTGCGTCCCGCGGTCACCAGTACGCTGCCCTTGCCGAATTCGAGCGCCTTGGTCAGGTGCCCGCGCAACTCGCCCTCCGCGCCTGGCGAAACCGTGAGTTGTGCGACCGGCAGTTCGATGCTGTGCTCCTTGAAGCGCTCGATGTGCGGGAACGGTTGCAGCGGGAGGAGTTTTCCATCCACGCGCAGCTGGCTGTAGCCCTTGGAGCGCGCCCACTTGGCGAGATCGGTGTAGACGCCCTTACGGGCGACTACGAGCGGAGCGAGGAGGGTGATTTTCTGTTTGCGGTAGTCGCGCAGCAGGCGCGCGGCGATCGCGTCCTCGCTCTGCGGCTCGATCGGCGAGTCGCAGTCGGGGCAATGCTGCGTGCCGAGCTTGACGAACAGCAGGCGCAGGAAGTGGTGGATCTCGGTCAGCGTGCCCACCGTGCTCTTCCTGCCGCCGCGGCTGGTGCGTTGCTCGATCGCCACGGTCGGAGGAATGCCGTAGATCGCGTCGACGTCGGGCCGCGCCGCCACCTGCACGAACTGGCGCGCGTAGGCGTTGAGCGACTCGAGATACCTGCGCTGGCCTTCCGAAAACAGGATGTCGAAGGCCAGGGTTGATTTGCCCGACCCGGATACGCCCGTGACCACGGTAAAGCGCTGGCGCGGGATCTCGACGTCGATCGACTTGAGGTTGTGCTCGCGTGCGTTGTGGATGCGGATGGAAGAAGAAATGGGGACAGACCCCATTATTTCGCTCTGCGAAATAATGGGGTCTGTCCCTATTTTCTTCTCATACTCCTTCAGCGCTTTTCCGGTATGCGAGGTCGCGTGCTGCATGACCTCGCCGGGAGTGCCCGCGCAAACCAGTTCGCCCCCGCCATCCCCGCCTTCCGGGCCCAGGTCGAGGATCCAGTCGGCGGCGCGAATCACGTCGAGGTTGTGCTCGATCACGACCAGCGAATGGCCGGCCGCGAGCAGCTTGCGGAAAGAGCGCAACAGCTTCGCGATGTCATCGAAATGCAGGCCCGTCGTCGGCTCGTCGAAAAGGAAGAGCTTCGGAAAAATGGGGTCTGACCCCATTTTTAGATGCCCTGCCAGCTTAAGCCGCTGCGCTTCGCCGCCGGAAAGGGTGGGCACCGGCTGGCCGAGGCGCAGATAGTCGAGCCCCACGTCGGCGAGCGGCTGCAGGCGCGCGAGCACCTCGGGTTGGTCCTTGAAGAAGACGACTGCCTCGGACACCGTCATCTCCAGCGCTTCGGCGATGCTCTTTCCGCGCAGCTTCACCTCTAGCACTTCCGGCCGGTAGCGCTTGCCGTCGCAGTCCGGGCAACGCAGATAGACGTCGGAGAGGAACTGCATCTCTACGTGCTCGAAGCCGTTGCCGCCGCAGGCCGGGCAGCGGCCGTTGCCGGAATTGAAGCTGAAGGTGCCCGCCGTGTACTTGCGCTCCCTGGACACCGGCGTCTTTGCGTACAGGTCTCGGATCGCGTCGAAGGCGCCGACGTAGCTCGCCGGGTTGGAGCGCGTAGTCTTGCCGATCTGCGACTGGTTCACCATCACCACTTCTCCGATCCGCTCCGCGCCGCGCAGCGCGCGGTGCTTGCCCGGCGTTTCAGTCGGTTTGCCTTTGGCCTTGAGCAGAGCCGCGTAGAGCACGTCCTGCACCAGCGTGGACTTGCCTGAGCCGGACACGCCGGTCACGCATACCAGGCGCTCGAGCGGGATCGAAATGTCCAGGTCCTTCAGATTGTGCTCGGCGGCGCCGAGAACCTGCAGGAATTTCTTCGGCTTGCTCGGCGCGCGAGGCGCTTCGGCACGCTTGCGTCCCGAGAGATATTCTGCGGTGAGCGTGTGCGTGGCCCGCAGCTCCGCCGGCGGGCCGAAAAACACCACCTCGCCACCACGCTCGCCCGGGCCCGGGCCCATGTCGAGGATGCGGTCCGCGGCGAACATGATCTGCGGGTCGTGTTCCACCACCACGAGCGAGTTGCCCGCGTCGCGCAACCTGCGCATCACCTCGATCACCCGTCCCATGTCGCGCGGGTGCAGGCCGATCGACGGCTCGTCCAGCACGAACAGCGTGTTGACCAGCGATGTCCCCAGCGCCGTGGTGAGGTTGATACGCTGCACTTCGCCGCCGGAGAGGGTGCGCGACTGGCGATCCAGCGTCAGGTAGCCAAGGCCGACCTCACCGAGGTAGGCGAGACGCGTGCGAATCTCGCCGAGCAGCAGGTCGGTGGCCTCGTCAAACGGGGCCGGCAATTGCAGCGCCGTGAAGAACTGCCGGACGTCGCTCACCGGCATCAGCATCAGCTCGCGGATCGTCCTGCCGTCGATCTTCCACAGCAGCGCGTCGGGTTTAAGCCGCGCGCCGCCGCAGGCCGAGCACTCGGTGTAGGCGCGGTACTTCGAGAGCAGCACCCGGATGTGCATCTTGTAGGCCTTGCTCTCCAGCCACTTGAAGAAGCGCGCGACGCCGTACCACTTGCCCGGCCAGGATTTCTTCCAGCTCACCCAGTCCGTGTCGCCCTCGAGCACCCAGGCGCGATGCGCGGACTTCATTTCGCGCCACGGCACGTCGAGCGGCACGCCGTGCTTCTTCACGTACCTGGCGAGGTCGGTCTGGCATTCCTTGAAGCTCGGTGTCTGCCAGGGCTTGATCGCGCCCTCGCGCAGGGTTTTCGATTCATCGGGGATCACCAGCCCGAAGTCCACGCCGATCACGCGCCCGAAACCGCGGCAGGTGTCGCAGGCGCCGATCGGCGAATTGAACGAGAACGCCGCGGGCGTGGGTTCGGAGTAGGTGATGTCGCAGTCGGCGCAATGCAGGGAAGAAGAAAAAGAAAGGGGTCTGACCCCATTTTCCTCATACGCATTGAGGCGTCCTTGCCCGAAGCGCAGCGCCGAGTCGATCGCGTCCATCACGCGCGCTTTTTCGGCCGAGGCGGGACGCACGCGGTCCTGAATCACTTCGATCAGGGTCTTCGAGCGCGAGCGCAGCTTTGTATAACCCTGCCGCTGCAGAAGTTCCTCGACTTCTTTTTCCGAGAAATTCCTCGGCACTGGCACCGGGAACGTGATCTCAAGGCGCGTTTCCGGCTGCGTGACCAGCGCCTGGTAGATTGATTCCGGCGTGTCGCGCCGCACCGGCTTGCCGCAATTGCGGCAATGCAGCTTGGAGGCCCGCGCAAACAGCAGCTTCAGGTGGTCGTTCAGCTCGGTCATCGTGCCGACCGTGGAGCGCGAGGTGCGCACCGGGTTGGTCTGGTCGATGGCGATGGCCGGCGGGATGCCCTCGATGGCGTCCACCTGCGGCTTGTCCATGCGCTCGAGGAACTGGCGCGCATAGGGGCTGAAGGTCTCGACGTAGCGCCGCTGCCCCTCGGCGTAGAGCGTGTCGAAGACGAGCGAGGACTTGCCCGAGCCCGAAACGCCGGTGACGACGATCAGCTCGTTCGCCGGCAGGATGAGCGTCAGGTTCTTGAGATTGTTCTGCCGCGCGCCGCGGATGACGATGGCGTCGGCGGGTGGCTGTTCCTGCTTCAAAGTGGTGAATTGCCGCCGGAAAACCGCATTCTAGCCGACGGTGTGTGGCGGCCTGCGCGCGTTTCTGATTGAATCGGCTTCCAACTCGGTAACAACGAGTTCAAGGGGGCGTAATCCGTTGGAAGTGCTGCTCGCCATAGCGACCAT
>CAZVZV010000289.1:0-2831 GCA_964631735.1 uncultured Enterobacteriaceae bacterium
TGTCGAGCGCGACGTGCGGCTCGACGCTCGGGCGCGCTTCGCGCGCCACGGCCTGCACCACCGCGAGCAGTTTGTTGGCGTCGATCGCGCCGGCGGCCTGATTCATGGCGTGGCGAGTGTACACTCGTGCGCAGCATGTCCTCCGACGCGCTGCAGCAATCCGCGCTCGCGCCGCTGCTCGACGTGGCGCGCGCCGTGTCCTTCACCAAAGGCGCGCGCCTGGTGCGGCAGGGCGAGACGGCGCGCGGGGCATTCCTGATCCGTTCCGGCGAAGCAGAGGCCCAGGTCAAGCTGCCGGGCGGCGGCATGCTGAGCGTGGCGTCGTTTTCCGCCGGCGCGATGTTCGGCGAGATGGCGCTGGTCGAACGCGGCGTGTGTACCGCGACGGTGGTGGCGAAGACCAACGTGGACGGCTGGTTCGTCGGCCGCGACGATTTCCGCGCCATGGTGGCGAGCCGCGATGCACGGGCGCTCGAGGTGCAGCGCGCGATCACGCGCACGCTGGCGGAGCGGCTGCGGACGCTGAACGCGAAGGTGCGGGAGCATCCGGCGCAGGAGGACCGGCCGGTGCGGGAGCAGCCGCCTGCCGGCGATCCGCTGGCGGGAGTGAAGCGGGCGAACCGCGCTTCGTTCGACTGGAAGGCATTCCTTCCCATCCTGCCGTTCTTCGAAGGTTTCGACGCCGACGAGGCCGATGAGCTGATCGCCGCGGCGAAGGTGCTGGAGCTTCCGCGCGGGGCGTGGCTGTTCGCGCAGGGGCAGCCGGCGCCGACCTGCTTCCTGGTGCTGCGCGGCGCGGCGGAGGTGTTCACCCAGGCGAAGGGCCGCGAGCGGCGTGTGGCGATCGCCGGGCCGGGGGAACTGGTGGGCTACATGGCGACGCTCGACGGCGCGCCGCATGGCGGGTGCGCGCGGGTGCGGGAGTCGGCTGCGCTGCTGGAATTTCCGCGCGAGGCGCTGCTGGAAATCTACAACGGCACTTCAGCCGCGTCGGTCAGTTTCCAGCACGCCATCCAGCGCAGCCTGCTGAAATCCCTGGCGCGCACCAACACGCTGCTCACGCGGCTCATCAGCCACGATCGCCTCGCGAAAGCGAGCGACAAGGCGCAGGAACTCGAGGCCGCGCTGCATGGACAGATATGGCGGGCGGACGACTAGAAAGTGTAGTGGACGCTGATACTGAAGTTGCCTATTTTCGGCGTGTGCGGTTGACCCGGAATTCGGCCTCCGAGGCGCAGCGTGGTCTCTCCTGCCCCATCGATCGGAGTCAACCAGCGCAAGGGTCCCAACCGCCCCGAAAAGGCCCACCCGGTGCGGTGCGCGCTGACGGCCGGTGAGAGCCTGCGGACAGTGCCTGGCGCCGGGCGCTGCGCGAAATCAAAGCGGAGTTCATCGAGCGCCAGGCCCTCCATGCGAATCAGGGGCACCGGTTCCGGAGCCGGATGCGCAAGTGAACTCTCGATTGCAGGGGACGGCGCGGTTGGCGTTGCCTCTGCAGCGTACGCCGCGACGACCAGCAGTGTTGTTGCTGCCATCGCCCACACGATCGTCGCACGTTGAAGCAGCATGCGCGTCCTCCAGACGCAATCGAATCTACGCCGCCCTTCATGCAAATCACCGGCATCCTGTCACTATTGGATCGCGGGTTCGTGACAGGGTCCGGGTGCGTGACAAAGTTTTTGGTGAAGAAAGGCACAACGGCACAAGACGCAGTGCGGCAGACAGGCGGTCCCGACGCAGCTGCTTTGGCGCAGCGGCGCATCCGGTTTCCCGCTCAATCCTCGTCTCTCGGTCACGTGCTCTTTCCGCGCGGCTCGGACGATTGAACCGATAATCCGCACTATGAAGAAAAGCGGTCGTTACGACGTTTCGGGCCTGGTCGAGGCGCAGTTCGAGCGCGGTTCGCGCGGCCGGGTTCTGAAGAACAAACTCGGCATCAGGTCGCGCCGGAAGATGGACGACGCCGAGGCCGCGGCGCTGCGAACGGCGATGGATGCGCTGGTGAGGAAATACGACGAAAGCCACCGCTTTACAGCCGCGGATGTCTGCGCCATGCACAGAAGCTGGTTGAGCGGAATCTACGAGTGGGCGGGGGAATACCGCAACGTCAATTTGACCAAGGACGGTTTTCCGTTCGCCGCCGTGGCCCTGGTGCCCTCGCTTATGACGCGATTCGAGCGCGACGTCCTGGCGCGTTGCACGCCGTGCCAGTCGAAAAGTCGTGACGAGATCGTGCGTACGCTCGCGCAGGTGCATGTCGAGCTGGTGCTAATCCATCCTTTCCGGGAGGGTAACGGCCGTATCGCCCGTGTCCTGTCGACGCTGATGGCGTTGCAGGCGGGTTTGCCGCTGCTCGACTTCAGCTTGATTGCCGGGCGCCGAAAGAAGGACTACTTTGCGGCCATCCAAGCGGGCCTGGACCGAAACTATAAACGGATGGAGCGGATCTTCGCCGCGATTATCGACCGGATCCTTGCCGGGTCTTGACCGGCATGATCTTCAGATCTTTGCCCAGAGTCCGGGCGATGGTTTCGATCTTGGCGCCGGTCTCGATCGCGGTGGAACTGGAGACGCTCGTGATGAGATCCTTGCGGAATTTCTCCGGATTCAACAGGTACGGATTGGTCTCGATGAGCGGCTTCTTTTGCATGGTGCAATGATAGCAACTTCCGGCCGGGTACGACAAAACCAGCGAAACCTCAGTCCAGCAACCGCACTGTCACCTTTGGCCGGCCATTGTGGATTTGCGCGAACAGCGCACCGTACTCGGGCAGCTCCACCCACGCCGACGTGTCCTTCGTCAGCGGCTCCGAGGCAATGATGATGGAGTC
>CAZVZV010000290.1:0-2629 GCA_964631735.1 uncultured Enterobacteriaceae bacterium
CGCCGTGAACGAAGGCGTGCGGCGCGCTTACAACCATCCGGACAACAAGCTGCGCGCCTCCATCCTCGAGGACCCGCAGTTCGCTCGGCGCAATACGAAAGACAACACACCGGCCGTGATCCACACCGAGCTGGTGCCTGGCGCCACGGTGGCAGTGGACGTCGCGGCAAAGGGCGGTGGCTCGGAAGCCAAAGCCAAATTCGCGATGCTCAACCCATCCGACTCGGTGGTCGACTGGGTGCTGACGACCGTGCCGACCATGGGCGCGGGCTGGTGCCCACCGGGGATGCTAGGCATAGGCATTGGAGGCACCGCCGAGAAGGCGATGGTGATGGCGAAAGAGGCCCTGATGGAGCCGATCGACATGGCGGAGCTCAAGGCGCGCGGGCCGCGCGACAAGTACGAGGAGCTGCGCATCGAGCTCTACGACAAGGTGAATGCGCTGGGCATCGGCGCGCAGGGCCTGGGCGGCCTGTCCACGGTGCTCGACGTGAAGATCCTCTCCTATCCCACCCACGCGGCGAACAAACCCGTGGCGATGATTCCGAATTGCGCCGCGACGCGGCACATCCATTTCGTGCTGGACGGCTCGGGGCCGGCCGAATTCGAGGCGCCTTCTCTCGAGGATTGGCCGAAAATCACCTGGGCACCCGCCGCGAATGCAAGGCAGGTAAACCTCGATGCACTGACGCGCGCCGAAGTGGCGACGTGGAAGCCCGGAGAAACCTTGCTCCTCTCCGGCAAACTCCTCACCGGGCGCGACGCCGCACATAAACGCATCCAGGACATGCTCGACAAGGGGTTGAAGCTGCCCGTCGATTTCACCAATCGCGTCATTTACTACGTAGGCCCTGTCGATCCGGTGGGCAACGAAGTGGTAGGACCCGCGGGCCCGACCACCGCTACGCGAATGGACAAGTTCGTGGAGACGATGCTGTCGCAGACTGGCCTCGTCGCGATGGTGGGCAAAGGCGAGCGCGGCCCGGTGGCGATCGAGGCGATTCGCAAGCACAAGGCGGCTTCCCTCATCGCGATCGGCGGCGCTGCGTATCTCGTCGCAAAGGCGATCCGTAAGTCGCGCGTGCTGGCATTTGAAGATCTCGGCATGGAAGCGATCTACGAGTTCGACGTCAAGGACATGCCGGTGACCGTCGCGGTGGATGCCAGCGGTACGTCGGTACACCAGACCGGCCCCGCCGATTGGCGGAAGAAAATCGTCGAGCTGAAGATCCCGGTGCACGCGGCTTGAGCGCGGGCACGCGCTGGCCCGCAGTGTGGGCTGTCTTTGCCGGCGGACTCGTCTGCGGCGCTTACATCGGCAAGGTTCCCCCCGCGCTCCCCGCGCAGCGCCTCGAGCTCGGGCTGACGCTGGTCGAGTCCGGGTTTATCGCCACCACTTTCAACGTGATCGGGTTGTTCGTCGGCATGTTTGTCGGCGTGTTGTGCGACCGTTTCGGTCACAAACGGCTGGGGCTCGCAGGGCTTGCGGTGATCTGCGTTGCCGGATTGCTTGGCTCCGTCGCCTGGGATTTTCCTTCGCTGCTCGCTTCGCGGTTTCTCGAGGGCGTCGGCTTCATCCTCTTCACTGTTGCAGGATCCGCGCTCATTGTTGCTGCGGCCGCCGATGACGGTAGTCGTCCCAAGGTGATGGGGCTTTGGAGTTCCTACATGCCATCGGGCGGGACTTTGGCCATCCTCCTCGCCGCGCCGATCATTGCGGCCTGGGGCTGGCGCGGATTGTGGACAGCATGGGCGATCGCAGCATCGGTGGCCATTGCCCTGGTCTGGCGCCTCGCGCCGACGCCCAGTTTCGGTGGGGTCAGCTCCCTGAAGCTCGCGCTCGAATCGCTGCGCCAGCCCGGCAGCGTGGCACTGGCGTTGCTTTTCGCTTTCTACACCGCGCAATGGACCTCGGTGATGATCTGGCTGCCCACGTTCCTCATCGGAGAACGGGGCGTCACCGCCGGCGTTGCTTCCCTCCTTACCGCGTTGATGGTGCTGGTCAACATCCCCGGCAATATCGGCGGGGGATGGCTCATCGCGCACGGCGTGCGTCGCGGGAAACTGATCCTCGCTGCGGCGGCGATCATGGTGATCACGGACGTCGCCATGCTCTCGGGCGCGCTGCCCGATGCGCTGCGCTACTTCTCGGTGCTCGTGTTTTCCTGCTGCGCCGGTGCGATACCCGGCGCGATTTTCTCTGGCGTGGTGGTGCACGCCAGGACGCCGCAGCATGTGGGAACCACCAACGGCATGGTCATGCAGACCTCGCAGGCCGGGCAGTTCTTCGGCCCCGTCCTGCTGGCATGGCTCGCGTCCCACTTCGGCGGCTGGGGGGCTTCGCTGTGGGCGATGCTGGTGTTCGCCGGGTGCTGCGCGCTGTGCGGCTATGCGGTACTTCGCATCGAGGCGCGTGCGGCGCGCTAGAATTCCCTGCTCCCGGAGGACCCCATGCGACAAGTCCATATTTGCGAAGTCGGTCCGCGCGACGGCTTGCAGAACGCCAGGCAGTTGATGCCCACCGAAACCAAGAAGGCCTGGATCAGCGCGCTCGCTGCGGCCGGGGTGGAAGAAATCGAGGTTGGCTCCTTCGTGCCGCCCAAGCTCATTCCAGCGATGGCCGACACCG
>CAZVZV010000291.1:0-11913 GCA_964631735.1 uncultured Enterobacteriaceae bacterium
CGAGCGCCTTGGCCGCCATGATGCGGCGCGTGTAGCGCATCCCGTCTACCGCCACCTTGCGGTCCTCCGGCGTGGACAGATAGTTCAGCTTGATCTCGGGGTAGGTCGCTGCGTCTTTGGACCGGATGCGCACCCACCCGCGCGCGTTCGGCCTCAGGTTGCACACGCTCGGCGTGATCGCGGGGAAGCGGTGCAGCGGATCGCCGAACTTGTCCAGCGACAGGGGCTGCACATGCCATTCGATGTTCGGGCTGGGTTCGGCAGGACTGCTCTTCGCGAAGGCGCCAAGCTGCGACGGCGGCATGGTGAGCGGTCCGGTCTTGAACAGCAGGTACTCCAGTCCCATGGCGGCCTTGCCCAAGAGGCTGTTGGCCATCTGGTTCAGCGTCTTCACCCCGCTCACTTTGTACTGCATGCGGATCTGCAGATGGTCATGCAGGTTCTCGCCCACCCCCGGCAAATCATGAACGACGGGAATGCCGAACTGTGGCAGCAGTTTTCCCGATCCGATGCCGGATAGCTGCAGCAGTTGGGGTGATCCGATCGCGCCGGCGGCGAGGATCACCTCGCGCGTGGCTTTGGCGTAGCGCGAGTCGCCGCCGGCGCGAAATTCGACGCCCGCGGCGGCACGGCCTTCGCAACGTACGCGCGTTGCGTGGACTCCGGTCAGTACCTGCAGATTGGGTCGATGTAGAACTGGTCTGAGGAAAGCCTTGGTCGCACTCCAGCGCACTCCTCTGCGCTGGTTCATCTGGAAGTAGGCGCAGCCAGAATTGTTTCCGCTATTGAATACCCTGATTGGCGCGATCCCGCATTCCTCGGCCGCCGCCCTCCACGCATCCAGGATCTCCCACCGCACCCGCGGATCCTCCACGCGCACCTCGCCACCCGCTCCGTAACCATCCACCGCTCCGTGCTCGTAATCCTCCAACTGTTGAAACAGCGGCAGCATCTCCTGCCACGACCAGCCGGCATTGCCGAGCGACGCCCAGTAATCCCAGTCCTCCTTCTGCCCGCGCATGTGGATCATGGCGTTGATCGAGGAGCAGCCGCCGAGCACTCGGCCGCGCGCATAGTGGATGGAGCGGTTGGCGAGATGCGCGTCAGGCTCGGTCTTGTAGCACCAGTCCGTGCGCGGG
Source organism: uncultured Enterobacteriaceae bacterium (assembly GCA_964631735.1). Taxonomy (GTDB): domain Bacteria; phylum Pseudomonadota; class Gammaproteobacteria; order Burkholderiales; family SG8-39; genus JAABQT01. The sequence goes on from CAZVZV010000291.1 coordinate 1,140, forward strand.
TTGGCGATCGTATAGAGATAGCCGACGGGAACGTCGATCCAGAACCAGTCGTCCTGGCCGCCGGCTTCGAGCAGCAGCACCGACATCGCGGGATCGGCGGACAGCCGGTTGGCGAGCAGGCAACCGGCGGTGCCGGCGCCAACCACGACGTAGTCGAAGCTGCCCTGGGCTTGCATGCGGCAATTGTAGATATAGTTGGCGTCGATGTTGCGCATCGGCATAGACCTGGGCGGCACCAAGATCGAGGCGCTCACGCTCGATGCTGCGGGTCGCGAAATCTTTCGCAAGAGGATTCCCGCGCCGCGCGGCGACTATGCGGCGACGCTTGCGGCGGTCGCCGCCCTGGTGCGCGAGGCGGGCGAGGGGTCGGTCGGCGTCGGTATCCCCGGTGCGCTGTCTAGGGTTACAGGGTTGGTGAAGAATGCCAATTCCACCTGGCTCATCGGCAAGCCGCTCAAGCAGGACCTGGAGAATCTGATCGGACGCGAGGTGCGGCTGGCCAACGACGCCAACTGCTTCGCACTGTCCGAAGCCGTGGATGGCGCCGGGGAGGGCGCCGAGGTGGTTTTCGGCGTGATCCTCGGTACTGGCGTGGGCGGCGGCATCGTGGTGCGCGGCGAAGTGTTCACCGGGGCCAACTCCATCGCCGGGGAGTGGGGCCACAACCCGTTGCCACTGCCGCAAGCCGCCGACCTGCCGCTGCGGCCCTGTTATTGCGGCAGAACCGGCTGCATCGAAACCTACCTGTCAGGCCCGGCGCTCGAGCGCGACGGAGGCGAACGCGCGCTAGACGCCTACGAGGATCGGCTGGCGCGGGCGCTGGCCGGCGTGATCAATATTCTCGATCCGGACGTAATCGTGCTGGGCGGCGGCGTTTCCAAGGTCGCGCGCCTCTACGAGGAAGTGCCGAAGCTGTGGCAACGTCACGTGTTCTCGGACCAGGTGGCCACCCGGCTCCTGCCGCCCAGGCACGGCGACGCGAGCGGTGTGCGCGGCGCGGCCTGGCTTTGGGGGCGTTAGAATGCCGGCATGAGAACGATAATTCTGTTCATCGCATGCGCAATGCTTGCTGGCGGCTGCGGCGGCACCATGCAGCAGCGCGAGCGCTGCGCCGCGCAGGTCGACGCCGCCTGGAAGGACCTCGACCTCGCCAAGGCACAGGGCTTCTCCGGTACCGTGAGCTACGGCAAGGCGCTGGGCCTGCTCACCCGCGCCAAAGCGAACCAGGCGGTGGAGGACTACCGCGACTGCGGGGACACCGCCGCACGCGCGCGCGTCCACATCGCCGAGTCGCGCAAGGGGCGCTAGGCGCCGGGCCGCTTTCCCGGGCCGATGACGATGCGCGCCGAGCGCTCGAAGGTCCAGTAGGCCCAGGCCCAGTCGATCAGCACCACCAGGCGGTTGCGGAAGCCGATCAGGAAGTAGATGTGCGCGGTGAGCCAGGTCACCCAGGCGAGCCAGCCCCAGATGTGCACCCTGCCGAACATCGCCACCGCGGCGCTCCTGCCGATGGTGGCGAGCTGGCCGTAGTCGCGGTAGCGGAAGGGGAGCGGCGGTTTGTCCGCCAGGAAGCGTAGGATGTTGCGCGCGGCGTGGCGCCCCATCTGCTTGGCGGCGGGCGCGACGCCCGGCACCGCCGGCTGATGCGAGGCGAGCAGCGCGAGGTCGCCCACCACCTGCACTTCCGGGTGCCCGGACACCGAAAGGTCGGGTTCGACGATGACGCGGCCGGCGCGGTCGAGCGGCACGGCGAGCGTGGCGCCGATTGGCGTCGCGGCCACGCCGGCGCACCAGATCACCGTGCTCGCTTCCAGGCGGTCTGCGCCGAGCTCTACGCCCCGTGCGTCGATGCCCGTGACGCGCTTGCCGAGCCATACGGTGACGCCGAGGTGCTCGAGCTGCCGGTGGGCCTTCTCGGAGAGATCGGGCGCATACGGCGGCAGCACGCGGTCGGACGCTTCCACTAGCACCACGCGCGAGTTGCGCGGGTCGAACCGGCGGAACTCGCCTTTCAGCGAGTGGCGCGCGATCTCCGCGAGCGTGCCGGCCATCTCCACGCCGGTGGCGCCCGCGCCGATCACCACGAAGGTGAGCAAGGCGGACCGCTTCGCCGGGTCCGCTTCGCGCTCCGCATGCTCGAAGGCGAGCAGGATGCGGCGGCGGATGTCGAAGGCGTCTTCCAGCGTCTTCAGCCCGGGGGCGTAGGCGGCCCATTCGTCGTGGCCGAAATAGCTGTCGCGCGCGCCGGTGGCGAGGATCAGTCGGTCGTAGCCAAGTTCATCGCCGTTCTCCAGCACCACCTTGCGTGCACCCAAGTCCACGCGCTGCGCCTCGCCATACAGCACGGTGGCATTCTTCTGCCGCGCGAGGATCCGGCGGATCGGCTCGGCGATGGCTGGAGCGGCGAGACCGGCGGTCGCCACTTGGTACAGGAGCGGCTGGAACAAGTGATGATTGGTGCGGTCAACCACCGTGACGTCGACCGGCGCGTTGCGCAGCGCGCGTGCGGCGAACAGGCCGCCGAAGCCGCAGCCCAGGATCACGACGCGCGGGTGCATGCGGCTATCATAGCCTGCACATGGATGCGATTAAGCCGGGCCTGAAGGGCAGTGCCGCGCTGGTCGTCGGCGAGGAGCACACGGCGCCACGCGTGGGCAGCGGCCGGGTGCACGTGCTTGCCACGCCCGTGATGATCAACCTGTTCGAAGCGGCGGCGCTCGACGCAATCGAGCGCCTGCTGCCGCCGGGCCAGCAGAGTCTCGGCACGATACTCAACGTGCGCCACGTCGCCGCGACGCCCGTTGGCATGCGTGTCACGGCGCTCGCCGAAGTGCTGGCGGTCGAGGATAGAACGATCCGTTTTCGCGTCGAGGCGCGCGATGAGCGGGAGCTGATCGGCGATGGCACGCACGAGCGCGTGGTGGTCAACGTCGCCAAGTTCGACCAGCGCGTGCAGCGCAAACTAGAAAAAGGGGTCTGACCCCATTTTCAGTACGGGCGGTAGCCGAACAGCCAGGGGTGGAACCAGGTCAGCAGGGTGAACAGCGCGAGGCCCACCGCGGGCCGCCACCAGCCGATCTCGCGCCACACCAGCTTGTTGCGAGCTCGCGCGATGGCGCCGAAGGGCAGGTTGGAAGTCACCGCGGCGAAGCGCTTCCAGTCATCGCCCAGCGACTTCGCCTTGCGCGCGTCCTGCAGGGTGGTGCCGGCGGCGGCGAGCAGCAGAAGCCCGCCGAAGAACACCACCGCCCTGAGCGAGCCGAGCGCGAGCAGGTGCGCACCGGCCCACAAAATGATGGCCCACATGACTGGATGGCGCGTGATGCGCAGGATGCCGCGCGCCACCTCGGGATGCCTGAGCGCGCCGGCCTGCCCGGTCAGCGTCGGATTGCGCGCCAGCAGGCCGCAGGCGAGGAGCACGAAAGCGAAGGGCAGCGCCAGTATCGGCGCCAGGCGCAGCCCCGGCCACAGGGCCTCGGCAGGCGCGCGCGCAAAGGCCGTGGACATCCAGACGAGGCCGCCGAGCGAGGCGAGGGAGAACAGGCCGAGGTAGGCGCGTTCGCCGACCGCGCTCACCGCCAGCGTGCGCAGCGGCGTGCTGGGCACGACGTGGATGCCGAGGAACACAACGGTGGCGAGGAGCAGATGAAGCGTGCTATCCATGCTGCAGCCCGGTCAGGCCAGGTCGATGATGAACAGGCGGATGAGTTCGTCCAGGACCTCGCGCGAGCCGAGCACCTTGCAGCCGATGCGGCTGACCCGTTGGCCGTTGGCAAGGGTGGCGCGGGCTACGTTGCGGACTTCGAGGTCGACGTGGAAAGGCTCGACCTGAGGATGCCAGATGCGCGCGCGCTCCAGCCGCGTGCCGGTACACAGGGGGATCGCAGGGTCGGATATCAGCGCGCCGATGCCATCGAGGCTGACGTCGACCACTCTGGACGCGAAGGCCTGCAGGCCCATGCGCAGGTCGCAGCGCACCGGCGCCTGCGCCGGAATCTGGACGCGGGAGAGGCCGCGACGCTGCTGCATCCCCAGAATCGCCGTGGGCAACCCGAATTGGATGCAGGGTTGGCCTGCGTAGGCCGTTTGCCGCGGCTTGTCGCCCGCGAAAGCGAACTGCGCGCCGCGATGGTTGCAGCGCAGCGTGAGCGAGCGCGCCGCCAGAGCCGCCGTGTTGGCCGCCTTGTGATCGGAATAAGAGAGCAGCATGTACCCTCTCACCGGCTCTATGTAAAGCAGCTTCGAGAGGAACAGCATTTGCGACGGGAGATTCCCGGTCACGGCATCGCCGTCCTCGCGCATCGAGCCCAGGAGCCGGCCGATTTCAATCCCCGAGCGAACGAGGAGCTGGCCGGTAGTGGCCAGCCGCGAGTTGATGTCAGGCGAGTTCAAGAGCGCCCACAATGCCAGCTTGTACGCCGGGCTCAAGGACAAACTGCGCGGTATCCCGGCTCACTGCAGCGACTTTGTGACGATTTGCGCAGCGTCTTGCGATAAGCGCGCGACGTCGCGGCGGCCCGACACCTGCGCCGGCGCTCTCAGTGCCTCAGCGCGAACCACGCCGCCGTGACCGCCAGCGTGACGAGCGTGACAGGTATGCCGGCGCGCGCGTGGCTGCGCCAGTCTATCGCAATGCCTCGCCGCCGCGCCGCGTCCAGCACGATGATGTTGGCGATCGAGCCGACGATGAAAAGATTTCCCGCCAGCGTGCTCACCAGCGCCAGCAGCGGGCCGGAGAACGGCTGGGTCGCCGCCGGCAGCAGGAGCATCACCGCCGGGACGTTTGACACCAGGTTGGAAAGGACGAGGGTGGCCACGAACAGCGGCACCGGTTCCGCGAGCTGCACGCCGGCCTCCGCCAGCAGCTGCATCGCGGCCGCGGTCAGGCCGGTCTGCGAGAGCGCATGGTTCAACACGAACAGGCCGATGAACAGAATCAGCAGCTCCCAATCCACCAACCCCAGCATCTTGTGCGAATGCAGCTTCCTGCTCATCAGCAGGAGGCCCGCACCGGCGAGCGCCGCCACCTCCCGCGGAAAGTCGGCGAACAGGAACGCGCCGACCAGCGCGGCGGCGATGGCGAGGCCCTTCGCGGTCTGCCAGCGGTCGTAAGGCGCTTCGTCCTGGCGCCGCTCCGGCGCCGGGTCGTCCAGCACCGTCATCCACCTGCCGCGCGCCTGCCAGGCGATTACGCCCCAGGTGGCGACGAGGCCGAGCAACACTGGCACGATCGCCGTGAGGAAATAGTCGGCAAAGGACAGCTTGAGCACCTGGCCGATGAGCATGTTCTGCGGATTGCCGATCAGCGTGGCGGCGGATCCCACGTTGGCGGCGCAGGCGAGCCCGAGCAGGTAGGGCACGGGATCGAGCCGGCGCCGCAGGCAGGCGTCCGCCAGCACTGGCGCGATCGCCAGGCAGACGACATCGTTGCTGAAGACGGCGGACAGCGCTCCCACCGCCGCGATCACTGCGGCCAGCAGCGCCGGTGGCGACAGGGGCAGTTCCGCGATCTCCAGCGTGACGCGCGTGTAGAAGCCGCCCAGGCGCATCTGCGCCGAGATCACCATGAATGAAAACAGCAGCAGCAGCGTCGGCAGGTGGATCGACTGCGCCGCCTGTTCCGGCGAGAGCACGCCCAGGCCGACGATGGCGATGGCGCCGAGCAGCGCAATGCCGGTGCGATCGAGCTGCAGGAACGGCAGCCCGCCGAGGATCATCCCCAGGTAGACGAGCGCGAAAATGGCGAGGACGGTCGGTTCCATGCGCGCCGTTCAGCCCAGCGACTTGCCGACGATCTCGGCCACGTCGCGCGACAGCCCTGCGGCGTCGCGGATGCGTTCGAGCTGGCGTTGCGCATGCGCCTGGCGGCCGGCGTCGAATTTTCTCCAGCGGTCGAAGCCGCGAGCCATGCGCGCCGCCACTTGCGGGTTGAGCTCGTTCAGCGCGATCACGCGCTCGGCGAGGAATGCGTAGCCTGCGCCGCCGGCGGCGTGGAAGCGAACGTGGTTGGCGCTGAAGCTGCGGATCAGCGCGTATACCTTGTTCGGCACCTTGAGGTCGAAGGCGGGGTGCGCGAGCAACTCCTCGACGCGTGCGAGGGTGCCGGGCAGCCGCGAGGCCGCCTGCACCGAAAGCCACTTGTCCACCACCAGCGGCTCGTCCCGCCACTTCGAGTAGAACGCATCGAGCGCGGGCAGGCGCTCGGCGCAGTCGGCGCCGGCGAGGCAGAGCAGCGCCGCCATGGCGTCGGTCATGTTGTCCGCGGACTTGAAGTGGGCTTCGGCGAGCGGGGACATGCCGAGTTCGACCAGATAACCGAGGCAGACGTTGCGCAGCGTGCGCCGGCCGACCTGGTCTGCGTCGGGGGAGTAGGGGCCCGTAACCTGCAGCGATGCGTATTTCGCCAGCAGCGCGGCCTGCAGCGCGCTCGCCATGGCCACGCGCAGCGCGTTCCTCGACGCGTGCAGCGCGTCCGGGTCCACTACCTCGAGCTGCTCGGCGAGGAAAGTCTCCGAGGGCAGCGCCAGCACCTCGGCGGCGAAGGCGGGATCCGGGTCATCGAGCACGCGCCGCATGGCTTGGAGGAAGGCGCGCGACGGCACGCCTCGCTGCTCGAGGATGATGCCCGCCGCGAGGCGCTGCGCCGCCTCCCAGCGGCTGAAGGCGTCGTCGTCATGCGCGAGCAGGTGCACCAGCTCGCTTTCCGTGTACGGATAATTCAGCACTACCGGCGCGGAGAAGCCTCGCAGCAGCGACGGCACCGGTTGTTCCGCCACTTCGAACGAAAAGCTTTCTTCCGCCCTGGTCAGCGAAAGCACCTTCTCCTGCGGCCCGATCTTCACCGCCAGCGGAATATGCAACGGCGGGTTCATCGACTGCCTGACCGTCAGGGTGTAGGTGCCGTCGGCGTAGGCGCCCGAGCAATCCAGTATCGGCGTGCCGGCGACGTCGTACCAGCGCCTGAACTGGGCGAGGTCGATGCCGGAAGCATCCTGCATCGCCTGCACGAAATCGTCGCAGGTCACCGCCTGCCCGTCGTGGCGCTGGAAGTAAAGCTGCATGCCCGACTGAAACTTTTCCTCGCCGAGCAGGGTGTGCTGCATGCGCACCACTTCCGCGCCCTTCTCGTACACCGTCATGGTGTAGAAGTTGCGGATCTCCATGTAGGACTGCGGCCGCACCGGGTGCGCCATCGGTCCCGCGTCCTCGGGGAACTGGCCGGCGCGCAGCATCCGCACGTTCTGGATGCGCTCCACGGCACGCGAGTAGAGGTCCGCGCTGTATTCCTGGTCGCGGAACACGGTAAGGCCTTCCTTGAGCGAGAGCTGGAACCAGTCGCGGCAGGTGACGCGGTCGCCGGTCCAGTTGTGGAAGTACTCGTGCGCGACCACCGAGTCGATCGCCTGGTAGTCGGCGTCGGTGGCGGTGTCGGGGCGCGCCAGCACGTACTTGGTGTTGAAGATGTTGAGGCCCTTGTTCTCCATCGCGCCGGAGTTGAAGTCGCCCACCGCCACGATCTTGTACTGCTCCAGGTCAAGCTCCAGGCCAAAGCGCTCCTCGTCCCACCGCATCGCGCGCTTGAGGCAGTCCATCGCCCAGCCGGCCTGGTCGAGCTTGCCCGGCTCGACATACACGCCGAGCCTGGCTTGCTTGCCCGAGCGCGTGGTGAAGGAGTCCTCCAGCACATCCAGTTTCGCCGCCACCAACGCGAAGAGATACGAAGGCTTGGGGAACGGATCGTCGAACCTCGCCCAGTGCCTGCCGCTGGTTTCGTCGCCTGCGCCAACAAGGTTGCCGTTGGACAGCAGCACCGGATACTTCGCCTTGTCCGCGCGCACGGTGACGACATAGCGCGCCATGTTGTCCGGGCGGTCCACGAACCAGGTGATGCGGCGGAAGCCCTGCGCCTCGCATTGCGTGACGAAGCCATGCTGCGTGGCGTACAGGCCCTCGAGCTGGGTGTTCTTCTGCGGCACGATGCGCGTCACGGTCTCGAGCGTGAAGGCGTCGGGAACGTCCGGCACCGTGAGGCGATCGGGCGCGGTGCTGTGCTCGGCCGGCCTGCCGTTCACGGCGACCGAGATCAGTTCGAGCTCCTCGCCGTCCAGCACCAGCGGGCCGGGCCCCGCGTTGCGCCTGATCTGCAGCTTCGCGCGCACGAGCGCGTGGTCTTCGCGGAGTTCCACGTCGAGCTCGACGTCGGTGACGAGAAACGCCGGCGGCGTGTAGTCCTTGAGGTGGACGGTCCTGGGCTGGGGATCGCGCATGCCTCAGCCCCGTACGCGCAGGCGCATGCGTAATCCCACCGGCGTCATCGTGAACGACAGGTGTTCGCGCGGCTCTTTCCCGTCCGGTGTGTCGACGGATTGGATGTCGAATCGGCCCAGCAGCACCGCTATCGCCATCTTGATTTCCAGCAGCGCAAGGTAGCGGCCGGGGCAGATACGCGGGCCCGCGCCAAAGGGCATCGACAGGCGCTTGGCCGACGTGGCTTGCTGTCCAGCCCCGCTTTCGCCGAGCCAGCGCTCCGGTTCGAACGCTGCTGCACGCGGCAGGTGGTTTTCGCTGACACTGTCGCGACGCAGCATGCTGATCACCACCGTGCCGCCCGGCACGTGCACATCGCCGATCGTCATGTCGTGAAGTGTCTGCAAAGGCAGTTGCGGCGCCACCGGCTTGAGCCGCATGGTTTCGTGGGCGCAAGCCTCGACGAATTCCAGCTGCGTCACCTGCTCCAGCGTCGGACTCTGCGCGTCGCCCACCACGCGCCGCACCTCGTCGATGGCGTTCGCCAGCGCCTGCGGGTTGCGCCAGAGCAGATGGATCATCCACGCGATCGTATTGGCGGTGGTGTCCTCGCCGGCCAGCAGCATCGTCAGCACGTTGCCGGCCACCTGGCTGTCGTCGATGCCGCTGTCGGGTTTGTCGGCGGCGGCGAGCATGGCTTCGAGCAGGTTGCGCGGGTGTTCGCGCAGACCAGGATCGGCCCGCATGCGAGCGCGCGCCTGCTCGATGAACCCATCCACCGCCGCGTTGACTTCGACCATGCTGCGCTCGAGCTGGCGGTCCGCGGCGGATTTCACGAAGCGCCAGATCGGCACGGGCGCAAGGATGCGCTTGAACAGTGCCGGAAAGATCTTGTCCAGGTGCTGCTGGATCACATCGCCGTCGGACTCCAGCGTGTTGACCTCGGCGCCGAAGGCAAGCCCCGCGATGGCGTCCACCGTGTAGCGCATCAGGTCCGCCTGCAGGTCGATCGAAAGTCCCTGCTGCGCCGCCTTGTCCCAGCGCCCGGCGAGGCGCTGCGCCACCGTGAGCAAGGACGGGAAGTAGCGCTTGACGTGCACCGGATCGAATCCGGCCATGACCATGCGGCGTTGGCGGCGCCAGGCGTCGCCGTTGACGCCGAAGACCCCAGGCGCCAGGCCCATCTCATCGCCGATCTCCTGCATGCGCGAGGTACGGCGAAAACCGTCCGGCCGGTCGCGCAGGATGCTTGCCACCGCCTCGTGATCGCCGACAACGAGGACCTTGTGCCTGCCGAACTGCAGCTTGAAGTAGGGGCCATGCTCGCGACACCACTGCTCGACCTGCAGATGAAACCGCGATGGCCTGATCTGCAGGGCATTACCGAGCAATGGCAGGCCTCGTGGCCCGGGCAGGTCCTCGATTCTGCGCAGCACGCGGGATGCTTGGGCGGGTGCGGCATCGAGCAGATTTGTTTTCGCGAGCGTCATGTTCTGCCGCCATCGAACGGATTGCGAATCCTGACCGATCCGATCAGTTGTCCGTCGGAGAAGTCCTCGGACAGGATCTCATCGAGGCCATAGTGCTCCGCATAGGCCCACAGGTGCGCGTCGAACCAGCTCAACTGATAGGCGGCGACCGCCCGTATCGCCGTGCGCAGCAGCGATTCGGTGGGATACAGAACCTCGAACTGCGCGAGGAATTCTTCGGCTTCGCGCAGCGCCTCCGCCCGTGTCAATAAACCAGCGCCACCCCGCCGGAGCGGGCGGGTTACCGCCTGCACGAACTCGATAACGGCCTGGTGCGGTATGCGCAGGTGTTCCTGCTCGAGGCCCTGGCGCAGCAATGCGCGCGCCACACTCTGCTTGGCGGGGTGCCGGGGATCGTAGCGGTAGACCAGTACGTTGGTATCGACCAACGCGCTCATCGGGTGTAGAGGTCCTCACGCTTCCAGCCGCGGCCTTTGCCGCGCGGCAGAAGTTGCTTGCGCTCGCGCTGCGCCTGGCGGGCCGTCGCGGCATCGAACAGGCGCTGGCGTTCACGCAAAGTGATGCGCGCCTTTGGCCGGGTCGCAAGGCGCGCGCGCAATGTGCCCGCCGCATCCTCCCAGGCCAGCTCGTCGCCAACGCGGATGCCGATCCGTTCGGCCAGCCCTTTGGGAATCGATACCTGATACTTGCTGGTCACCTTGCTCATGGTAAGGAAATAGTAAGGCGGCACGCCTTACCACGTCAAGCATCAGGCGCACCGTGACGAGCATGCGGTACGCCTCCTCCAGGACGGACGGCGAATCATCACTGTCCGGGCGGCCCTTGGGCGATTTCCCGCAGCGCCTCGGCGCGCAGATCCTTGCGCAGCACCTTGCCCACCGGCGTCTTGGGCAGTTCGGCGCGAAACCTGATCTGCTTCGGAACCTTGTAGGCGGCCAGGTATTCCCGGCAGTGCGCGCGCAGCGCCTCTTCGGTCAGCGACAGTTCCTTCTTCACCACGTAGGCGCGCACCGCCTCGCCTGTAACCGCGTCCGGCA
>CAZVZV010000292.1:0-11016 GCA_964631735.1 uncultured Enterobacteriaceae bacterium
TCGGCGTAGTGCTGGGCGGCGGCGCGCGACCAGTCGAGCACCGTCAGCCGGCGCAGGAAATCCGCAACCATGGATGCCAGCGCGCGCGGCGAGCCCTTCGCCTTCACTCCGTAGAGTAGCTCGGCTTCGGACACCACCGAGATGCACAACTGCCCACCGTCCAGCTCCTGGAACCGCCTACGCACCGGCTCCGGGCGCTTGCGGATGATGGTGCTCGAGATGTCCGTGTCGAGCATGTAGCGTTTCACCGGAAAAGTCTCCGCTTCTGCGGCGGCCGGTCGTTGCGGCGGCCGAGGAAACCCTGCGCCCCCTGCGGCTTCGCATCGAAGAAGTCATCCCAGGACGACGGCTTGGCCGAGAGCACGACTTTGTCACCGACCTTGGAGACGAACACCTCGTCGGTGCCCTCGAAGCGGAACTTCGCGGGCAGGCGCACGGCCTGGCTGCGGCCGTTGCGGAACAGTTTGGCGGTGGCGGGACGGTCCATGGGCGGGCCTCCGGGTGGCAATGCCGGATTCTAGGCCGGCCAATGGTATATATCAAGGCATATGCCTAGCGGCCCCTCTCGCGCCACCCTCGCTGCAGCGGGAAGTAGAGCCCGCGGCGAGCCCCGCCCACCGCTTCCGCGTAGCCATCGAGCTGCGCCGCGTAGCGCTCGCGCTGCTGGTCGAGGAACACCTCGATGCCGCTGCCCTCGTGCTCGCTCGTCTTGTAGTCCACCACCCACTTCTCGCCCTTGTCGTCTTCGAAGTAGCGGTCGATGCGGAAGCTGCGCTCGCGGTTGCGGAGGCGAAGCTCGTTGAGCGCCACCGGGTGCGGGCCGAGGACCCAGCGCCCGCGCTCGTCGGCAAGCGCGTTCTTCAGAGCAGAAACGACAATCCCCACGGCACGGTCCATCTCGGCGGGCGCCACGCCGCGGCGCTTGAGGTCAGTAGAGAAGCGGGTACGTAGCGAGTCGACGCGCTTCGCATCCCAGCCGGCAAGCTGGTCCTCGGCGATGCGCTGCAGCCAGGCGTGCACCACGGTTCCCGCGTGGCGCACGGTCTCCTTCGCCCAGTCGAAGAGAGGACCTTCCTCCTCGCGCCCCTCCTGCGCCGATTTCCACGCCGTGGAATTCGGCGCCGCAGGCATCTCGAAATCCGTAGGCAGCCTCCTCAACTCCCCCGCAGGCAAGGACTCCTTCTCCTCCGTCACAGCCGCCACCGCCGCAGGCAACCTCACCCGATCCTCCAACGCCGACCAAGCCAAGCCCAACAAGGATCGCCGCGAAGGCATCTTCACCACCCCATCCCCATCCACCTTCACGCACCCCAGCAATCGCAGGCGCGACTCCGCGCGCGTCGCCGCGACATAGAACAGGCGTCCCGCCTCGATGTCCTCCGCCTCCCGGTCCAGCAGGCGGACGTACTCATACAAAGGCTCCTTGTCCCCTCCGGTCTCGTCGATGGGCGCGAGCAGCAGCCGCCCGCCAGCCAAAGCGCGCCAGGCGAACAAGGGCTTGCGGCCCGAGCGCGGCTGGCGATCGAGGCCCGGAACGATGACGGTGTCGAACTCCAGGCCCTTCGCCTTGTGGATGGTCATGATCTGTACAGCCTCAGGGCCGGCCTCCACGTCGGGCAGGGCATAGAGCTTGCCGAGGCTCATCGCGAGGGCACCGAAGTCGGCGAGTTCGCCTGCTTCCTCCAGGCGTTCCAGTTCGTCGAAGAAGATTTCGGCGTCCTCGAGGTCAGTGGCGTCCTCCACGCAGGCAGGACCGCCCAGGGCAAGCCAGACACCTTCCACGCGATCGCGCAGCGTGCCGCGCAGGCGGTTGTCGAGGGCGGGCTTGAGGACACGAACGAAGCGCGCGAGGCGCGGCAGGTTTTGGATCCGCTCCCAGATGGTGGAGCCAGGATGGGACTCGAAGAAGGACGAGAGTTCGGCAAGAGTAAGACCGCACCAAGGCGCGCGCAGGATGGCGAGCCAGGCGACGCGGTCGGCGAGGTGGGTGAGCGCGCGAGTGAGCGCGTAGAGGTCCTGCACCACTTGCTTCTCGCCCAGCTGCTCGATCTCCACCGCGCGGTAGCGGATGCCGGCGCCTTTGAGCGCCGGGACGATGGTATCGAGGTGACTGCGGTTGCGCACCAGGATCGCGGTGTTGCCGCGTGATTCCGAAACGCGCTGCACCACGCGCTTCGCCTCGCCCTCGCGGTCGGAGAAAAGATCGAGAGTGGGCTCGCCCTCCAGGTCCGCGGCCTCGAAAGGAACGGAAGGCGAATACGGCACCGCGCCGGAGGATTCATCTTCAGAAGAAGGCAGTACCGAAGGAAACACCCGGTTCACCCAATCCACGATCGAAGCCTGCGAACGGAAATTGGTGGCAAGTGTCAGCGGATTGAGCGTCACGTTCGGCAGCCCATGGCGCCGCGCAAGCAGGAACAGGCCCACCTGCGCATCCCGAAACCGGTAGATGGACTGCATCGGGTCGCCGACGACGAACACCGTACGCCCGTCGTCCACCTGCCAGCCCGCGGTGAGGCGCTCCAGCAGCTCCCACTGCGAGTTGGAGGTGTCCTGGAACTCATCGACCAGAAGATGCTGCACCCGGACATCGAGCGAGAGCATCAGGTCCGTGGGCTCTTCAGGCGTACCAAGTGCGTACAAGGCACCATGCGCCATCTGCGTGAAATCCACCTCGCCCCGCTCGCCGAACAAGGTCATCAGCTGCGCCACCGCGGGATTCAGGAGGGCGAGGATGGCCTCCAGCGCCTCCCACTGGGTTTCGGAGTACTTCTCAGGCGGTGCGAGGAGCAGCGCGGCGAGCGCCTCCTCCAGCCCCGGGATGGCCAGCAGCTCCGCCGGCGCGGCGGGGCGCTTCCTCCATTCACCCTTCTGCGTGAGCACAGCCTGGGCGAATTCCGGTGTCGCCTTCGGATAGAGCGCCTTTGCGCGGGAGATCAGCCGCCCGCGCTCCTCCTTCAGCGCCGCCTCGAGCTCCTTCCGGGTAGGCGCCTGTCCCGTGCTGCGCAGCCACTGGTCGCGCCGCTCGAGCATCCCGGCCAAGAGCTGCGTCGCGTCCGCCACGTTGTTGTCCAGGTGCGCGAGCAGCCGCGCCACCGGCGGCGTGAAATCGAGCAGCGTCCGCGACGCCGCCTCCTGGTAGAGCTCCGAAGCATCCTCCGCGATCCCCGGCTGCGCGCCGAACTTGGCGAGCACCGGCATCTGGGAAGTGAGCGAAGCGCACAGCGCGTCGATGGTCTGGATGCGAAGGCGCGGCGCGAGTTCCGGCGGCACCTTCTCCAGCACCCGCGAGCGCATCTCCGCCGCCGCCTTCTTGGTGAACGTGATGGCGACTACCTCTTCCGGCTTCTCGACTGTGTCGAGCAGCTTGAGGAAACGTGCGACGAGCAGCGAAGTCTTCCCCGAGCCGGCGGGCGCCTGCACGATGAAGGAGCGGCGCACGTCCAGCGCCGCGTCGCGTTCGCGCTGGTCAGCGATGACGCGCGGGTCAGCCATATCCGTCAACCATTTCGCGGTTCGCCCGTTTCATCCCCAAGGGGAACGGCCGGGCAATGAAGGTATCGGAGATTCTGCGGATCCTGCATCGCGACGGCTGGTACCTGGTCACGACGCGCGGGAGCCATCGCCAGTTCAAGCACGCGGTAAAGCCCGGAAGGGTTACGGTGCCCGGGAAGCCAAGCAAAGATTTACACCCGGCCACGCTAAACAGTATCCTTAAGCAAGCCGGACTCAAGTGACGGGGATTCCCATGCGCTACGCGGTAGTGATCGAAAAGGGTGAAGGCAACTATTCGGCGTACGTTCCGGACCTGCCGGGCTGCGTCGCCGTTGGCGACACCATCGAAGAAATCGAGCGCGAGATCCAAGAAGCGATCGAGTTCCACCTCGAAGGCATGCGTGCCGACGGCCAGCCCATCCCAGAGCCAAGCAGCCGCGTGGAGTACGTGGACGTCGCGGCCTAGCTTCATTCCGGCTCATCGCCTTCATCGCCGAGCGCGCTGATGCGCTCGTACACGCGGCAAAGCGGCTGCAGGTCGCAGGTGCGGCAGGTTTGCAGGAGTTTCTTGGGATCCACCCGGGCGTCGCCGGAGGCGAAGCCGGATCCCAGGGATTCGAGCTCCTTCTTCCAGCCGGCGACCAGGGAGCCCCAGTCCTTCGCGGGCTTCACCTCGGGGATGAGGTCCTTCGCGACGGAAAAACCCATGTAGCGCATCTCGCCGGTCTTGAGCTTGGCAAAGGCGACGGCGGCGATGCCTTCCTTTGCGTTCAGCGCATAGAGCGGGAGCTGGGGATCATCCGGCCGTTCACCAATCCAATCGTTCGGCGTCGGTTTACCAGTCTTGTAGTCGATGACGGCGTACCCACCGCTCTCCAACTTGTCCATCCGGTCGATGCGGCCATTCAGCTTCAGGCCTGAAACCGTCAACTCGCGCCTCTGTTCCATCGCGACGACGGTGAAAGGAGCCCTTGCCTTCTCGACCTCCAGCCATTCCCGCGCGAGCTTGATCAGTCGCTTTCGTTCAAGACCTGCAAACGGTTCCTCCAACTTCGCCTCAACAACTGCCGACTTCGCGGCCCGCTCGATCGCTGGTGCAAGGTCCCCGGTCAAGCCACTGCTTCCCTTCAGCTCGGTCCACAATTCCTTCATCAAGGTATGCAGCAACAATCCCCTTGCTCGTGCATCCAGACCTTCAACAGGCTCTTGCAGGGCGTCCGCCGCCAACCTGTGTCGAGCAAAGGCACGAAACGGACAGGCTGCTTGGTCGGAAAGGATTCGCGTCCCGCCTCTCGGGGTTGTCGTGGCCAGTGCCGGCGCCTGGCCGTCCTCCACCGCCTCGGTCCGACGAGCGGCAAAGATCAGGTCTCTGTACTTTGCGCAGGTCCTTGTCTCCGGCGTTTCCAAAAGCGGGGAAACGCCGGAGATCAGGGAAGAGCAAAGCAGGACGCGATCCTCTTCATGGGCCGGATGCGACACGACAACCTCATCCGCCGCTTGCAACCATCCGTCGGTAATCCTTTTCCCTCTAGCTAGCGTCGCCTCCGGCGACGCCTCGGGAATTCCGGCCTTCTTCTGCAACTGCGGCGCGATGAAAGGATTCGGCTTCGCGTGCAAGGGCCACGCCTCGTCGGTGAGGCCGCTCACCCACAGGCAATCGAACTCGAGCCCCGCGGACTCCAGTACGCCGAGCACCTGGATCGGCGCATCGGGCGTCTCCGGCTGAAACAGCGTGTCGGCGCAAAGGCGCCGCAGCTGGCCCAGCGCGGAAGAGGAAGACATCTTCGGCGCGACGTGCTCGAGCTTGGCGAATTCGGCAAGGGTCTCGTTGAACTTGGCGCGGGTCTGGAATTCGTCGGAGTCGAGGCCGCGTTCCGGAAAGCCTGCGGCATCCAGCAGCGCGGTGAAGTGCCGGCCCCAGTCGTGCGGCGACGCGGAGTCCTTCTTCGGCAAGGCGAACACGGCTTCGAGCCGCTGGCGCAGCGCCGGGCAGCCGTCGATCAATCCAACCAGTTTCCCCAGGGACAGCCGCGCCGGCGACTTTTTCCGGAGCGCAGCATCGAGCAAAGCTCTCTTCGCCAACTCATCCTCCGCCCCGCCGACAAATGGCGAGCGGATGAGGCGCGAGGCCCGCTCGAAAGGAACCTCGCCCGCGGCGAGCTCGAGGATGGAGAGCGCGGCGCGCACGAGGGGGTAGTCGGCGAGCGGCGCGCCGAGGGACATGTTGAAAGGCAGCGCCTTGCGCTCCGTGCCGGGGAGGTTGTGCGCCGGCTGCATGGTGCGCGCGAAGACACGCGCCACTTCCTTCCGGCGCTTCCCCAGCTCGGGAACCACGACGCCGATGCGCTTCGCGCCGGCCTCTAGGCGCGCGCGCGCCCACTGCGCGGCAGAGTCGAGTTCCTCGCGGGCGGAGGGGAATACACGGAGGTGGGCTTTGCCCACCCTACGGTCGGGCGAACAGCTGCGGACTTCGATGCCCTCCTTCGCGCAGGCATCCAGAAAATCCTGCTCCTGCGGCTTCATCGCGTCGAAGGCGTAGGCAGCGAGGAGCTTGGGTTTCCTGAGCGCGGACTCCCGCAGCAGCGGCGCGACGATGTCCGCCAGGCGCGCTGCATCGGTGTTGCCGTCGCGCTCGCAGCGCTTGGCGTAGTCGCGCGACCATTCGAGGAAGGCCCTGGCGTCGTCGTTGCCTGGAAAGCTGGCGAGCCCACCGGCGATGCGCCACTCGTGCGCGAGGTTCCAGGCCTTTGCGCAGTCGCCCGCCGCCTGCGGCACCGCGAGCAGCGCCCCGCCCCACTCGCTCGCACGGATCGCCGACTCCCACAGCGCCCGCGCCTGCGCATCGGTCAGCAGCAGCGGCAGCCTTGCCGCGATGTCGGAGTAGAGCGCGTCCTCGTAGAGCCGCTCGACGAACTTGTCGAGCGGCACTACATCCGCGGTCTCCCACACCAAAAGGCCTTTCCCGATCTGCGCTTGATCGAACTCGCGGGATAGCTCGCGCGACAGGCGGGCATTTGGGGTGACGACGGTAATGCGCGCCGCATGCCCTTCGGCAAGGCGCGCGAGGAGTTCAGACTGGCGCATCGGCGCAACCGGCATGCGCGCATAATAATGCGCATGGACGCCGGCGACGCCCTGCTCCTTTCGCGGGCCCAATTCGGCCTGAACATCGCGTTCCACATCCTGTTTCCCGCGATCAGCATCGCGCTCGCCTGGTACCTGGTCTGGTTCCGGGTGAGGTACGCGCGCGGCAACGACCCCGAGTCGCTCGCCACCTACCGCCTGTGGGTGAAGATCTTCGCCCTGACCTTCGCCATGGGCGTGGTCTCGGGCATCACCATGAGCTTCCAGTTCGGCACCAACTGGCCGGGCTACATGGAAAAGGTCGGCAACATCGCCGGGCCGCTGCTCGCCTACGAGGTGCTCACCGCGTTCTTCCTCGAGGCGACCTTCCTCGGCGTGATGCTGTTCGGCATGGAACGCGTCAGCACGCGGGTGCACCTGTTCTGCTCGGTGATGGTGGCGGCGGGCACCACGCTCTCGGCATTCTGGATCCTCGCGCTCAATTCCTGGATGCACACACCGCAAGGCCACGTGCTGGACGGCGGCGCGCTGATCGCGGGGGATTGGGTGCAGGTGATCTTCAACCCGTCGTTTCCCTACCGCTTCACGCACATGCTGCTCGCCTCCGGGCTCACGGCCTCGTTCCTGGTCGCCGGGCTCTCGGCCTGGCGGTTGCTGAAGGCGCCGCAGGACGCGGGCGCGCTGAGGACGCTGCGCGCCGGCGCGCTGGTGGCGGCGGTGCTCGCTCCGCTGCAGGTGTTCGTCGGCGACCTGCACGGCCTGAATACGCTGGAGCACCAGCCGGCCAAGATCGCCGCGATGGAGGCGGTGTGGAAGACGCAAAAGGGCGCGCCGCTTGTCCTGGTCGCCATCCCGAACGAAGTGGAGAGGAGGAACGACTATTCGATCGAGGTGCCGAAGCTCGCGAGCTTCGTGCTCAAGCACGATTTCGACGCGGAGCTGCAGGGGCTCGAGGAGTTCGCGCCCGACCATCCGCCGGTATTGCCGGTGTTCTTGTCGTTCCGCATCATGGTGGGAGTGGGCATGCTGATGCTGGCGCTCGCCTGGGCCGGGAGCTGGATCCTGCGCAAGAGCGCGCCGCGCTGGCTGCTGTGGGCCTTCGCGGGGATGACTTTCTCGGGATGGATCGCGACGCTCGCCGGCTGGCTGGTGACCGAGATCGGGCGCCAGCCGTGGCTGGTGACGGGGATCCTGCGCACTGCGGACGCCTTGGGGCGCGTGCCCGAAGCGAGCCTCGGCGCGAGCCTCACCGGCTACGCGCTCGTCTACGGCGTGATGCTGCTCGCCTACATGGTGGTGCTCACCCACATGGCGGGCGAAGGAGCGAAGACATGAGCCTCGACCTGCCGCTCGTCTTCGCCATCCTGATGGGTACTGCAGTCCTCGCCTACGTCGTGCTCGACGGCTATGACCTCGGCGTGGGCATGCTGATGCCCGCGGCGACGAGCGAGGAGCAGGACGTGATGGTGGCTTCCATCGGCCCGTTCTGGGACGCGAACGAGACCTGGCTGGTGCTCGGCGTCGGCATGTTGCTCATCGCTTTCCCCGTCGCGCACGGCTACATCCTCGGCGCGCTCTACCTGCCAGTGGCGGCGATGCTGGTCGGGCTGATGCTGCGCGGCGTCGCCTTCGAGCTGCGCGTGAAGGCGCAGGGCTGGCACGCGGAGCTGTGGAACTGGCTGTTCTGGTTCGGCTCGTTCCTCGCGTCCTTCGCGCAGGGCTTCATGCTGGGGCGTTATCTCACCGCGTTCCAGCCGGGCGGGGGCTACTTCCTCTTCTCGCTCCTCGTGGGCGCGGCGCTGTGCGGCGGCTACGTGCTGCTCGGCGCCACCTGGCTCATCCTGCGCACCGAGGGAGCGCTGCAAATAAAGGCCATGGCGTGGACCAAGTGGGGCTTGCTGTGGGTGGCGCTCGGCGTCGCGCTGGTGAGCCTCGCCACGCCGCTCGCCAGCGAGATCGTGCGCGACAAGTGGTTCGACTTTCCGCGCACGCTCGGCCTGATGCTGCTGCCGCTCGCGACGCTCGCAGCCTGGCTGTGGGTATGGACTTCGGTGCGCAAATCCGACTGGAAGCCCTTCGCCGGCGCGGTGGCGATCTTCGTGCTCGCCTTCGCCGGCCTCGCCTACAGCGTGTTCCCCTACGTGGTGGTGGGCTGGCTCACCATCTGGCAGGCGGCGGCGCACCCCTCCGCGCTACGGGTGGTGCTCGTCGGCGTGGTTGTGGTGCTGCCCTTCCTCGTCGGCTACACCGTGTTTGCCTACCGCGTGTTCCGCGGCAAGGCGAAAGCAGGGCTGTACGGGCATTAAAAGAATGGGGTCTGACCCTATTTTTCGAGCAGGTGGTTTTTTTCCTGCACCTTGGCCCACTGGTCGGCGTCTGCCGGGGCGGGCTTGCGCTCGATGATCGGCTTCCAGCCCGCCGCCAGTTCCTTGTTGCGCGCGGTCCACTCGCGCTGGGCGTCGGGGACGTCATCCTCGGCAAAGATCGCTTCGACCGGGCATTCGGGCACGCACAAGGTGCAGTCGATGCATTCGTCGGGGTCGATTACCAGCATGTTCGGCCCCTCCCGGAAGCAGTCCACCGGGCACACGTCCACGCAGTCCGTGTACTTGCACTTGATGCAGCTCTCGGTGACAACGTAGGTCATGCGCGGGAATTCCAGCGATGGCAAAAAGGTTAATCGACTCAGTAATTTAGCACGCCGCCTTGGGTTCCCGGCACGCCGCCCCCATAATAGGGCCTCCCCCCGCAAGATCCCCGAGGAGCCATGAGCAGTTCGCAGATTAAGCATGTGACGGACGATAGTTTCGAACCCGAGGTCCTCAGGTCCGAGGTCCCGGTCCTGGTGGACTATTGGGCCGAGTGGTGCGGCCCCTGCAAGTCGATCGCCCCGATCCTCGACCAGGTGGCCAAGGAGTACGACGGTCGGCTGAAGATCGCCAAGATCAACGTGGACGAGAACCAGCAGGTGCCGGCCAAGTTCGGCATCCGCGGCATCCCGACGCTGATGCTGTTCAAGAACGGCAACCTCGAAGCCACGCGCGTCGGGGCGCTGTCGAAGTCGCAGTTGACCGCGTTTCTTGACAGCAATATCTAAAACGCCTACGCTGTGATGCAAAGCCGCCCCGGATAACACTGGCGCGGTCGCAATACCCGGCGCCCGCCGTCGTTCCTTGCGAGGCGCATCTCCCCTAAAGAGACCGCAACACGGCAGGCCGGGCCTCATCCTTTTTTCTATTGGCCATGCACCTCTCAGAACTGAAAACCCAGCACGTCACGCAGCTCGTGGAAATGGCGGTCGGCAACCAGATCGACAACGCGAGCCGAATGCGCAAGCAGGACCTGATCTTCGCCCTGCTGAAGGGCCAGGCAAAGAAGGGCGAATCGATCTTCGGCGACGGCACGCTGGAGGTCCTGCCCGACGGCTTCGGCTTCCTGCGCTCTCCCGACACCAGCTACCTCGCGAGCACCGACGACATCTACGTCAGCCCCTCGCAGATCCGCCGCTTCAACCTGCACACCGGCGACACCATCGAGGGCGAGATCCGCACGCCGAAGGACGGCGAGCGCTACTTCGCGCTGGTCAAGGTGGACAAGGTCAACGGCGAGGCGCCCGAGGCGTCCAAGAACAAGATCCTGTTCGAGAACCTCACGCCGTTGCACCCGGACGAGGCGTTCAAGCTCGAGCGCGACATCAAGGCGGAAGAGAACACCACCGGGCGCGTGATCGACATCATCGCGCCCATCGGCAAGGGGCAGCGCGGCCTGATCGTCAGCCCGCCCAAGGCCGGCAAGACCGTGATGCTGCAGCACATCGCGCACGCCATCATCGCCAACCACCCCGACGTGTCGCTGATCGTGCTCCTGATCGACGAGCGCCCGGAGGAAGTGACCGAGATGAGCCGCTCGGTGCGCGGCGAAGTGGTCGCCTCCACCTTCGACGAGCCGGCCTCGCGCCACGTGCAGGTCGCCGAGATGGTGATCGAGAAGGCCAAGCGCCTGGTGGAGCACAAGAAGGACGTGGTGATCCTGCTCGACTCGATCACCCGCCTGGCGCGCGCCTACAACACCGTGGTGCCGGCCTCCGGCAAGGTGCTCACCGGCGGCGTGGACGCCAACGCGCTGCAAAAGCCCAAGCGCTTCTTCGGCGCGGCGAGGAACGTCGAGGAAGGCGGCTCGCTTACCATCATCGCCACCGCGCTGATCGACACCGGCAGCCGCATGGACGACGTGATCTACGAGGAATTCAAGGGCACCGGCAACATGGAGATCCACCTCGACCGGCGCATGCACGAAAAGCGCATCTTCCCGTCGATCAACGTCAACCGCTCGGGCACGCGGCGCGAGGAGCTGCTCATCCCCAAGGACCTGCTGCAGAAGATCTGGGTGCTGCGCAAGCTCCTCTACCCGATGGACGAGCTGGAAGCGGCCGAGTTC
>CAZVZV010000293.1:0-4135 GCA_964631735.1 uncultured Enterobacteriaceae bacterium
ATGTCGCGGATGATGTCGCGCATCGAGCTGTCCAGCCCGCCCGGGGTGTCCAGGCGCAGCACGACCAGCGGCGCGCCATCCTTCGCCGCGCGCGCCAGGCTGCGGCCGACGAAATCGGCGCTGGCCGGGCCGATGGCGCCTTCGATGGACACGAGGGCGACGGGGGCCGGGGCGGCGTGCGCCGATGCCAGCCACAATGCCGCGACCAGCAACAGGCGCCGCACAATCATGTTGGCACTATAAACCCATATTTCATGTCCTCTCCGCAGCGGGCGCCAGCGTCGCCGGATACTCGGGGCGGATGTCGAAGTGCAGCCGGCGAAGGGCGAGGCGCAACGCGTTTTCCGCCTCCACCGGGGTCTCCGCCCGGGCGAAAATGAACCCCAGGTAGCTCGCACCGTCGGGCGGTGGCGCAACGATCTGGCCGGGCTCCGCTGTAATGCTCACGCCGGTAACCCCAGCCACCGACTGCGCGGCGGCCAGGCCTTCGAGCCCAAGGTAAATGCCACGCCGCGGGATGGGAATCATCATCACGCCCGCGGCACCGCCAGCACCGACGAGGACCGCCGGTTCCGCCACCACTTGGCGCAATATCATCTCCTCCAGGCTCATGCCCAGGGAATGGGTAAGAACGCGCCCGCACAGGCCCCCGATCGAGCGGGCCGCGATTTCCAGGATCCAGATTCCCCGGTCATTGAGCCGCACTTCGGCGTGGATCGGCCCGGTCGCGAGCCCCGCCACGCGGCAGGCCCGCGCCACCTCCTCATGGATGCGCGCCTGAACCGCCTCCGGCAGACGCGACGGCGTGACGTAGAGCGTTTCCTCGAAGTACGGCCCGTCCAGGGGATCGGGTTTGTCGAACAGGGCGAGCGTGGTGAGTTCGCCTCGATCCAGCTTGCCTTCCAGAGCGAATTCGCGTCCCGGGATGAAGTCTTCGATGAGGAGGCCCAGTTCCTGGGCGTCACGGTCGGCGCGGGACTGAATTGCCCGCACCCAGTTCACTGCCCGTCCCAGTGCTTCGGCATCATCGGCGCGGATCACGCCGCGGCTCGCCGACAATCGCCGCGCCTTCACCACCACGGGAAACTTCAACCCGGGAACCAGTTTCCAGGAATCTTCGCCGGTCGGTAAGTGATGGAATTCGGGACACAGGAATTCCTGTTCCCGCAGCAGCCGGCGAAACACCAGCTTGTCGCGCACGCGGCGCACCGCCTGGGCGGGATTTCCCGGCAGGCCCAGGCGCTCTGCAAGCAGCGCCGCAAGCTCGACTCCCGAATCGTCCACCGCCAGCACCGCATCGAGCTTGCCGCCGATCTCCCGCAAAACGGTGTCGGCCGACTGCTGCGGCCGGTCGAAATGCAGCGCCATGATGGGCGCCAGGCCCCAGGACGGGGCCAGTTGATGGCAGTAGTCGGCCGCCGCCACGATCTCCACTGCGAGCTTTTCCGCTGCGCTAAGAAAATCCTGGTTGCGGTAGCCGGTGGTGGGCAGCAGCAGCAAGACGCGCTTCATGGATCGGCAATGTCAGAACGATTGAAGTTGCTGGTCGGTGGGTTCGGCGCAGCAGTACCACGGTTCCGACAGGCGGGCGATCGGAGAGCCCAGATCGGCCGGGAGCTCCGGCACCGGACGCTCGGCAGCCTCGTGCGCCATGCGCCAGACGGCGGCGAACACTTCGCGGCGCGAAACACGTTCCTTGTCGCTTCGCGCCACCAGGGCCTGCAGGTCCCGCTGCAGACGATCCACCCGCGGATCGGCATGAACCCACGGATAACCCAGCAGCGTGGGATCGAAAGCCTTCAGCGTTTCCCTGAAGCCGGACAGCTGCAGAAGATAAGAGCCTGCGGGGACGAGCAGCCGGATCGTGAGCTGCACCGGTGGAACGCTCTCCACGAGTTGCAGCTCCACGAGCCGCTCCAGCATGGCGATGTAACCTGCCAACGTCGTCCAGGGAGTGAACGCTACAAACGTCGGCGCGAGCGCAATGCCGGCTTTGCGGGTGAGCGCCACCGCCCGGTCGAAGTCCCGGCTCGTATGGTTCTTGTCGAGAAAACGCAGGATGTCGTCATCCATGGATTCCACCGCGGAGGTGATGAACCGGCACCCGCAGCGCCGCAATTCTGGCAGCAGTTCAGCGTGGTCGATGAGGTGCTGGATCTTGATCGTGGCATCGAAGGTGACGTCGGGGAATGTTTCGTGCAAGGCGAGCGCGAGCCTCATGCCGTGGGTGGGACCGTTGAAGAAGTCCGGATCGCCGAAGGAAATATGGCGTGCCCCTTCCTCGACCTGCTGCCGGATGTCCGCCAGTACCACGCCTGCCGGAACGATGCGGAACTTTCCCTGGTACACCGGGACCACCGGGCAGTGCCGGCACAAGTGCTTGCAGCCCCTGCTGCCCTCCGCAAAGCCGGCGACACGGGTAGAACCGTCCGGCAGCACCAGGTGGGCGTAGCGGGAGAGCTTTGGCAAGCCACTTCGGTCCGGCAACTCAAACGGGACTCGGCCCAGGCTGATGAGCGGCTCGCTCTGAATCATCGGGGTTCCATTGATCCGGAGTCTCTGGCATAGGGAAAGGAGCGCCGGCTCCACCTCTCCTCCCAGTACGGTGCCCACGCCCAGTCCGCGCAGCAGCGCCTCGTTCATGGGGGCGTAGAGCCCGTAGACGCAGAGATGGGCCTTCGGGGCGAGTTGCTTGACGCGGGGCAGAGCCTGCATCGCGATGCGGGTCGCGGTGTGCATGCCCACATAAAGCGCCACCAGGCCCGCATTCTCGAGGACCTCCGGCTCGAGCTTCTGCAGCGAGAGATCCAGGCAGTTCACCGCGAAGCCCTCGCGCTTCAACCAGGCGGCAGGCTGCGCCAAGGCGAACGGCTGGCGCCCCAGCTCATAAGGATTGATGAGGACGACTTCGAACGGGTCAGCTATTTTGATTTTGGCCGCTGCTCGAAAGGCGCGGGGCCCGGCTCGCGGCTGGCCCCCGCTTGCTTCAGGCGCTCCAAATACTGTTGCCACAGAGAATCGCGGTTCTGGCCCAGCCAGTACAGGTATTCCCAGGAATAGATTCCAGTGCTGTGTCCGTCGGAGAATGTCGGCTGC
Organism: uncultured Enterobacteriaceae bacterium; assembly: GCA_964631735.1. Classification (GTDB taxonomy): domain Bacteria; phylum Pseudomonadota; class Gammaproteobacteria; order Burkholderiales; family SG8-39; genus JAABQT01. The sequence goes on from CAZVZV010000293.1 coordinate 3,097, forward strand.
ACCGCGTAGCTGCCGCTCGGTTCGAGCGCCGAGATTTCCACGTCGCACTTGCCGGCCTGGAGAACTTCCTGGCCGGGTCCGTGGCCGCGCACCTCGGCGGAAGGCGAATACACGCGCAGCAGTTCGTAGCTCAACTCGAACCGGCTGCCGTCCAGGAATACGAGTTCCATCAGCCGCGATTTCTGGTGCAGCTTGATTTCGATTGGTACCGGCGCGTTGCCGTCCATGCCTACTTCTGTTGCGGCGGGGTATAGCCCGAGGCAACGTCGGCGCCGCTGCCGAAGAAATGGTTCTCCAGCTGCTGCGCGAGGTAGTCGCGCGCCTTCTTGTCGGCGAGATTGAGCCGGTTCTCGTTCACCAGCATCTTCTGCTGCTCGAGCCACTGCCGCCACGCTTCCTTCGACACGTTGTCGAAGATGCGCTTGCCGAGCGCGCCCGGATAGGGCGGGAAATCGAGCCCTTCGGCCTCGCGCCCGAGCTTGATGCACTTCACCATGCGCGCCATGAGGGAACTCCACAGGAGGACCGCCGCAGGCGTCGGCCCATTCGTCGAGTATAGCTATGCGTCAGACGAAATGGACTTTGCCGGTTTGTGTGCAGCGAATAGAAGCTGAAACACGAAGCCCCGCATCGAGCGCGGGGCTTCGCAGGAGCGCCACATCGCAGTGGCCTCATTTTTGTCGCGTCAGCGCGACATGTGCCGGCGCATCGGCACCGGCTTTTGGGTCGAGCTACAGTGATTTTCGTCTATAGCCCCTCCTCTGTTCATGGGTTGCTTCAACAGGCACCGCGCGTCGCGGTCGCACGCTCCGGAGATGGCCAGATTTCGCGGGTTTGCCCGCTCGAAACCAGGATCCGGCGCGGCGGCCAATGAATCGAGGCTACACCTCGCCGAAAGAAGTTTCAAGCATCGCCCCGCAACGGCTTGCTCAACTCAGCGCTCATCCGGGTGCGTCTTGACATTGCCCGGCACTGGCGTGCAAAGTTTGCTCCCGAGGGGCTGGCTAAACAATGGAGGAGGGATCCTGTATGGCAATCG
>CAZVZV010000294.1:0-2626 GCA_964631735.1 uncultured Enterobacteriaceae bacterium
TCCACCTTCCCCTCGAACGGGCAGCCGAAGGCCACCGACACCGTGCCGACCATGCGGAAACGCCCGCCCGCTTTGCGCACCATCTCCTCCACGTTCGTCCACTGCCCGGCGCGCGTGCGGTTCAGGTTCTTCTGCGTATGCGACTCGGTGGCCGAGACCAGCAGGCTGATCTCGTTAACCCCGTAGCCGGCGTCAAGGTCGGCCAGCGCGCGCTCGACCGCCGTCGGATTGGCACAGGTCGCCTTGTAATGCACGCCGTCGCGCCGAGGAAGCGACTTCAGCAGCTCGCTCGCATCGGCGAACTGCGGTACCACTTTCGGGTTGGAGTAGGAGGTGGCCTCGATGCGCGCGAAGCCCAGCGCGGCGAAGCGCTCGATCAGCGCGCGCTTGGTGGCGGTTGCAACAAATTCCGGCTCGTGCTGCAGGCCGTCGCGCGCGAAGCACTCGCACAGGGTCACCACGCTCATAGTTGACATCATCAACTATCCAGCGCTAGGCTGTCAACGATGGACACCGTCATCGCCCCGCGTGACGAGCGCACCCAGCCGATCCGCGTCGTTCCCGGCTACCCGCAGACCCCCTGGCGCAACCCGAAGCAGCCGTTGATCAGACGGCCGCCCACGCTCTCCGAGCTCACCGGGCCGCTGGAAGTGGCGAAGCGCGTGAAGCTATTGGGCGGCGACATCGCCGGGCACGGCGCGAAGCAGGCGATCGGCCAGTTGATGCACCTCAAGGTGCGCGTGCTCGACGAGGACGGCGCGCCGATGGGCGGCTCGGTGGTCGAGGTCTGGCAGTGCAATGCCGCGGGGCGCTACATCCACCCCAACGACGACGATCACGCGCCGGTGGACGCGAACTTCTACGGCGCGGCGCGCCTGGTCACGGACGAGTCCGGTGCGTTCGAGCTGCGCACGGTGAAGCCGGGCGCCTACCCGGTGCCGACCAGGGACGGCTGGTGGCGGCCGCCGCACGTCCATTTTTCTCTCTTCGGCAAGGTATGGCTGCAGCGCCTCGTCACCCAGATGTACTTCCCCGGCGAGCCGCTCAATGCGCAGGACCGCATCCTCAACGCCGTGCCCGACGCGCAGGCGCGCGAGCGGTTGGTCGCGCGCATGGTGCCGCCGACGGGCGATCCGTTCAACGCAATCGTGTTCGAGCACCAGATCGTGTTGCGCGGGCGCAAGGCGACTCCGCAGCAGCCATGATCCCGACCGGCGAGGCGACGATCGGCCCGTTCTTTCCGCCGCGGTACGTGGATGCGGGGGCCAACGACCTGACGCAGTTCGATGGCCGGCAAGCGCAAGGGGAAGCAATCGAGATCTTCGGCTGCGTGCGCCAGGAAGACGGTGCAGCGCTGGACAACCTGGTGCTCGAGATCTGGCAGGCGGACGCGAAGGGCATCTATCGCCATCCTGCCGACCCGCGGCACCGCGAGGCCGACGCGGATTTCCTCGGCTGGGGCAGGGCCGCGACCGACAAGGAAGGCAACTACGCTTTTTGCACGGTGCGGCCGGGCGCGCCGGCGGGTCGCGCGCGCCATGTCAATTTCATGGCGATGTTTTCCGGCCTGATGCGCATCCTCAAGACCACCATGTACTTTCCCGGCGAAAAGGCGAACGACGCCGACCCGGTGCTGGCGGCGGTGCCACCGGCGCGGCGCGCGCTGCTCGTTGCGCGGCAGGATGCTCCAGGCAGGTACCGCTTCGACCTCAAGCTGCGCGGCGAGCATGAAACCCCGTTCTTCGACGATTGACGCGCCGGGCATCCGGCAGCTGCTGTCCTACCGGCTGCATGTCGTGGCAAATCTGCTGTCGCGCGGGGCGGAATTGCGCTATCGGCGCGAATTCGGCGTCAGCCTGTGGGAATGGCGTTCGATCGCGCTGCTCGGCGGGGCGAAAGCTGCGCAGTCGCTGAATGAGCTCGCGCGCGCTGCAGGCATCGACAAGAGCCAGATGAGCCGCGTGGTCTCAGGTCTTGCCGCCCGTGGCCTGGTGCTGCGCGCGATCGACGCCAGCGACGGGCGCGGCGTGCGGCTCACGCTCACGCGCTCGGGCGGGAAGCTGTACGCAGGCCTGATCCACGCGGCGGCGGAGCGCAACGACGCGTTCCTCGGCTGCCTCAGCGCGAAGGAGCGCGCCGCCTTCGACCAGGCGCTCGCCAAGCTCTCCATGCGGGCGCGCAAATACATCGAGCGCGAACGGGTGGCGGAGTGAAGACGCGCATCACCGAACTGCTCGGCATCCGCTACCCGGTATTCCAGGCGGCGATGAGCTGGGCCTCGTCCAACGCACCCTTGGTGATCGCGGTGTCGAACGCGGGCGCCATGGGCGTGATCGCGGCAGGGCCGATGCGGCCGGAGGACTTCCGGCGCGCGCTCGCCGACATCCGGGCTGGCACCGGCCAGCCCTACGGAGTGAACATCCCCCTGAACGGCGCGCGCGCTGCCGAATTGCTCGACATTGCTTACGAGGCGCGCATCCCGGTAATGGTCGCCTCGCAGGGCGGGCCGAGGGAGCAGATGCCGCGCTTTCGCGCCATCGGCACCAAGTGGCTGCACGTGGTCGCGTCCGTCGAACACGCGATGAAGGCGGAAGCCGCGGGCGTGGACGCGCTCGTGGTGGACGGT
>CAZVZV010000295.1:0-4168 GCA_964631735.1 uncultured Enterobacteriaceae bacterium
GGTTCGAAATCGTCGGTTCCCCAAGACTCCCGTCCGGAAAGCAACCGCCTGCGATACCAACAAGATGGGGCCGCGCCGCTGTATACCAGTACAGCGTTGTCCCGCACTTCTTGCAAAAATGGCTTTCCTGATCGTCGTCTCTGCGGCGGACCGCGTAGACCAGCATTTCGCCCGTGGTATCAGTTACGTTTGATCGTAGAAAGTATGTGGATATGCCAAATGCACTGCCTGTACGGCGCTTGCTTTCGGCGCTATGGCTAACGGCATGCAGTCTTGGTTCGCCGCTCACCGAGATTGATGCCGATCCACACAAGCACTGCGCGGTTCTGGTCATGTGCTAGAACTTTGAGAAATCCGGCTTGCGCTTCTCCATGAAGGCACGCAGCGCTTCCTTCGCCTCCGGCGAGCGCAGCCGCTCGCCGAAAAGCTGCAGCTCTTCCGTCATGCGCTCCTGCACGCCTTGAGCGAGGCCGCGCTTCATCAGCTCCTTGGTCATCTGCACGGAAGCGGGAGGCAGGGCCGCGAGCGCCGCTGCCGCCTGGCGCGCACGCTCCAGCAGCTCGGCCTCGGGAACGATCTCGGTGATGATGCCTGCGGCGAGTGCCTTCTCCGCGCCGAACGGCCCGCCCAGCAACAGCATCTCGGCCGCGCGCCGGTAACCCGCCATCGCCGGTAACAACAGGCTCGAAGCCGCCTCGGGCAGCAGCCCGAGCGGCACGAAGGGCATCTGCAGGCGCGCGTTCGGCGCGGCGTATACCAGGTCGCAGTGCAGGAGCATCGTGGTGCCGATGCCAATCGCCGGGCCTCCCACGGCGGCGACCAGCGGCTTGCGCGCGGTGGAGATGGCGCGCAGGAAACCCGCAGCCGGCGAAGCGCCGGCGCTGCGCGGCAGCTCGAGGAAATCCTTCACGTCGTTGCCGGACGTGAAGCAGCCGGCCTGTCCATGGATCAGGACGGCGCGCACTTGCGCGTCCGCGTCGGCCGCCAGGAGCGCCTGCGCCATCGCGGCATACATCTCCGGACTGAGCGCGTTCTTCTTCTCGGGCCGGTTCAGCTCGATGCGGGTGACGCGGTCCTTGGTCTCTACGAGGATCTGGTTCATGCGCCCGGCAGCTTGTAGTCCTGGAATTTCTGGCGCAGCGTGAGCTTTGAGAGCTTGCCGGTGGCGGTGTGCGGCAGCTCGGTCACGAACACGACGTCGTCGGGCATCCACCACTTTGCGATCTTGCCTTCGTAGAACTTGAGCAGCTCCTCCTTCGACACGTCCTGCCCGGCTTTCTTTATCGCCACCACGATTGGGCGCTCGTCCCACTTCGGGTGCTTGATGCCGATCACCGCCGCCTCCTGGATCGCCGGATGCGCCACAGCGACATTCTCCAGGTCGATCGAGCTGATCCACTCGCCGCCCGACTTGATCACGTCCTTTGAGCGGTCGGTGATCTGCAGATAGCCTTCGGCATCGATGGTGGCGACGTCGCCGGTGGGGAACCACCCGTCCTTGAGCGGATCGCCGCCCTCGCTTTTCATGTAGCCCGAGGCGATCCACGGCCCCTTCACCAGCAGGTCGCCGAAGGCCTTGCCGTCCCAGGGCAGTTCCTTGCCGCCCTCGTCCACGATCTTCATCTCGACGCCGAAGATGCCGCGGCCCTGCTTCGCCTGCACGGCGTAGCGTTGGTCCTTGGGCAGCGCCGCCTGCTTCGCCTTGAGCGAGCCCACCGTGCCCAGGGGGCTCATCTCGGTCATTCCCCAGGCGTGGAACACTGTGACACCGTAGTCGTCCTGGAAAGCGCGGATCATCGCCGGGGGACAGGCCGAGCCGCCGATCACCGTGCGATTGAGCGTGGAGAACTTCACCTTGTTGGTGCTCAGGTGTTGCAGCAGCATCAGCCACACTGTCGGCACGCCGGCCGACAGCGTCACCTTCTCCTGCTCGATCAGCTCGTAGACGCTCTTGCCATCCAGGTGCGGGCCCGGGAACACCATCTTGGCGCCCACCATGGTGCAGGCGTAGGGCAGGCTCCAGGCGTTGGCGTGGAACATCGGCACCACTGGCAGCACCACATCTCGCGCCGAGAGGTCGAGCGCGTCGGGCAGCGCGGCGCCGTAGGCGTGCAGCACCGTGGAGCGGTGGCCGTAGAGCACGCCCTTGGGGTTGCCGGTGGTGCCGGAGGTGTAGCACAGCGCCGCCGCGGTTCGCTCGTCGAACGACGGCCAGTCGAAGCTGTCGTCCTGCCGGTCCATCAGATCCTCGTAGCACTGGAGCTGCGGGATCGAGGTCTGCGCGGGCATGTGCGCACGGTCGGTCAGCAGCACGTAGTGGCGCACGCTTTTCAGCTGCGGCGCGAGCTTCTCGACCAGCGGCAGGAACGTAAGGTCGAAGAACAACGCCGTGTTCTCGGCGTGGTTCGAAATGTAGGTGATCTGGTCGGGAAACAGCCTCGGGTTGATGGTGTTGATCACCGCGCCGATGCCGGAGATGGCGTAGTACAGCTCGTAGTGGCGATAGCCGTTCCACGCCACGGTGCCGAGGCGGTCCCCGCGCTTCACGCCGAGCGCCAGCAGGACCTTGGCCAGCCGGCGCGCGCGGGTGTGGGCGTCGCGGTAGGTGGTGCGGTGGATCCCCCCCTCTACGGTCTTCGACACGATCTCGGTGTCGCCGTGGTTGCGGTCGGCGAACCGGATCAGGTCGGTGATCAGCAGCGGCACGTCCATCATCAGGCCTTGCATGGGGATTGCCCTCCTCGGTGCAAAACTTACTGTGCGGGAATCGCCCCGGTCAAGCACTATCCGGCGGCCGGATGCGGAGGGTAGAATTTGCGCATCCCCTTTGGAGAGTGCGCGAAATGAGCGACGTGGCAGCCTATTCCGTCCGCGACGGCATCGCCGTCATCACGATGAACAATCCGCCGGTGAACGGCCTGGGCAACGCCCTGCGCGCCGGCATCGCCGAAGGACTGAAGCAAGCCGCCGCCGACCCCGAGGTCAAGGCGGTGGTGCTGATCGGATCGTCGAAGGCCTTCTCGGGCGGCGCCGACATCCGCGAGTTCGGCAAGCCGATGACCCCGCCCAACCTGCCGCAGGTGAACGACCTGCAGGACGCGATGCAAAAGCCGCTGGTCGCCGCGATCGGCGGCTTCGCGCTGGGCGGCGGGCTGGAACTCGCGCTCGCCTGCCACTACCGCATCGCGCTGCCCAAGGCCCTGCTCGGCCTGCCCGAGGTGAAGCTCGGCATCCTGCCCGGCTCAGGCGGCACGCAGCGCCTGCCGCGGCTGATCCCGGTGCACGAGGCGGCACGCATGATGATCCTGGGCGACCCGATCTCGGCGGACAAGGCGAAGGAGTTCGGCCTGGTGGACGAGATCGTCACCGGCGACCTGCTGGAAGACGGCTTCGCCTACGCGAAGAAGCTCGTCACCGAGGGCAAAGCGCTGCGGCGCGTGCGCGATCTGCCGCCGCGCGTCGACGGCGACCAGAAGGCACTGCTCGAGGCGGTGCCGGAACAGGCCGCCAAGAGCGCAGGCGGCAACCCGGCGCCCGCGGAGATCGCCAAATGCATCCAGGCCGCCGTAACGCTGCCGTTCGACGAGGGCCGCAAGATTGAGCGCGAGCGCTTCGAGTATCTGGTCAACACCGTCGAATCGAAAGCGCTGCGCCACATGTTCTTCGCCGAGCGCCAGACTTCGAAGATCCCCGACGTGCCCGAGGACACGCCGACGCGCGAGATCAAGAGGGCGGCGATCGTCGGCTCGGGCACCATGGGGGGCGGCATCGCCATGAGCTTTGCCAACGTCGGCATCCCGGTGACGATCGCCGACATGTCGCAGGAGGCGCTGGACAAGGGGCTGAAGCGCATCAAGGACAACTACGCCGTCACCGTGCAGCGGGGGAGACTCAAGCAGGAAGAGATGGACAAGCGCGTGGCGCTGATCCAGGGCACCACCGAGCTGAACAACCTGCGCGAAGCCGACATCGTCATCGAGGCAGTGTTCGAGCGCATGGAGGTCAAGCAGGACATCTTCAGGAAGCTCGACGGCTGGATGAAGCCCGGCGCGATCCTCGCCACCAACACCTCGACGCTCGACGTCAACAAGATCGCGGAGGTCACCAAGCGCCCGCAGGACGTGATCGGCACGCATTTCTTCTCGCCCGCCAACGTCATGCGCCTGCT
>CAZVZV010000296.1:0-30392 GCA_964631735.1 uncultured Enterobacteriaceae bacterium
TTGCTGGTGGTGGGCATCTTCGCCTACAACACGCTGCAGGAACGTCGTGCACGGCGCGCCTTGGAACGCGCCTTTGGCCCGGGCCACGCCGATGCACTGATGGGCGATAGCGCGCAGCCGCGCCGCGAGCCAAGCTTCGAAACCGCACCGCGCCGCGATGTCTCTCTGGAAGTCCAGGCCCTGCCCGATGCAAGGCTGGACTACGTGGTGGAATTGAATTTGCGGCAACTGATGTCGGCGACCGCCGTCGCCGCGCATTGGGCGCCGTTCGAGCATCGCTTCGCCGGCCGTGCCCTCATGGCGGCCAGCCCGGATCGCAGCACTTGGCGGCCATTGACGGCGGCGGGCAGCTGCGCGGCAGTGCGGGTGGCACTGCAGCTGGCGAGTCGGCATGGACCGGTCGGCGAGGTCGAGCTGATCGAGTTTCGCGCTGCTGCCGACACGCTTGCGGCGGGCATCGGCGCCACGGTGGAGGCGCCTGAGGTCAAGCACGCCGTCGAGGCGGCGCGCGAACTCGACCAGCTGTGTTCCGACGCTGACATCCAGGTGGTGCTGCACGTCGTGCCGCAGCCCGGCGGCGCATTCGCTGCCGGTGCGGTTGCGACTGCAGAGGGCAAGCAGGGGGCGTTTGCCCTGAGCCGACGCGAAGACGGCGCCTTCAGCCTGTCGCTGGACGTGCCGCGCACGGCGGAAGTGCGGCGCAATTACGACGCGATGGTGGTGCACGGGCGGGACCTGTGCGTGTCGCTGGGCGGGATGATCGTGGACGACAATGGCCGCGTGCTGGACGAGGGCGCGCTGGCGGCGATTGGCGAGCAGCTCGACGCGGTGCGCGAGACGCTGGTGGCGCGCGGCATCGAGCCGGGCGGGCCGGCGGCGTTGCGCCTGTTCGCCTGAGGCATGGCCGCAGACAAAGCCCTGCGCGAGCGCGCCGAGGCTTTACGCCGGGAGATCGAGCGGCACAACACCCTTTACTACGTACGGGACGCGCCCGAGATCTCGGACGCCGCGTACGACCGCATGTTCGCCGAACTGGCGCAGCTGGAAAGCCTGTATCCCGAACTGACCAGCGCCGACTCGCCGACGCAACGCGTGGGCGCGCCGCCATTGCCGGAATTTCCAGAAGTGCGCCATCGCAGCCCCATGCTGTCGCTGGGGAACGCGTTCGTCGAGGAAGCGGTGCGCGCCTTCGACAAGCGCGTCAGGGAAGCGCTGGGCGCGGAGGAAGTCGAATATTCGGTCGAGCCGAAGTTCGACGGACTCGCGGTGAGCCTTGCCTACCGCGACGGCGTGTTCGTGCAGGGCGCCACGCGCGGCGACGGGGAACGCGGCGAGGACGTGACGCCCAACCTGCGCACCGTGCGCTCGATTCCACTGCGCCTGCCGCGCGCCCGGGACACCCGCGACCTGCAAGTGCGCGGCGAAGTGCTGATCACCAAGCGGGAGTTCGCAGCCCTGAACCAGCGCCAGCGCGCGGCGGCAGGCAAAGAGTTCGTCAACCCGCGCAACGCCGCTGCGGGCGGCTTGCGACAACTCGACTCGCGCATCAGCGCACAACGACCGCTGCGATTCTTCGCCTATGGCATCGGTACGCTGCCGGCCGGCGCGCGCGATACGCACGCCAAGGTCCTCGACCGGCTGGCGGAACTCGGCTTCCCGGTGGCCGAGGAGCGCGACGTCGCGCAGGGTGTCGAAGGACTGCTGCGCTACTACGAGCGCATCGGCGCCCTGCGCGAGCGCCTGCCGTATGCCATCGACGGGGTCGTGTACAAGGTCAATCGGCTCGACTGGCAGGAACGCCTCGGACACGCGGCCCGCGCGCCGCGTTTTGCACTGGCGCACAAGTACCCGGCGGAGGAGCAGGAAACCGAGGTTCTGGCGGTCGAGGTGCAGGTGGGCCGCACCGGCGCGCTCACGCCAGTTGCGCGTCTCAGGCCCGTGTTCGTGGGCGGAGTCACCGTCACCAATGCCACGCTGCACAACGAAGATGAGCTGCGGCGCAAGGACGTGCGCGTCGGCGACACCGTCGTCGTGCGGCGCGCCGGCGACGTGATCCCCGAAGTGGTATCGGTGCGGCTGGACATGCGGCCGGCGCAGGCCGCCGAGTTCCGCATGCCGGACCGCTGCCCGGTGTGCAGTTCGCCGGTGGTGCGGCTGCCGGGAGAGGCTGTCACGCGCTGCACCGGTGGACTGTATTGCCGCGCACAGCGCATCCAGGCCTTGTTGCACTTCAAGGGACGGCGCGCAATGGACATCGAGGGCCTGGGCGACAAGCTCGCCGAGCAGCTGGTGGAACAGGACCTGGTGGAGAGCCCGGCCGATCTGTACCGGCTGGAGGCGGCACCACTCGCGGCCTTGGAGCGAATGGGAGACAAGTCCGCGCAGAACATTGTCGACAGCATAGAGCGCTCGCGTGACGCGACTCTCTCGCGATTCGTGTTTGCGCTCGGCATCCCAGGGGTGGGTGAAGAAGTGGCCAAGATCCTCGCCCGCCATTTCGGCGATTTCGCCTCGCTGCTCGCCGCGGATTGGGCGACATTGGAGGTCGGCAAGGAGGCACTGCGCAAGGACAATGCGAAGCGCAAGCGACGCGGCGTAGCGGCTCTGCTGGTGCCGCTCGAGGGCATCGGCCCGGAAATCATGGAAAGCCTGCGCCAGTTCCTGAGCGAACCCCACAATCGCAAGGTGATCGACCGGTTGCAGCAGAGCCTGCGCATCGGCGCGGAGCGCAGAGCGCAGACGACAGGCCCGGCGAGGACTTTCGTGCTCACCGGCAGCCTCGCCGGCATGACGCGCGACGAAGCGAAATCGCTGATAGAGTCCCGGGGGCACAAGGTGGCCGGTTCGGTGTCCAAAAGCACGGACTACGTGGTGGCCGGCGCGGATGCCGGCAGCAAGCTAGAGCGCGCGCAGGCGCTGGGCATCGCGGTGCTCGACGGGGACGGCCTGAAGAAACTGCTCGGAGATTCCTGAGTCGCATGGCGCAGCTATTGCGGAAAGCGGTATTCCCCGTGGCGGGCCTTGGCAGCCGCTTCCTGCCCGCCACCAAGGCGAGCCCGAAGGAAATGCTGCCGGTGGTGGACAAGCCGCTGATCCAGTACGCGGTGGAAGAAGCCGCCGCCGCCGGCATCACCGACATGATCTTCATCACCGGCCGCAACAAACGCGCGATCGAGGACCATTTCGACACGGCCTACGAATTGGAGAGCGTGCTCGCGACGCAGGGCAAGCGCGCACTGCTCGACGCGGTGCGGAATGTGCTGCCCCCGGGCTGCCGCTGCATCTACATTCGCCAGGCGGAGCCGCTGGGTCTGGGCCATGCCGTGCTGTGCGCGCAACCCGTCGTCGGCGACGAGCCCTTCGCGGTGTTGCTGGCGGATGACCTGATCGACGCCAGACCGCCGGCGCTGGCGCAGATGGCGCAGAAGTTTTCTCTGGAACAGTGCTCGATCCTCGGCGTGGAGGAGATTGCGCGCGAGCAGACCAGCAGCTACGGCATCGTCAGTCCCGAGCGCGCCGGCGCCGAGTTGAGCGCAGTCAAGGCCATCGTCGAGAAACCGGCGCCCGCGCAGGCGCCGTCCACTTTGGCGGTGGTGGGCCGGTACGTGCTGACGCCGCGCGTGTTCGGCAAGCTGGCCGCCGTCAAGCCCGGCCGCGGCGGCGAGATCCAGCTCACCGACGCAATTTCCGCCCTGCTCGCGGAAGAGAAAGTGATGGCCTACCGCTTCGACGGTCGCCGATACGATTGCGGCTCGAAGCTCGGCTACCTGCAGGCCATGGTGGAACTGGGCGCCAAGCACACCGAGGTGGGGACGGAATTCGCACGCTACCTGGCGGGGCGCCGCGATGCCTGATGGGAAGTCTGCCTGGGATTTCCTGGAGAACTCTGACCTGGTCGCCGGCGCGGACGAAGTACAGGCGGCAATCGAGCGCCTGGCCACGCAGATCACCCAGTCGCTGTCCGGGTCCTATCCGCTGGTGCTGGTCGTGATGGGCGGCGCGGTGGTGTTTGCCGGACAACTGCTGCCGAAGCTGCATTTCCCGATCGATTTCGACTATGTGCATGCCACCCGCTATGGTGCAGCGGTCCAGGGCGGCGGCATCGACTGGAAAGTGACGCCGCCCGAGAACCTGCGGGGCCGCACGGTGCTGGTGCTGGACGACATCCTGGATGGCGGCGAGACCCTGCACGCGATCAGCGACCGGCTGCACGCGCTGGGCGCAAAGAAGGTTTGCTGCGCGGTGCTGGTGGAGAAGACGCTGCCCCGGGCCAAGCCGATCGCGGCCGACTTCGTCGGCTTGCGCATCCCCGACCGCTTCGTATTCGGCTGTGGCATGGATGCGAGGGGCTACTGGCGCAATTTGCCGGAAATCCGCGCCATCCGGGGCCAGTAATGCTGGCGATCATCGGCGGCAGCGGCCTGTCCCAGCTTTCCAGCATGGCGGACTTGCGCCGCAAGGCGGTGCGCACACCCTATGGCGAACCCTCGGGCGCGCTCACCTTCGGGCGTATTCGCGGCAAGGAAGTGGTGTTCCTTGCGCGCCACGGCTATGGCCACACCATTGCACCGCACGAGGTGAACTACCGCGCCAACCTTTGGGCGCTCAAGGAAGAGAATGCGGAGGGGGTGGTTTCGGTCGCCTCGGTGGGTGGCATCCGCAAGGACATTGCGCCGGGGACCTTGCTGCTGCCGGACCAGATCATCGACTACACCTGGGGCCGCCGCTCCACATACTTCGAAGGTGCGGCCAGCCACGTCACCCACATCGACTTCACGCAGCCGTACTCCACGGCGTTGCGTCGCCGCATCCTCGAAGCGGCGCGGGCCTGTGGCGAGAAAGTGCTCGATCGCGGCACCTATGCCGCCACGCAAGGACCGCGGCTGGAGAGCGCGGCCGAGATCAACCGCCTGGAGCGCGATGGCGCGGACGTGGTCGGCATGACCGGCATGCCCGAGGCCGCGCTGGCTCGCGAGCTGGACCTGGAATACGCCGCCCTGACGGTGAGCGCGAATTTCGCCGCGGGCCGCGGCGAAAGCGCCCATGCCGTCCCGCTCGAACGCATTGAAGTGGTGCTGGGGGAGGCGATGGTCAGGGTGCGCAGGATCATCGAGCAGCTGGTGGCCGGATGATCCGCACGGTGCTGCGCATGGGCGACCCGCGCCTGCTCGAGAAATCAATGCCGGTGGAGCGCTTCGGCACGCCGGAACTCACCGCGTTGCTCGCCGACATGCGCGACACCATGGCGCAGCTGAGCGGCGCCGGGCTGGCGGCACCGCAGATCGGTGTCGGCCTGCGCGTGGTGATCTTCGGCGTGCATGCCAATCCCCGCTACCCGCAGGTCGAGGAGGTTCCGGACACGGTGCTGATCAATCCGCTGCTCGAGCCGCTGGGCGGCGAGCTGGAGGAGGACTGGGAAGGCTGTCTGTCGGTGCCCGGCATGCGCGGCGTCGTGCCACGCTTTCGGCAGCTGCGCTACGCGGGTTTCGATGAGCAAGGCCGCCGCTTCGAGCGCACAGTGGAGGGTTTCCATGCCCGCGTCGTGCAGCACGAATGCGACCACCTGGACGGCATCCTGTATCCGATGCGCATCCGCGACTTGAGCAGGTTCGGCTTCATCGAAGAACTGTTCCCCGGCCAGGACCTGCCGCCCGAAGAATGAGGGCTAGCGGACCTGCAGTTCCTTCAGCAATTCCTGCTCCAGCTGCAGCACGTCCTTCTGCTGGGACAGCGCCTCCCCTGACACGAGGAACACGTCCTCCGCGCGGTCGCCAAGGGTATTGATCTTGGCCGAGTGCAGGCTCACGCGGTGCAGCGCCAGCGTGCGCGCCACGCCGTAGAGCAGGCCCGGACGGTCCGCGGCGACGATCGACAGCACCTGGTAGGCGCCGCGCTCATCCGGTCGCAGGTTGACCACCGGGGAAATCGGAAAGTGGCGCACGCGACGTGACAAGCGACCGCCGCGCGGCGGCGGCAGCGGCGCTGGCGACTGGAGTTCCTGCGGCAGTTCCGTTTCGATCGTGTCGAGCATGTCGCGATAGTGCGCGCCCGGGCCCTGGCCCAGGATCAGGAAGGTGTCCAGTGCGTAGCCGTGTCGCGTGGTGTGGATCTTCGCTTCGACGATATTGAACCCGGCGCGTTCGAAGTAGCCGCAGATGCGGGCGAACAGGGCTTCGCGATCGGGGCAGTAGATCAGCACCTGCAGCCCTTCGCCGATCGGCGCCAGGCGCGCCTTGACCACCGGCAGGGGCGTGTCCACCCGGTAGTGCAGGTTGCGTGTCTGCCAGGCGATCTCCTGGGCGTCGTGGCGCAGGAAATAGGGCGTATCGAGCTGCGCCCAGAACCGGTCCTTGACGTCGTCCGACAGCGCGTAGAGCGCCAGCAGGCGGACGGACTCGGCCTGCTTCTCGGCCAGCGCCGCGTCCAGGCCCTGCGACTGGCCGGTGAGCACGCGGCGCGCGGCGCGGAACAGGTCCTCGAGCAGCTTGGCTTTCCAGGCGTTCCACACCTTTGGACTGGTGCCGCGGATATCCGCCACGGTCAGCAGGTAAAGCGCGATCAGCCGCCGCTCGCTGCCGACCATGCGCGCAAATGTCCGTACCACCTCGGGATCGTGCACGTCCTCCTTTTGCGCGGTGCCCGACATGCTCAGGTGCTGCTCAACGAGGAAGACCACCAGGTCGCCATCTTCGCGCGCCAGGCCGTGGCGCCGCGCAAAGGCGCGCGCATCGTGCATGCCCAGCTCGGAATGGTCGCCGCCGCGCCCCTTGGCGATGTCGTGGTAGAGGGCCGCCGCGTACAGCAGCCAGCGCCGCTCGAAGCCGTCGATCAGCTGGCTGCACAGCGGAAACTCGTGCGCGAATTCGGTCATCGTGAAGCGACGCAGATTGCGCACCACCATCAGGATGTGCTGGTCCACGGTGTAGACATGGAACAGGTCGTGCTGCATCTGGCCCACAATGCGTCCGAACTCGGGCAGGTAGCGCCCCAGCACGTCGTACTGGTTCATGCGGCGAAACTCGTGCACGATGCCGCGCGGTTGCTGCAGCATCTGCAGGAACATCAGCTTCGCCGTGGGGTCGCTGCGCAATCGCGCATTCACTCTCACGCGCGCGCGCCACAGGGCGCGCAGAGTCGGCGCGGTCATGCCGCGCAGCTCCTGGTGCTGCTGCAGGAGCAGGAAACTCTCCAGGATCGCGCGCGGCTCGCGCTCGAACAGATCCTCGCGGCAGGCATCCAGGCGCTCGCCCCGCACCTGGAAGCGCTCGTTCAGGGTGCGTGGCGCCGCCTCTTTCTCCGGCAGCAGGCGAGCTTCCAGGTTCTGCAGCAGGATGGTGTTGAGCTGGGTGACGCCTTTGGCCGCGTGATAGTAACGCTGCATCAGCTGCTCGCTGGCGCGCCGCGTGGGCGAACCGCGCAGGCCACACTGTTCGGCCAGCGCACCCTGGTAATCGAACACGATGCGATCCTCGCGTCGTCCCGCAAGGTAGTGCAGGCGGATGCGCAGGTCGTGCAGCAAGGCTTCATGGCGCACGAGTTGCGTGGCCTCGGCTCCGAGCAGCAATCCGCGCCGCTGCAGCTGGCGCCAGCGCCAGCCCAGGCCGCAGGCGCGTGCGATCCACTGGATGGTCTGCAGATCGCGCAGGCCGCCAGGGGCTTCCTTGAGATTGGGCTCGAGCGCGTAGGCGGCATCCTGGTGCTTGGCATGCCTTTGCTCCTGCTCCAGGATCTTGCCTTTGAGGAACTCCGCTGCGTTCAGTTCGCGCTCGAGCGCGGCAGTCAGCTTGCGCAACAACGCCCGGCTGCCCGCGAGATGGCGCGACTCAAGCAGCGTGGTCTGGATGGTCACGTCGCCGGCGGCTGCCTCGCTGCAACCGCGAACCGTGCGTACGCTGTGTCCGATCTCCAGGCCGATGTCCCAGAACATGCCGATCAGCCGCTCCAGTCGCTCGCGCTCCCCGGCGCCAGGCTCGCGCGCCAGCAGCACCAGGATGTCGATGTCGGAGCAGGGGAACAGCTCGCGCCGGCCGTAGCCGCCGGTCGCCACGAGGGTGGCATTCGAAGCCGGTTGAAATTCCTGCCACAGGCCGCGCAGGACGCGATCGATCAGGCGCGAGTGCGCGCGCAGCAGTTGCGCCGACGACGGGCTGCGCAGATAGGACTCGCGCAAGGCGCGGCGGCCGGCCAGCAGCGCCTCGCGCCACTTGTCGGCCGGCACCAGGACCGCGCTCATCTCATTGCGGGCGGGGCGCCGCCGCCGGAGTCCCTGCGGAGGTAGTCAGGACCTCATAGCCCGCGTCCGTGACCAGCACGGTGTGCTCCCATTGCGCCGACAGGCTGTGGTCCTTGGTGACGATGGTCCAGCCGTCGGACAGTTCGCGGATGCCGGGCTTGCCGGCGTTGATCATCGGCTCTACCGTAAAAGTCATGCCGGCCTCCAGGCGCAGGCCGGTGCCGGGCTTGCCGTAGTGCAGGATCTGCGGATCCTCGTGGAACTTGCGGCCGATGCCGTGGCCGCAGAATTCGCGCACCACCGAGTAGCCATGGCGCTCGGCATGCGTCTGGATCGCAGCGCCGAGGTCGCCGAGCTGGGCGCCGGCGCGGACTTGCTCGATGCCGCGCCACATGCACTCGTAGGTAACCTCCGCCAGGCGTCTCGCCTGGATGCTCGGCTCGCCCACGTAATACATGCGGCTGCTGTCGCCGTGGAAGCCGTCCTTGATCACCGTGACGTCGATGTTGAGGATGTCCCCGGCTTTGAGCACGCGCTCGCCAGGGATGCCGTGGCAGACCTGGTGGTTCACCGAGGTGCAGATCGACTTCGGGTAAGGTTTGTAGCCCGGTGGCGCGTAGTGCAGCGGGGCCGGCGTGGTGCGCTGCACCGTGATCATGTACTCATGGCACAAGTCGTTCAGTCTCCCCGTCGACACGCCAGGCCTGACGAAAGGGGTGATGTAGTCGAGAACTTCTGCCGCGAGGCGGCCCGCAAGCCGCATCCTGGCGATGTCGTCGATGGATTTCAGTGCGACCGGCATGGGCTCGAAAAGGCTGATTATGCTAGAATTTTGGGCTGGTCTGCGTGTGGTTCCACTGTACAGCAGGCCAAATTTCCCGCCCCGGCCGGTTAGGGTGCCCGCGAGGGTTTTCGGTTGGACCGAGGCGGCAGACATCAACCCTAAGGAGTGAATAGTGTCGGCAACCATGCGTGACATGCTAGAGGCCGGGGTCCATTTCGGGCACCAGACCCGGTATTGGAATCCGAAGATGGCGCCGTTCATCTTCGGCCACCGCAACAAGATCCACATCATCAACCTGGAAAAGACCCTGGCCATGTACCAGGAAGCGCTGAAGTACGTGCGCCAGCTGGCGGCCAAACGCGGCAGCATCCTGTTCGTGGGCACCAAGCGCCAGGCGCGGGAGATCCTGCGCGAAGAGGCGATGCGCTGCTCGATGCCCTTCGTCGACCATCGCTGGCTGGGCGGCATGCTGACGAACTTCAAGACCGTCAAGCAGTCCATCAAGCGGCTGAAGGAAATGGAGCAGATGGTGCAGGACGGGTCCTTCGACAACATGGTGAAGAAGGAAGCGCTGGGACTGCAGCGCGAGCTGGCCAAGCTGCAGCGCTCGCTGGGCGGCATCAAGGACCTTTCCGGTCTGCCCGATGCGCTGTTCATCATCGACGTCGGCTACCAGAAGGGCGCGGTGGCCGAAGCCACCAAGCTTGCGATACCGGTGATCGGCGTGGTCGACACGAATCACACGCCGGAGGGCATCAGTTACGTGATTCCCGGCAATGACGACTCGAGCAGGGCGATCCGGCTGTACGCCCGCGGCATGGCCGACGCGGTGCTGGAAGGCCGTTCGCAGGCGGTCGAGGAGGTC
This sequence comes from uncultured Enterobacteriaceae bacterium, assembly GCA_964631735.1. Classification (GTDB taxonomy): domain Bacteria; phylum Pseudomonadota; class Gammaproteobacteria; order Burkholderiales; family SG8-39; genus JAABQT01. The sequence continues at coordinate 9,883 of CAZVZV010000296.1, forward strand.
GCAGCGGCATCGCGCGACGAGTTCGTCGAAGTGGACGAAGAGCGCAGCGCCTGACAGGGCGCGCGAAACAGAGTGGACAAGGGGCCCCGGGCCCCTTTTTTTGGACTTGAGGAGTGAATTGGAAATGGCGCAAATCAGCGCAAGCCTGGTCAAGGAGTTGCGCGAGCTGACCGGGCTCGGGATGATGGAATGCAAGAGGGCGCTGGCCGAGGCGAGCGGCGACCTGAGGAAGGCCGAGGAGCTGCTGCGCATCAGGAGCGGGACCAAGGCGAGCAAGGCTGCCGGCCGCATCGCCGCCGAAGGCGTGATCGGCGCCTGGCGGTCCGACGATGCGAAGCTGGGCGCCCTGGTGGAAGTGAACTGCGAGACGGACTTCGTGGCGAAGAACGAGGACTTCATCGCTTTCGCGCGCGAAGTGGCGCAGGCGGTCGCGGCGACCAATCCGGCGGACGTGCAGGGGCTGGCGAGCTTCGAAGCGCGCCGGCAGGCCCTGGTGCAGAAGATCGGCGAGAACATCTCGATTCGACGCTTCGCGAGGTTGCAGGCGCGGGGGCGCCTGGCGCTGTACCTGCACGGGGTCAAGATCGGGGTTCTGGTCGACCTTGAGGGGCCGGAGGAACTGGCCAAGGACCTGGCCATGCACATCGCGTTTGCCAAACCGCAGTACCTGTCAAAGTCGGAAGTGCCGGCCGATGTGCTGGGTCGCGAGCGCGACATCGCCGCGGCGCGAGCCAAGGTGTCGGGCAAGCCGCCGGAAATCGTCGCCAAGATGGTCGAGGGCGGCGTCAACAAGTTCGTCAATGAAATCACGCTGCTCGGGCAGCCCTTCGTGAAGGACGACAAGCAGTCTGTGGAGAAACTGCTGGCGGCGAAGAAGGCAACACTGAATGGCTATCGCTTCCTGGTGGTGGGCGAGGGCATCGAGAAGAAGAGCAGTGACTTCGCCGCCGAAGTGATGGCCACCGCGGGCGCCGGGCGCTAAGCGGACACCATGCAGCCACACGCAGCCGCCGCCGCGAAATACAAGCGCATCCTGCTCAAGCTCTCCGGAGAGGCGCTGATGGGCGAGGACGCCTACGGCATCAACCGGCAGACGATCGAGATGATCGTCGAGGAGATCGCGACAGTGGCGCGCCTGTCGGTTGAGATCGGCGTGGTGATCGGTGGCGGCAACATCTTCCGCGGCGTGGCCCCGGGCGCGGCCGGCATGGACCGCGCCACCGCGGACTACCTGGGCATGCGGGCCACCGTAATGAACGCGCTGGCGCTGCAGGACGCGATGCGCCGCGCGGGGCTGGACTGCCGCGTGCAGTCCGCGCTCAACATCGAGCAGGTGGTCGAGCCCTACATCCGGGGCAAAGCCATCCGCTATCTTGAGGAAGGCAAGGTGGTGGTGTTTGCGGCCGGCACCGGCAACCCCTTCTTCACCACCGATACCGCGGCTGCGCTACGCGCGAGCGAAGTCGGAGCGGAAATCGTGCTAAAGGCCACCAAGGTCGACGGCGTCTATACTGCCGACCCGAGGAAGGATCCCACTGCGACGCGCTATGACCGGCTGACGTTCGACGAGGCGATCCAGCGCAAACTCAAAGTGATGGATGCCACCGCGCTGACTCTGTGCCGCGACCAGAAACTGCCGGTCAACGTCTTCAGCATATTCAAGCGCAACGCATTGCTGCGCGTGGTGACGGGCGGCAGTGAAGGTACGCTGGTGCAAGTCTGAAGGGGGCGACATGCTGGCCGAGCTCAGGAAGACGACCGAACAGAAGATGGGCAAGAGCATCGAGGCGTTCAAGGGCGACCTGACCAAGGTGCGCACCGGCCGGGCGCATACCGGCATCCTCGACCACGTGACGGTGGACTACTACGGCACGGCGACGCCTCTGCTCCAGGTGGCCAAGGTGATCCTGCTCGATGCGCGCACCATCGGCGTGGCGCCGTTCGAGAAGAAGCTGATCCCGGCGGTGGAGAAGGCGATCCGCGAATCCGATCTCGGGCTCAACCCGGCCAGCGCGGGCGATACGATCCGCGTGCCGATGCCCTCGCTGACCGAGGAGCGGCGCAAGGAACTGATCAAGGTGGTGCGCCACGAGGCCGAGAATGCGCGCGTGGCAGTGCGCAACCAGCGGCGCGACGCCATCCAGCACCTGAAAGAGGCGCTGAAGAAGAAGGAAGTATCGGAGAACGACGAGCGCCGCGCGCAGGACGACGTGCAGAAGCTCACCGACCGCTCGATCGGCGAGATCGATAAGCTCCTGCAGCAGAAGGAAGCCGAGTTGCTGGCGGTCTAGGGCGCGACGTGACGCACGCAAGTTCTACCCAGGAGATACCCGGGCACGGCGATGTGCCCGGGCACGTCGCCGTCATCATGGATGGCAACGGCCGTTGGGCCAAGCGGCGGCGCCTGCCGCGCATCGCGGGGCACAAGCGCGGCGTGGAAGCTGTGCGCGCCACGGTGCAGGCCTGCGCCGAGCGCGGCGTGAAGTTCCTCACGCTGTTCGCGTTCAGCTCGGAGAACTGGCGCCGCCCGCAGGAGGAAGTGGCGCTGCTGATGCAGCTGTTCCACGGCGCGCTCACCAACGAGGTGGAGAAACTTCACCGCAACGGCATCCGGCTGCGCGTGGTGGGAAACCTGGAGCGTTTTGATCCCCGCATGCGCACCCTGATCGAGCAGGGCGAGCGGCTGACCGCAGCCAACGCAGGCCTGACCCTCACCATCGCAGCCAACTACGGCGGCCGCTGGGACATCCTGCAGGCGCTCGGGCGCCTGGCGCGCGAGCAGCCCGAGACGCTGCAAGGGGAGATCGACGAGTCGCGGCTTGCGCCCTACCTGTCGATGAGCTACGCGCCCGAGCCCGACCTGTTCATCCGCACCGGCGGCGAGCAGCGGGTCAGCAATTTCCTTTTGTGGCAACTCGCCTACAGCGAGTTCTATTTCACCGACACCCTGTGGCCGGATTTCGACGGCGCGGCACTCGACGCGGCGATCGCCTCCTATGCGCGGCGGGAGCGCCGTTTCGGGCGCACCAGCGAGCAGCTGGAGCTGGCGAATCGCGCCGAGGTCGCCTGAGCCATTGCCAGTCCGCGCGCTTACCGCTGCGGGTTTGCTGGCGGGGTTTTTCGCAGTGCTGTTCTTGTTCGACCCGATCTGGTTCGCTGTGCTCGTCGGCGTCGTGATTGCTGTTGCCGGGCACGAATGGGGCAGGCTAACCCGCCTTTCCATTCCAGCCTCGATTGCCTATGCGACCGGCACAGCGGCGCTTTACGCGATGCTGGCATTGGCCTGGCACCCGCTCGCCCTCGCCGACGGTCCGGAACTTGCCTTGTTCACCGCCGCGGCGCTGTTCTGGCTGGTGCTGGTTCCGCTTTGGCTATGGCGCGGCCTGCCGCCACAGCGCGGATGGCTCGCTCTTATAGGTCTGGCGGTGCTTCTCCCGACTGGACTTGCCTCACTGGCGCTGCCAGCGGAGCGCTTGCTGCTCGCCCTGGGCCTGGTCTGGATCGCTGACACGGCGGCCTACCTGGCGGGCCGTGCGTTGGGCAAGCGCAAACTCGCGCCCAGCATCAGTCCGGGCAAGACCTGGGAGGGAGTGGCGGGAGCAGGCGCCGCGACGCTGGTCTACGCTATCATCTGTGCGCTGCCGGGCGCGCCGCTCGGCGCTTACGTGCAGGGGGCAGGGTGGGTGGTCTACCTGGCCGTGATCATGCTGTTGTGCGCAGTCGGCATTGCCGGCGACCTGTTCGAGTCCGCCATCAAGCGGCAGGCGGGCGCGAAGGACAGCGGGGCGCTGCTGCCTGGGCACGGTGGAGTCCTCGACCGTATCGACAGCATCACCTCGACCTTGCCGATCGCTGCCTTGTCGTTCCATTGGATGGCTTCGGCGTGATGCAAAACCTGGTGCTGCTTGGCGCTACCGGCTCGATTGGCGCCAGCACGCTCGACGTGGTGGCGCGGCACCCTGAGCGCTACCGCATCGACACCCTTACCGCGCACAGTTCGGCGGAGCGCCTGCTGGAGCTGGCCCGGCGGCACCGGGCGCGCCGCGCGGTGCTCTCCGGTCTGGCCGAAGATTCGGCGCTGCGCCGCCGCTTCAGGGACGCCGGCTGCGACCTGCTGTTCGGCGTGCACGCGCTGGAGCAGGCGGCAGCGGCAGCGGACTGCGACGTGGTGATGGCAGCGATCGTCGGCGCTGCGGGCCTGCCCGCCACTCTCGCTGCGGCACGCGCCGGCAAGCGCCTGTTGCTCGCCAACAAAGAGGCCCTGGTCATGTCGGGGCCGCTGTTCATGCGGGCAGTGCGCGATGCCGGCGCAGTCCTGTTGCCGATCGACAGCGAGCACAATGCCGTGTTCCAGTGCCTGCCGCACGACGGCGAGCGGGCCAGCCTGCGCGGCGTGCGCAGGATTGTGCTCACTGCCTCAGGGGGCCCGTTCCGCGCGACACCCCTGGAGCGCTTGGCGCAGGCGACGCCGCAGGAGGCCTGCGCGCACCCGAACTGGGTGATGGGTCGCAAAATCTCGGTGGATTCCGCGACCATGATGAACAAAGGCCTCGAAGTGATCGAGGCGCACTGGTTGTTTGGCCTGGAACCCGAGCGCATCGAAGTCGTGATCCATGCGCAAAGCATCGTGCACTCGCTGGTCGAATTCTTGGACGGTTCGATGATCGCCCAGATGTCCAATCCCGACATGCGGGTTCCAATCGCGCACGCCCTGGGTTTCCCTGAGCGCATCGACTCCGGCGGGCGGGCGCTTGACCTGGGAGCGATCGGGACCCTGTCCTTTGAACGGCCCGACGCCGCGCGCTTCCCCTGCCTCGGGCTGGCCTACGGCGCGTTGCAGGCGCGAGGCACGGCACCGGCAATCCTGAACGCCGCCAACGAGATCGCCGTCGAGGCTTTCCTCGGCGGCCGCCTGCGCTACACCGCAATCGCCGAAGTGATCGGCGACACCCTCGAGCGCGTCGCCACAGGCACCGCGGAAGAACTGGCAGCGATCCTCGACGCGGACGCGCGCGCGCGCCGCGTTGCCGCCGACTGCGTGGCACGCCTGATGGGGCAGGCCGCATGACGCTGCTGCATACGCTGGTCGCCTTCGTGGTCGCGCTGGGTGTGCTGATCGTGGTGCACGAGTTCGGCCATTACCTCGTCGCGCGCCTGTGCAACGTCAAGGTACTGCGCTTCTCCGTCGGCTTCGGCCGCCCGCTGGTGACGTGGCGGAGCGGGCCAGACCGCACCGAATGGGTCGTCGCGGCGATCCCGTTCGGCGGCTATGTGAAGATGCTGGACGAGCGCGAAGCGCCGGTGCCCCCCTTGGAGCAGGCGCGCGCTTTCAACCGGCAGAGCGTCGGCAAGCGGCTGCTCATCGTGGTAGCCGGACCGGTCTTCAATTTCCTGTTTGCCGTCGCGATCTACGCCGGGCTCTACATGGTCGGACTGCCTGAAGCCCGCCCGATCATGGCCGAGCCACCGGCGGCGACTCTTGCGCAGGCAGCTGGTTTCCGCGGCGGCGACACAGTGCGTGGCATCGACGGTCAGCCGGTGGCGACCTGGCAGGACCTGCGCTGGCGCGTACTGCAGGCAGCGTTGCAGCGCCAGAAGGTCAGCGTCGAGGTCATCGACGTGCGCGACCGCATATCGGTATTGACGCTCGACCTGGGCGGTTTCCCGTCGGACGAGGTGGAGAGCGACCTGATGGAGCGCCTGGGCCTGCGCCTTTTCCGCCCCGCGCTGCCCCCGGTTCTGGGGCAAGTGGTCGCCGGCAGTGCCGCGGAGCGCGCCGGCCTGGTCGCAGGCGACCGCATTACGCACGCCGACGGCAGCGCGCTCGCCACCTGGGACGACCTGGTGCAAGTCGTGCGCCAGCGTCCGGAGCGACAACTGCAACTCACGGTGCAGCGAGGCGTCAGCGTGCTCAACCTGGCGGTCACGCCGGACGCGGTCAAGTCGGGCGCAGCGCGCGTCGGCAGGATCGGCGCCGCCCCCGCGGTACCGCCGGAGCACGCCGAGCGCATTTTCGTCCAGGTGCGCTATGGCCCTGTGGAAAGCGTGGCCAAGGCGATCGCCAGAACCTGGGATATTTCGGTGTTCAGTCTGAAGATGCTCGGCAAGATGCTGCTGGGCGAATTGTCCTGGAAGCACCTGTCAGGCCCGGTCACGATAGCCGATTTCGCCGGCCAGTCGGCGCAGCTCGGCTGGATTGCGTACCTCAGTTTTCTCGCACTGATCAGCATCAGTCTCGGCGTGCTCAACCTGTTGCCGATTCCGCCGCTGGACGGCGGGTTGCTGCTGTACTACTCGATCGAGGTGCTCAAGGGCAGTCCCGCCTCGGAACGCGTCATGGAGCTGGGCCAGCGGGTCGGTATTGCGCTGCTGCTGGTGTTGATGGCCTTTGCTTTCTTCAACGACCTGAATCGTCTGTTCGCCGGCTGATCCTGGGGATGCATTGATGCGCAAGCGCTTTCTGGCGGCGCTCGCCTGCGGGCTGCTGAGCGCCGCAGGTGCAGCGCAGTCGCAGGCGATCAGCCCGTTCGTGGTCAAGGACATTCGCGTCGAAGGCGTCCAGCGCACCGAACCCGGCACCGTGTTCAGCTATCTCCCGGTCAAGGTCGGGGACACGCTGACCGAGGAGAAGGCGCAACTGGCCTTGCGTGCCCTGTACGCCACGGGGTTCTTCAAGGACGTGCGCCTGGAAGCGGAGGGCGGCGTGCTGGTGGTGCTGGTGGAGGAGCGCCCGGCGGTCGCGCAGATCGACTTCTCCGGCGTGAGCGAGTTCCAGCCCGAGGTGCTGAAACGCGTCCTGAGCGACCAGGGCCTGGCCGAAGGGCGCACTTTCGACCGCTCCGTGCTGGATGGTGCCGAGCAGGAACTCAAGCGGCAATACCTGTCGCGCGGCAAGTACGGCGCGCAAGTGCAGACCACGGTCACCCCACTGGAGCGCAACCGCGTGGCAATCAGCTTCGCGGTTACAGAAGGCGACGTGGCCACGATCAAGTCGATCAACCTGGTCGGCGCGAGCGCGTTCCCCGAGAACGACCTGCTCGGGTTGTTGACCTTGCGCACCTCCGGCTGGCTGACCTGGTACACGAAACTGGACCAGTACTCCCGGCAGCGCCTCACCGCGGACCTGGAGTCGCTGCGCTCGCACTACCAGAACCAGGGTTACCTGGACTTCAATGTCGAGTCGACCCAGGTGTCGATCACCCCGGACCGCAAGGACATCTACATCACCGTGAACTTGAGCGAAGGCAGCAAGTACACCGTGTCGGACGTGCAGCTCGCGGGCCAGACCCTGGTGCCGAGGCAGGAGCTGGAAAAGCTGATCCAGCTCAGGGCGGGCGACGTTTTCTCGCGCCAGAAACTCACCGAGACCACCAAGGCCATCACCGACCGGCTCGGCAACGAAGGCTACGCCTTCGCCAACGCCAACGCGGTGCCGCAGTTGGACCGGGAGCAACGCACGGTCGCATTCACCATCCTGGTGGACCCGGGCCGGCGAGTGTACGTGCGGCGCATCAATGTAAGCGGCAATAGCAAGACCCGCGACGAAGTGGTGCGCCGCGAATTGCGCCAGCTCGAGGGGGCGTACTACGACGCCTCCAAGATCCAGCTATCGAAGCGGCGTCTCGACCGGACGTCGTTTTTCAAGGAGGTGAACGTCGAGACCGTGCCGATCGAGGGCGTCCCCGATCAGGTGGACGTCAGTTACACCGTCGAGGAGAAGTCCACCGGCAACCTGATGTTCGGCATCGGTTTCTCGACCGCCGACCGCGTAATCCTGTCGGCCTCGATCACGCAATCCAACGCCTTCGGCAACGGCAAGTTCCTTTCCCTGGAGGTGAACAGCGGCACGGTCAACAAGGTCTACTCCCTGACCTACCTCGACCCGTATTACACCGTGGACGAGGTGAGTCGCGGCTTCTCCATCTACCGGCGCGACGTCGATGCCACCTCGCTCCAGGTCGGCGCGTACGCGACGGAGACCACCGGCGGCGGCGTCAAATTCGGCTACCCGCTTTCGGAGCGCGATTCGCTCAGCTTCGGCCTGAACGCCGAGCACGTGCGCTTGCAGACTTTCGCCAACAGCCCCTTTGTCTACAGGGACTTCGTCGCCAATTTCGGCGATGTCTATACCTATGGCGCGCTGGTGGGAGGCTGGACGCGTGACAGCCGCAACAGCGTGATCATGGCCACCGAGGGTTCGCTCAGCCGTATTACGGCGGAGTTGGCACAGGGCGACCTGGAGTATTACCGGCTCAGCTTCTCGCAGCAGTACTATCGGCCGCTATCTCGCACATTTACTTTGTTCCTCAACGGCGACATCGGATTCGCCGGCGGCCTGGGCGACAAGCCGCTGCCATTCTTCAAGAATTACTATGCCGGCGGGCCGGGTTCGGTGCGCGGCTACAGCCCGTATTCCCTGGGGCCCAGGGATCCCGAGGGCAATGCGCTGGGAGGGAGCCGGCGACTGCTCGTCAACGCGGAAGTCCTGTTCCCGGTCCCCGGTGCCGAGCAGGACAAGTCGCTGCGGTTGTCCGCGTTCCTCGACGGCGGGATGGTCTACGGCCAGTACGAGAATATTTCCTTGTCCGAGTTGCGCTTTGCCGCCGGCCTGGGGCTGTCGTGGATCTCGCCCTTCGGCCCGCTGCGGGTCTCAATGGCCAGAGTGCTGAACCCGCAGACGGGCGACAAGTTGCAGGGGGTACAATTGACTTTTGGCACCGCATTCTGAACCGAACGCAGAGTTCCATGCACACATTCTTCACCCTCCTGATCGCCGCCGTCCTGCTGGCGCTGAACGCGCAGGCTGCATCCGCCCAGGTCGAAAACAAGATCGGCTTCGTCAACACCGAGCGCATCCTGCGCGATGCGGCACCGGCGATGCGTGCGCAGAAGAAGATCGAGGCCGAGTTCGCCAAGCGCGACCAGGAGATGGCGCGCATCGGCGAGCAGCTCAAGCGCATGCAGGACGAACTGGAGAAGCAGGGCGTCACCATGGCCGAGAGCCAGCGCCGCACCAAAGAGCGCGAAGTCAGCGAGATGACCCGGGATTTCCAGCGCCGCCAGCGGGAATTCCGTGATGACCTCAACCAGCGGCGCAACGAGGAACTGGCGCAGGTGGTCGAGCAGGCGAACCGGGTGATCCGCCAGATCGCCGAACTGGAGAAATTCGACATCGTGTTCCAGGACGCCGTCTACGCCAATCCGCGCATCGACATCACCGATCGGGTGATCAAGGCGCTGGACGGCAAGCCGGCCGCGCGATGACATGCCGGGCCCGCTCACACTCGGCGAGATCGCTTCCCGTCTCGGCGGGCGCCTCGTCGGTGGCGCCGGCATCCTGATCGAGCAGGTGGGTTCGCTGGAGCTTGCCGGGCCGCGGCAGATTGCGTTTTTCTCCGGCCCGCGCTATCGCGCTCAGCTCGCAGCAACCCGCGCCGGCGCGGTGGTCGTGCCGCCCGCGGCCGCGCAGCAGACCAAACTGCCGCGCATCGTCAGCGACAATCCCTACGCCTACTTCGCGCGCGTCTCCCAGCTGCTGAACCCCGCCCCGGCGCCGGTGCCAGGGGTGCATGCAATGGCGCAGATCGATCCGACGGCGCGCATCGCCGCCAGTGCGCAGGTCGGGGCGGGCGCCGTGGTGGGTGCAGGCGCGCAGCTCGGCGAGCGAGCCTGGGTGGGCGCCGGCTGCTATCTCGGCGACGGAGTATCGATTGGAGCCGATACGCGGCTGTATCCCCTGGTCACCGTTTACGCCGCTTGCCGCCTAGGCGAGCGCGTCATCGTGCACTCCGGCGCCGTGATCGGCGCCGATGGCTTCGGCATGGCGAATGACGAGGGTCGCTGGCTCAAGCTGCCGCATATCGGGCGCGTGCTGATCGGCGACGACGTCGAGATCGGCGCCAACACCACCATCGATCGCGGCACGGTGGACGACACGGTGCTCGAGGAAGGCGTCAAGCTCGACAATCAGATCCAGATCGGCCACAACTGCCGCATTGGCGCGCATACGGCGATGGCGGGGTGCGCGGGGGTCGCGGGCAGTGCGGTGATCGGCCGGCATTGCACTGTCGGCGGGGCCGCGGTGATCCTCGGGCATCTCAGCTTGTGCGACGGCGTGCACGTGTCCGCCGGCACGGTCATTTCGCGCTCAATCCGCAAGCCGGGCACCTACACGGGCATGTACCCGTTCGACGACAATGCTTCCTGGGCGCGCAATACCGCGCTGGTGCGTCATCTGGCGGAACTGCACGCACGGGTCGGCGCGCTCGAAAAACCCCGGCGCAAGAAGAGGAAACCCCGAAATGGTTGAGATGGATATCACCAAGGTGCTGGCGTACCTGCCGCAGCGCTACCCGCTGCTGATGATCGACCGCGTGCTGGAGTGCGAACCCGGCGAGCGGATCCGCGCGGTGAAGAATGTCTCCGCCAACGAACCGCATTTCCTCGGCCACTTCCCCGGCCGCCCGATCATGCCCGGCGTGCTGATCCTCGAGGCGATGGCGCAGGCGGCGTGCATCCTTGCGCTGCGCACCAAGGGCGACCTGCCCGACGCCAACACCACCTACTACTACGCCGGCATCGACGGCGCGCGCTTCAAGCGGCCCGTGGTGCCCGGAGACCAGCTCGAGCTGGAGGTGCTGGTGCTGGCGCGCAAGCGCGGCATCTGGAAATTCTCCTGCGTCGCCCGCGTCGCGGGAGTACTGGTGGCGGAGGCGGAAATCCTGTGCACCGAGCGCCTCCTGGAGACGGAGTGAACGCGTCCCACGAGCGCTCGAAACGCGGTTTCATCCGATAGCGGCGTGGGCGAGGAAGCATCACGCGTCGCCATGGTGGCCGGCGAGGCGTCCGGCGACCAGCTTGGCGCGCACCTGATCGCCGCATTGAAGGCGCGACGACCTGCGCTGCGTTTTGCCGGCATCGGCGGCCCGCGCATGGCGGCGCAAGGCTTCGATGCCCACGTGCCCATGGACCAGCTCGCGGTGCGCGGCTATAGCGAGGCGCTGCGCCACTACCGGCGCCTGATGCGCATCCGTCGCGAGCTGGGCGACGCGCTGCTGGCGCAGCGCCCTGCGCTGTTCATCGGGGTGGACGCTTCCGACTTCAATCTCGACCTGGAGCGCCGCCTGAAGGGAGCCGGCATCCCGACCGTGCACTATGTGAGCCCGTCGGTGTGGGCCTGGCGCGGTTGGCGCGTGCACCGCGTTGCACGCTCGGCCACGCACTTGCTGGCGATGTTCCCGTTCGAGCCAGCGCTGTACGAGAAGGCCGGCGTGCCAGTCACCTACGTCGGGCATCCGCTGGCGGACATTATTCCTCTCGAGATCAACAAGGCTGAAGCGCGCGCCCAGTTGCGCCTGCCGTCGCGCAAGCTCATCGTGGCCCTGTTGCCGGGCAGCCGCCTGTCGGAGCTCGAATCCATGGCCGCAACTTTCGTGCTCACCGCCCACCGGCTGCGCCAGGACATTCCGGAAGTGCATTTCGTCTGCCCGATGGCCTCGCGCCAGACCCGCGACCTGTTCGAGGCGACAGTGCATGCGCACCAGCGTACCGACCTCCCGCTCACGCTGCTGTTCGGCCACTCGCATGAGGCGCTGGCGGCGGCGGACCTGGCGCTGGTCGCGAGCGGCACCGCGACGCTCGAAGCGGCCTTGTTCAAGACCCCCATGGTCATCACCTACCAACAATCGCTGCTCAGCTGGACATTGCAGCGCAGGATGATGTACCTGCCCTACGTCGGCATGCCGAACATACTCGCGGGCGAACCGCTGGTGCCGGAACTGCTGCAGGGCAGGGCGACTCCTGCGGCGCTGGCTGCAGCGTTGCTCGACCTGTTGCGCGATACGGCGGCGCAGCGCCGCCAGATCGACAAGTTCCGCGAGTTCCACCTGCTGCTGAGGCAGAACACGGCGGAAAAAGCCGCCGCAGCGGTGCTGCGCGTGCTCGACGATGGCCGTGCGTGAGTTAGCGCGCGTGGTCTGCGGCGTCGATGAGGCAGGCCGGGGCCCCATTGCCGGGCCGGTGTTCGCGGCCGCAGTGATCCTCGACCCGCAGCAGCCGATTGCCGGGCTGAAGGACTCCAAACTGCTGGCGCCGCTGCGACGCGAGGTACTGGCCATCGCGATCCGCCGCCAGGCGCGCGCCTGGGCAGTGGCCAGCGCCACGGTGGAGGAGATCGACCGGCTCAACATACTGCAGGCCACGCTGCTGGCGATGCGCCGTGCCGTGGAGCAGCTCGAGGTGGTTCCTGACCAGGCATTGATCGACGGCAACCGCTGTCCCCGACTGTCCTGCGCGGCGCGCGCAGTGGTGGGCGGGGATCGCAGCGTGCCGCAGATTTCCGCCGCGTCGATTCTCGCCAAGACCGCGCGCGACGCGGAGATGCTGCGCCTGCACGAGCAGTATCCGCTCTATGGCCTCGACCGCCACAAGGGTTATCCAACGCCCGAACACCTGGTATTGCTCGAGCGCCACGGCGTGTGCGCCATTCACCGCCGCTCGTTTTCGCCCGTGCGGCAGCTGATCGGCGCATGAGCGTCCTGCGCTCGCGCGACAATCTGCGCGTGCGGCGCTGGCATGCATTGGCCCGCGACGCTCGGGTGCGCAGGTCTGAACGCGGCGCCCTGATCGAAGGGACTCACCTGCTTGCCGCCTACCTCGATTCGGGCGCATTGCCGCGGGCGGTGCTGGTCAGCGAAACCGGCAGGCTGCGCCCGGAAATTGCCGCGCTCGTGCGGCGCAGCGGCATCGCCCCGGTCACGCTGCCCGATGCGCTATTCCGCTGGCTGGCGGACGCGGCGAGTCCCTCCGGGCTGGCGGCCGAAATCGAGATACCAACGCTGGCAACGTCGCCGGCCACGCCGGGGGATTGCGTATTCCTCGAGGGCATCCAGGACGCGGGCAACGTCGGCGCCGTCCTGCGCAGCGCAGCCGCCTTCGGCCTGCGGCATGCCGTGCTTGCGCGCGGCTGTGCCGATCCCTGGTCGCCCAAGGTGCTGCGTGCCGCCATGGGAGGACATTTCTCGCTTGCAGTCAGCGAGACGGAGGACTTCGCTTCAGTACTCGGCGGCTTCGGCGGAACCCTGGTCTGCACCGTGGTGAAAGGCGGCCGCCCGCTCGGTGAGCTGGAGCTGCGTGGCGACACCGGCTGGATCTTCGGCGCCGAAGGACATGGAGTCAGCGCGCAGGTCGCCGCGCTGGCCGCCGAGCGTACGACGATACCGCTCGCGCCGGGCGCCGAATCGCTCAACGTCGCGGCCACTGCCGCGATCTGCTTTTACGAGAGGGCGCGGCGGCTCAGTAGACGTGGCGCTCGATCTTGAGCTCGCGCAGGATGGTGGTGGCGATTTCCTCGATCGACTTGGCGGTGGAATTGATCCAGCGGATGCCTTCGCGGCGCATCAGCTTCTCCGCTTCATCGACTTCATGGCGGCAATTGGCGAGGTCGGCGTACTTGCTGTCCGGCCGACGTTCCTGGCGGATTTCACGCAGCCGCTCCGGCGCGATGGTCAGTCCGTACAGGCGCGCCTTGTAGGGCGCGAGCGCCGGCGGCAGCTGCATGCGCGCAAAATCCTCGGGGATCAGCGGATAGTTCGCCGCCTTGAGGCCGAATTGCAGCGCCAGGTACAGGCTGGTGGGGGTCTTGCCGCTGCGCGACACGCCCACCAGGATGACATCCGCCTGGTGCAGGTCGCGGTGCGTAGCCCCGTCGTCGTGCGCCATGGAGAAATTGATGGCTTCGATGCGCTGCGTGTATTCGCGCTTGTCGAGGGCGCTGTGCGAGCGGCCGATGGTATGGTTCGACTTGACGCCGAGGCCGGCCTCCAGCGGGTCGATGAAGGTCTCGAAGAAGTCCACGAACAGTGCATTGGCCTTGCGCACCACGGCGCGCAGCTCGCCATTCACGAGCGTGGAGAACACGATGGGCTGGTGATTGCCGCGTGCGCTTTCCGCTTCGATGCGCGCCCGGCAGTCCTCGGCTTTGTCCAGCGCATTGATGAACGGCAGCGTCACCTGCTCGAACTCCAGTCCCGCGAATTGCGTGAGCAGGCTGTTGCCGAGCATCTGCGCCGTGATGCCGGTGCCGTCGGAGACGAAGAACACAGTGCGGCGCTGCGGCATGGCGGATAAAATATCAGGGAAATGCGCCTCGCGTGGCTGAAAGACCTTCGCATGTCCGACCTGCCCCAGGTCGGGGGCAAGAACGCGTCGCTGGGCGAGATGATCGGCGCGCTGTCGGCGGCGGGCATCCGGGTGCCAGGCGGCTTTGCCACCACGGCCGACGCCTATCGCGAATTCCTCCAGGCGGGCGGGCTGGACCAGCGCATCGCCAAGCGCATCGCAGGCCTGGACACCACCGACGTGGAAGCGCTCGCGCGCTGCGGCGCGGAGATCCGCGGCTGGATCGAGACCACCCCCCTTCCCGCTGAATTAGAACGAAGTATAAGCAAGTATTATCATGATATTACGAAATCTTCCTCATCTGATATCTCATTTGCAGTAAGGTCTTCCGCCACGGCCGAAGACCTGCCGGACGCGTCTTTCGCCGGACAGCAGGAGACGTTCCTCAACATCCGCGGTGCAGACCACGTGCTGGAGGCGATTCGCCGCGTATTCGCCTCGCTCTACAACGACCGCGCCATTTCCTACCGGGCGCACCGCGGCTTCGCGCACGGCGAGGTGGCCCTGTCGGCGGCGGTGCAGCAGATGGTGCGCAGCGACCTTGGCGCCAGCGGCGTCATGTTCACGCTGGACACCGAATCCGGCTTCCGCGATGTCGTGTTCATCACCTCGTCCTATGGCCTGGGCGAGCTGGTAGTCCAGGGCGCCGTCAATCCGGACGAGTTCTACGTGCACAAGCCGATGCTGGAGCGCGGGCGCCCGGCGATCCTGCGTCGCGGTCTGGGCACCAAGCTGCAAAAGATGCAGTTCGGCGATTCCTCGAGCGCCGGGCGCTCGGTGCGCACGGTCGACGTGCCCGAGGTGGAGCGCAACCGCTTCTCCCTGAGCGACGCGGACGTGCTCGAGCTGGCGCGCGCGGCCATGGCGATCGAGAAGCACTACGGCCGTCCGATGGACATCGAATGGGCCAGGGACGGGTCCGATGGCAGGATTTACGTGCTGCAGGCACGCCCGGAAACGGTCAAGTCGCGCGCACGGCCCGAAGTGGAAGAGCGTTTTCGCCTCAAGAGCCGCGGCCGGTTGCTGGCCAGCGGCCGCGCCATCGGCCAGAAGATCGGCGTTGGCTCGGTGCGCGTGGTGGCGGGTCCCGGGCAGATGTCGAGCGTGCGCAAGGGCGACGTGCTGGTCACCGACATGACCGACCCCAACTGGGAGCCGGTAATGAAGCTGGCTGCGGCGATCGTCACCAACCGGGGCGGACGCACCTGCCACGCCGCGATCATCGCGCGCGAGCTTGGCATCCCGGCAATCGTCGGCTGCGGTGACGCCACCTCAAAGCTGCGCGACGGCCAGGCCGTCACCGCGTCCTGCGCGGAGGGTGACACCGGCAACGTCTACGAGGGCAGCCTGCCGTTCGAAGTGACCATCACGCAGCACGGAGCGATGCCTGAGCTGCCGGTCAAGATCGCCATGAACGTCGGCAATCCGCGGCTGGCATTCAACTTTGCCCAGCTGCCTAATGCTGGCGTCGGGCTGGCGCGGCTCGAGTTCGTCATCAACAACGAGATCGGCGTGCATCCCCGCGCTTGCCTTGAATACCCGGACCTGCCGGCGGAACTGCGCGGCAGGGTCGAGGCTGCGGCGCGCGGCTATGCCGACCCGCGCACGTTCTACCGCGAGAAGCTGGTGGAAGGCGTGGCAACCATCGCCGCGGCGTTCTGGCCGAAGCCGGTGATCGTGCGGCTGTCCGATTTCAAGTCGAACGAGTACCGCAAGCTGCTGGGCGGCGAGCGTTACGAGCCGGACGAGGAGAATCCGATGCTCGGCTTCCGCGGCGCAGCGCGCTTCCTGGCGCCTAGCTTCCGCGAGTGCTTCGAGCTGGAATGCGCGGCACTGCGCAAGGTGCGCGGCGAACTGGGCCTGGTCAACGTAGAGCTGATGGTGCCCTTCGTGCGCACGGTGGAGGAGGCGCGCCGCGTGACCGAGCTGCTGGCGAAGAACGGGCTGCGGCGCGGCGAGAACGGCTTGCGCATCGTGATGATGTGCGAGCTGCCTTCGAACGCCATCCTGGCCGAGGCCTTCCTCGAGCACTTCGACGGTTTCTCCATCGGCTCCAACGACCTGACCCAGCTGACCCTGGGCCTGGACCGCGATTCCGGCCTGGTGGCCGAGGCTTTCGACGAGCGCGATGCCGCAGTCAAGGCCCTGCTGTCGGCCGCGATCCAGGCCTGCCGCAAGCATGGCAAATACGTCGGCATCTGCGGGCAGGGGCCTTCGGACCATCCGGATTTCGCGCGCTGGCTGATGGAGCAGGGCATCGACAGCCTATCGCTGAACCCTGACACCGTGATCGCCACTTGGCTGGCACTCGCCGAGCCGCCGCCGCAGCGGCGCTCAGCGGCTGCGTAGCAGCTTCTGCTTGTCGCGCTGCCACTGCTTTTCACGCTCGGTTGCCCGCTTGTCGTGCTTGAGCTTGCCGCGTGCGAGGCCGATCTCCAGCTTGATGCGCCCCTTGCTGAAATGCAGGTCGAGCGGGATCAGGGCGTAGCCCCGCTGCTGCACCTTGCCGATCAGGCGCCGGATCTCCTCGGCGTGCAGCAAGAGCTTCCTCGTGCGCGCAGGGTCCGGGACGTAATGCGTCGACACGGTAGCGAGCGGGGTGATATTGCCGCCGATCAGCGACAGTTCCCCTCCTTTGATCACCACGTAAGCGTCGGCCAGCTGCGCGCGCCCCGCGCGGATCGCCTTCACCTCCCAGCCCTCGAGCGCAAGCCCGGCCTCGTAGCGCTCTTCGATGAAGTAGTCGTGGAACGCCTTGCGGTTCTGGGTGATGGACATGTGCGAAAAAGGGGTCTGACCCTATTTTTGCCAATTTTCCCATGAAGCGCATCGCCCGCTCGGCTATTGTCGAGCATCCCGCGTCCGTGCTGTATGCGCTGGTGGAGCGCATCGAGGCATATCCGGAGTTCCTGCCCTGGTGCCTCGCTGCGCATTTCATCGAGCGCAGCGCCGCTCGCACGCTTGCCACGCTGACCTTGGGACTGAAGGGGGTGCGTTACGAGCTGACCACGCAGAACGCCCATCAACCGCCGGAGGCAATCGACATGCAGCTGGTCGAGGGCCCGTTCCGCCACTTCGCCGCACACTGGCGCTTCCACGCACTGGGCGCGCGGGCGGCGCGCATCGAGTTCGCGCTGGAGTACGATTTCTCCAGTCGTGTGGTGGCCGCGGCCCTCGCGCCGGTGTTCGACGCCATCGCGGACACCATGGTGGATGCCTTCAAGCGGCGCGCCGACCAGGTCGATGGCACGTCTGCGCATTGAAGTCGTGCGGGCGTACCCCGAGCGCCAGGAATCCGTCGTGCTCGAGCTGGAGCAGGGCGCCACGGTGCACTTGGCGCTGCAGGCGGCAGGCATGCCGCTTGATCAGCCTGTAGGCATCTACGGTCGGCGCGTTGCGCTCGATGCGCGTCTCGCCGACGGCGACCGGGTGGAAATCTACCGCCCGCTGCGTGCCGAACCGAAGGAAGCGCGCCGGCGGCGCGCGCTCAAACCGAAGCGCTGAGGGCGCTCAGTTGCACCAGCTGTTGACCGACTGGCGCGCCTTCTGTGTTTCCGCGGCGCGCTGGTCGTCATCGACGTAATAGCGCTCGCCGTTGGGTTGGGTGCGCGCGATGCGTTGGCCGCTCTCCAGGGTGGCGAGCGATTCGCGCGCGCGCGCGCAGTTATCCTGCTTTGCCTCGGCATCCCGGCCCGCCTGATCGTCCTTGGTGCGCGCCTTCTGCGCCTCCACCTGGCGCTTGCGGAAGTCCGCTTCGCGTTCCGCGGGCGTCAACGGCCCTTTCTTGGCGTCCTTCGTCGCGGCATCGCCCACAGCAGCGGGTGGCGCGCTGGATTCCGCCGGCGCCTTGATCGTCGTCGCTTTGACGCCGGTCGGCGGCGTGTCGCTGTAACGCACCTTGCCGTCGCTGTCCACCCAGCGGTACAGCTGCGCCGACGCACCGGCGGCGAAAGTGAGCATCAATCCGACAATCAGCACTCGCAGCATGATGAGTTCCTCTTCTGCCTTCAACGCACGAAAGCGGGATCCGTGGACGCGAGTATAATCTCGCTTTGCGTGAAAGGCCGATCATGCGCGTCATTCAGAAGGCGCTGACCTTCGACGATGTCCTCCTCCTTCCCGCCCATTCCAGCGTCCTGCCGCGCGAAGTTTCCCTGAAGACCCGCTTCACCCGAAAACTCGAGCTCAATATCCCTGTCGTGTCCGCCGCCATGGACACCGTCACCGAAGCACGGCTGGCGATCGCCCTCGCGCAGGAGGGCGGACTGGGAATCATCCACAAGAACCTGAGCATCGAGCAGCAGGCGGCCGAAGTTGCCAAGGTGAAGCGCTTCGAATCCGGCGTGCTGCGCGACCCGATGACCATCGTGCCGGAAATGACGGTGCGCGACGTGATGGCGCTGCAAAAGCAGCACAAGATCTCGGGCTTCCCCGTGGTCAGGGCGGGCAAGGTGGTCGGCATCGTCACCAACCGCGACCTGCGCTTCGAGACCAGGCTCGACCAGCCGGTGAAGAACATCATGACGCCGCAGAAGGACCTGATCAGCGTGCGCGAGGGCGCGACGCGCGAGCAAGCCAAGGAACTGATGCACAAGCACCGCCTGGAGCGCGTGCTGGTGGTGGACGCGGAGTGGCACCTTAAAGGATTGGTCACGGTCAAGGACATCTTGAAGGAGACCGAGCATCCCGATGCCTGCAAGGACGCCCAGGGCAAGCTGCGCGTCGGCGCCGCGGTCGGCGTGGGTGAAGGAACCGATGATCGTGTCGCTGCTCTAGTGGAAGCCGGCGTGGACGTCCTGGTGGTGGACACGGCGCACGGCCATGCCCAGGCTGTCCTGGATCGGGTGCAGTGGATCAAGAAAAAATACCCTCAGATGCAGGTCGTCGGCGGCAACGTCGGCACCGCCGACGGCGCCAGGGCGCTGGTTGATCACGGCGCGGACGGCGTCAAGGTCGGCATCGGCCCGGGGTCGATCTGCACGACGCGCATTGTCGCTGGAGTGGGGGTGCCGCAGATTACGGCCATCCAAGACGTCGCCGAGGCGCTGGCCAAATCTGGCGTGCCGCTGATCGCGGACGGCGGCATCCGCTATTCCGGCGACGTTGCCAAGGCACTTGGAGCGGGGGCGCACGCGGTCATGCTTGGATCCATGTTCGCGGGCACCGACGAGTCTCCCGGCGAAATCGAGCTCTACCAGGGTCGGTCCTACAAGTCCTACCGCGGCATGGGATCGCTCGGCGCGATGCAGCAGGGCGCGGCCGACCGCTACTTCCAGGATTCGGAGATGAACGTGGACAAGCTGGTGCCCGAAGGCGTTGAAGGGCGCGTGGCTTACCGCGGTAGCGTGGTGTGGGTGATCCAGCAACTGCTCGGTGGCGTGCGCGCGAGTATGGGCTACACCGGCAGCGCCACCGTGGAGGACCTGCGCACCAAGTCCCGCTTCGTGGAGATGACCTCGGCCGGGATGCGCGAATCGCACGTGCACGACGTGCAGATCGTCAAGGAAGCCCCCAACTATCGCGCCGAATGAGATCGGGATGCACGACAAGATCCTGATCCTCGACTTCGGGGCGCAGTACACGCAGTTGATCGCCCGCCGGGTGCGCGAGGCAAAGGCCTATTGCGAAATCCATCCCTGCGACGTCTCCGACGCCTTCGTGCGCGCGTTCTCCCCGAAAGGGATCATCCTTTCCGGCAGCCACGCCTCCGCCTACGGCGTTGGGACCCTGAAGGCGCCGAAGGCAGTGTTCGAGCTTGGTGTCCCGGTGCTTGGCATCTGCTATGGCATGCAGACCATGGCCCAGCAGTTGGGCGGCAAGGTCGAGGCCGGCAAGACGCGCGAGTTCGGCTACGCCGAAGTGCGCGCACGTGGCCATACCAAGCTCCTGGAAGGGCTGCAGGACGTGCGCGGCCCGAACGGCGAGGGAATGCTGAAGGTCTGGATGAGCCACGGCGACAAGGTCATCCAGATGCCGCCCGGCTTCAAACTCATGGCGTCCACCGACGCTTGCCCGATCGCAGGCATGGCCGACGAGGAGCGCCGGTTCTATGCGGTGCAGTTTCATCCTGAGGTCACGCATACGGTACAGGGCACAAAGCTGTTGCACCGCTTCGTGCGCGAGATCAGCGGCATCGGCGGCGACTGGAACATGCCCGACTACTTGACAGAGGCGGTGGCGAGGATCCGCGAGCAGGTCGGCACGGACGAAGTGATCCTCGGGCTTTCCGGGGGGGTGGATTCCTCAGTGGCGGCGGCCCTGATCCATAAGGCCGTCGGCAAGCAGCTTACCTGCGTGTTCGTGGACCACGGCCTGTTGCGCCTGAACGAAGC
>CAZVZV010000297.1:0-1712 GCA_964631735.1 uncultured Enterobacteriaceae bacterium
TCCACGCCTCGCGCCCGCCGCGGGTCGCGGTCCAGTCGTCCCGCATTTTCAGGATCATCAGCTTGCCGAGCGTGTAGTTCAGGTAAGCCGGGTCGTATGTGCCGCGCAACGCCTGTTGCCGCGCATTGCCGGGATCGAGCAGCGCGCCCTCCAGGAACAGCTTCTCGGACTCGGCCACGGTCATGCCATGCGTGTGCAATCCGATGGCCGACAGGTAGCGCGCATCGCGCTTCAGCGCCCCGACCAACTGGCCGATGTGCGCCTCGGTGTCGCCCGCACGCAGGCCGGCATCCCACATCATTTCCTCGCAGTAATGCGCCCAGCCTTCGGCGTATGCGTAGCCGACAAACAGTTGCGCGATGTGCGAACGGTTGCGGTTGGCGTGCAGGAACGGCAGAAAGTGACCCGGCCACACCTCGTGCACCGAAGTGAACAGCAGGTCGCTCTCGCCAGGCAGGTACTTTTCCTGCTCGTCGGCCGTCCAGTGCGGGTCCGGAGGTGCGATGTAGTACACGGCCGGCAGGTTCTTCTCGTACGGACCGGGCGTGTTGATGTAGGCGAAATTCTGCGCGTTGTACGGCGGCGCCCCCGCGACGAGGGCTTCCTCCGGTCCCGGGATGGTCACGAGATCGTGCTGCTCGATGAACGCTTTCAGTTCCGGCAATTGTCGACGCGCTCCTTCGACCGCGCCGCCCGCCGCCTTGCGCGCACCGACCTTGTCGGCGCACGCACGCAGGCTCTGGCCCGGCAGGAACTTCGCGCAAGCGTCACGCAGCGCATCGCGATTGCGCTCCATGTCGGCGCGTCCGATCGCCTCGAGTCGGTCGACAGGCACCGTGACCTGTTCGGTAGCCTCGAGCATGCGGGCAAACAGCTGCGGCCCCAACGAAAAATCCTGCGTCGCCTGCGGGCGCTGCGCCGCGAGCCAGTCGGCGAGATCGCGCATGGCGCGTGACGCCTCGCGCGTCGCCGCGTCGAATTCGCCCTGCAGCCGCTGGTCTTTCACTGCCGTGTACACGGCCTTCACGTCGCTGGCGAAGAAATCCGCGTAGCCGCCGAATGCGTTGACGCCGTAATCGATGATCGGCGCCGCCAGCGGCGTGCGCAGGTTGGCCCGGATCTGCTGCGTGGCGTGGGGCACCGCCTTTGCGTAAGCGGTGAACGCCCGCATCCGGGTCTCGAGCGGCGCGTACGGCTTGTTGAGATAGATCTCGGGATCGATCACGTCGACGTAGAACGCCGGGTTGCGCTGCGGCCACTGCGCCTCGACCAGCCAGAACAGCGCCTCCTCGATCACGGTCAGCAGGTAGTCGCGCTCGATCCGGCGATCCGCGTCGAGCGTGGCAGCATCGAACGCCAGCGTACGGACGCGCGCCTCGCGCAGCCGGGTCGCTTCGGCCTGCAGGGCCGCAGCGCTGAAGTCGGGCAGTCGGCCATCGAATTCGTGCCGGCCGGCATAGACGGCCGCCGAGGGATTCGCCGCGAAGTAACTCTCCACGAACTGCGCCACGTGCGCGTCCCAGGATGCGTCGCCAAGTGCGGCGGGCACGAGGGGAGCGCACAGCACACCGGCCAAAGCGGCCGCAGCCAGGAATCCCTTGCGGATCATCGGCAGTCCCTCTCGAAATGAAGAGTTCGGGTAGGATCGTATTCTACGCCAGCGGCCGACGAGACTCCTGTAGCATCCGCGCCCTTCCCGCGGATGATGCCGG
>CAZVZV010000298.1:0-8163 GCA_964631735.1 uncultured Enterobacteriaceae bacterium
CGCGAGCCCTCGATGCCCTCCTGCATGATCTTGAGGATGCCGAGGCGCGCTTCGCGCGCCTGGTCGAGGGCGATTTTCATGATGCCCTGGTTGATGGACTCGATCTTGAGGTCCATCTGCAGCGCGGTGACACCCTGCTCCGTGCCGGCCACCTTGAAATCCATGTCGCCCAGGTGGTCCTCGTCGCCGAGGATGTCGGAGAGCACCGCGAAGCGCTTGCCTTCCTTGATCAGGCCCATGGCGATGCCCGCCACGTGCGCCTTGATCGGCACGCCGGCGTCCATCAGGGCCATGCTGCCGCCGCACACCGAGGCCATCGACGAAGAGCCGTTCGATTCGGTGATTTCCGAGACCACGCGCAGCGAATAGCCGAAATCCTCGGCTTTCGGCAGCAGGCCAACGAGCGCGCGCTTGGCCAGCCGGCCATGCCCGACCTCCCGCCGTTTGGTGAATCCGAAGCGGCCGGTTTCGCCGGTGGCGTAGGGCGGCATGTTGTAGTGGAACATGAAGCGCTCGCGGTACTCGCCGCTCAGCGCGTCGATGATCTGCTCGTCGCGCCCGGTCCCTAGCGTTACGGTGACCAGCGCCTGCGTCTCGCCGCGCGTGAACAACGCCGAGCCGTGGGTGCGCGGCAGCACGCCGACTCGCACGCTGATCGGCCGCACCGTGCGCGTGTCGCGCCCGTCGATGCGCGGCTCGCCGTCGAGGATCTGCGTGCGCACGATCTTCGACTCGAGGTTGAAAAACACGTCCTTGGCGGCGTTCGCCTCCAGCGCGCCGCCCGCGGCCTTGGCTTCCTCCTCCACCTTGGTCAACGTCGCCTTGCGGATCTCGTTCAGGCGCGTATTGCGCGCCTGCTTCTGCCGCATCTCGAACGCGGCGCGCAGGTCGGCCTCCGCCAGTTCGGCGACGCGCTTGATCAGCGCCTCGTTCTTCGCGGGGGCCTTCCAGTCCCAGGCCGGCTTGCCGGCGACCTCGGCCAGTTCGTTGATCGCCTGGATCGCGGCCTGCATCTTCTCGTGCCCGAACACCACGCCGCCGAGCATCACGTCCTCGGACAGCTCCTTGGCTTCGGACTCGACCATCAGCACACCCTGTTCGGTTCCCGCCACCACCAGGTTGAGCGTCGACTCCTTGAGTTGCGTGGCGGTCGGGTTGAGGACATAGCCGCCATCGAGGTAGCCGACCCGGCAGGCGCCGATCGGGCCGTTGAACGGGATGCCCGAGATGGCCAGCGCCGCAGACACTGCGAGCATGGCAGGGATGTCGGAATCCACTTCCGGGTTCAGCGACAGCACCTGCGCCACGACCTGGACTTCATTGAAGAAGCCGTCGGGAAACAGCGGCCGGATCGGGCGGTCGATGAGCCGCGAAGTCAGGATCTCCTTTTCGGAAGGACGCCCCTCGCGCTTGAAAAAGCCGCCCGGGATCTTGCCCGCAGCGTAGGTGCGCTCTGCGTAATCCACGGTCAGCGGAAACCAGTCCTGGCCCGCTTTGGGCTCCTTGGCGCCCACCACGGTGGCAAGCACCACGGTGTCGTCGATGGTGCAGACCACCGCACCATGCGCCTGGCGCGCGATTTCGCCGGTTTCGAACGTGACCTGGTGGTCGCCCAGGGTGAAAGTCTTCTTGATCGGATTCAAAGGATGTCCTCGGTGGTGGCCCGCAAACAAAAAACGCTCATCGGGCGATGAGCGTTCGCTGCCGCGGCATCAGTGGAAATTACTTGCGCAGACTGAGCCGCTCGATGATCGAGCGGTACTTGTCCGCATCCGTGCGCCGCAGGTAATCGAGCAGCTTGCGGCGCTCCGATACCATCTTGAGCAGCCCGCGCCGCGAATGAAAGTCCTTGACGTGCGACTTGAAGTGGCCGGCCAAGCTGTTAATGCGCTCGGTGAGCAGAGCGATCTGCACTTCGCTCGATCCGGTGTCCTTGCCGGACCGCTGGTACTGCTTCAACACTTGCGCTTTCTGCGCAACCTGCAAAGGCATGTCCACTCCCGCTTTTCTCTTGTGTAAGGGGGGCATTTTAACCGACCGCCGAGAGGCTTAACAAGTTGTTTTTCAAGGCAGGTCGGCGTCTCACGTACTATTGGCACGGAGGGGGAAGCATGAGCGCCCTGGCAAGAATTCTGGTGGTGGATGACACGCCGGCCAACGTGAAGCTGCTCGCCGATCTGCTTGGCGTCAAGGGTTACTCGGTCCTCGCCGCAGGCTCGGGCGAGGAAGCGCTGAAACGGGTGGCCGAGGACCGTCCGGATCTCGTGCTGCTGGACATCATGATGCCCGGTATGAACGGCTACGAGGTGTGCCGCGCGATTCGCGGCGATCCCGCGAACGGCATACTTCCGGTGGTCATGATCACCTCGCTCGACCCCGCGCAGGAGCGCATCAAGGGGATCGAGGCCGGCGCCGACGATTTTCTCGGCAAGCCGGTCAATCAGGCCGAGCTGCTGGCACGCGTAAAGTCGCTGTTGCGCATCAAATCACTCTTCGACGAAGTTGAACGGCGCAAGAGCGAACTCGCGCAATGGAATCGCACGCTCGAGCAGCGGGTGGCGGAAGGCGTCGAGCAACTGGAGCGCATGGGACGCATGAAGCGCTTCTTTTCGCCGCAGGTCGCGGACCTCATCCTGTCCGGCGCTACCGATGATCCGCTGCGCAGCCATCGCCGCGAGATCAGCGTGGTGTTCCTGGATTTGCGCGGCTTCACCGCCTTCACCGAGACTGCCGATCCGGAGGAAGTGATGGGTGTCCTGCGCGAGTACCACGCCGAGATGGGCCGCTTGATCATGGCGCACCAGGGCACGCTCGAGCGCTTCGCGGGAGACGGCATCATGATCTTCTTCAACGACCCGCTGGAACTCGACAATCCCGCGGCGCACGCAGTGCGCATGGCGATCGAGATGCAGCAGCGCTTTGTCCAGCTCTACAGCGGCTGGCGCAAGCGCGGCTACGACCTCAGCATGGGGATCGGCATCGCGCAGGGTTATGCCACGCTGGGCGCGATCGGCTTCGAGGGGCGGCAGGATTACGGCGCGATCGGCAATGTCACCAACCTCGCGGCGCGGCTGTGCGCCGAGGCCGGGCCGGGACAGATTCTCGTCTCGCAACGGGTGCTGGGATGCATCGAGGAACTGGTGCGGTCCGAGCCCACCGGCGAACTGGTGCTCAAGGGATTTGCGCGCCCGGTGCAGGTGTTCAAGGTGTCTGCGCTGAAGTAGCGATGGCAGGGACTTGCGCGACCAGCGTGCCGCGCCTGATGTCCCTCAGCAGACGCTCGACGATCAGGCGCATGAAGTAAAAGCCGAGCTTCGGATTCTGATAATAGAGTCGGTAGATCATTTCGTCGGTCATCCGGTACAGCTCGCCGTCGGATTCACAGACGATTGTCTGGGTGCGTTTCCTGTCGACGGAAAACAGCCCGATTTCGCCGATCAATGCGCCGGGCCCCAGCAGCTCACCGTACTCCTCGAGTTTCACCTGGCCGCTCGCGATGTAGACGATTTCGTCGGCTACGTCTCCTTGGCGGAATAGCACTTCGCCGGCCTTGAACACCTTGCGCGTCATGTGCGGCAGCAGCCACTCCGAAATGGGGGAGTCGGCGGTGGCCCGCTTGATTTCCCGCGTGAGTTTGCTGATTTCCCACAGGCGCCTTGCGTTCAGGGGCAACAGAACGCTGTGCAGCACGAGTTCCGGCAGCGCGGCGTTGACGAAGCCGTAGGCGATGAAAAAGACGTTGCTGGCGATGGCGAGTCCGCGCAGGGGCAGCATGCTTTTCACCATGTAGCTGGTGAAATAAAGCGACGCCGCCAGCAGCCCCAGCACAGTACCGAAATCCAGGTTCATCGTTGCTCTCCTCCCAAAGCTCAACCCTCCGGCAGCAGCTTGCGGATCAGCTTGAGCAGATCGAACGGGCTGTAGGGTTTCGCCAAGTAAGCGGTGGCGCCGGCCGCCTTCGCCTTCTGTTCGTCGCCGCTCAGGGCGAACGAGGTGATGGCGATGATCGGCGTGTTCGCGGTCGCCGGCTCGGCGCGCAGCCTGCGGGTGGCCTCGAGGCCGGAGATCTTCGGCAGCTGGATGTCCATCAGAATCAGGTCCGGACGCTTCTCCAGCGCCGCCGCCACGCCTGCCTCGCCGTCGTGCGCCTCGGTCAGCGTGTAGGCGGTGCGCTTCAGCAGGTCGCGCACGATCTTGCGGTTCATCTCGTTGTCCTCGACGTAGAGGATCGTCTTCGCGCTCATCGCGCCGCTCCCTCGGCAGTTCTGTCCGCGACGCGCAGCGGGATCTCGAACAGGAACGTCGAGCCCCTGCCCACCTCGCTCTCCACCCAG
This sequence comes from uncultured Enterobacteriaceae bacterium, assembly GCA_964631735.1. Lineage (GTDB taxonomy): Bacteria > Pseudomonadota > Gammaproteobacteria > Burkholderiales > SG8-39 > JAABQT01. The sequence continues at coordinate 4,335 of CAZVZV010000298.1, forward strand.
ATCCGGCCGCCGTGCATCTCGACGAACTTCCTGCTGATGGAGAGGCCCAGCCCCGTGCCGCCGTACTCGCTCGCGATGCTCGCGTCACTCTGCTTGAATTCCGCGAACACCGTCTCGAGCTTGTCCGGCGCAATCCCGATGCCGGTGTCGGCGACGCGGTACACGAGCCGGCTGTCGCGCAGTTCGACCGAAATCTCGACTTTTCCGGCCTTGGTGAATTTGAGCGAGTTGCCCGCGAGATTCATCAGGCATTGCGTGATCCGGCCGGCGTCCCCATGGGCGAGGGGAATATCTGCCGGCACCGCGGCGAGAAACTCCAGCCCCTTGTCCGCCGCGAGTGGCCGCAGCGTCGAACGCACGCTCTCCACCGTGTCGTGCACCGAGTAGTCCGCCAGCGACAGCTCCATCCTGCCGGCCTCGATCTTGGCCAGGTCGAGCACATTGTTGATCAGGCGCAAGAGGTGTTTTCCGCTCGCCTGGATGTCATTGAGCGGCTCCTGCATGTCGGCCGGCACCTCGCCGTAGACCTGGCCGATGATCATCTCGTTGAAGCCGAGGATCGCGTTCAGGGGCGTGCGCAGCTCGTGGCTCATGCTGGCGAGGAAATCGGACTTGTGCCGGCTCGCCTCCTCGAGCTGGCGGCCTTTCTCGGCAATCTCGCGGAACAGGCGCGCGTTCTGGATTGCCAGCGCCGATTGGGCGGCGAAGGTCTCGAGCAACTCGACCACCTCCGGCGCAAATTCCCCCGGCGACTTGCGCGTCACCGACAGCGCGCCGATGACGTGCCCCTCGCGCCGCAGCGGCACCACCAGTACCGCCCGGTACCCGGCGCGGATGAAGGCGTCGCGCAGGCGCGACTGGACGTTCTGCTCCAGGACATCGGCAATCTGCATCGGCTCGCCTGTCAGCGCCGCTCGTCCGACCGCGCCCTCGCCCTTGCGTATCGGCGTCCGGCGCAATACCGCCAGGTACCCCTCGTCCACGTTCTGCGTCGCGCGCAGCTGGAACTCCTCGACGCGCTCGTCGTATTCGTAGATCGAGCCGCCGTCTAGCTCCGCGAGCTGCACCGCCCGCGCCACTATCGTCTGCAGCACCGTCTCAAGGTCCAGCGTCGAGCTGATCGCCTGCCCCACCTCGCCGAGCGCCGTGAGCTGCCCGACCGATTTGGTGAGTGCCTCGGTCCGAGACTGCAGTTCCTTGAACAGCCGCACGTTCTCGACCGCGATCACCGCCTGGTCGGCGAAGGTACGCAGCAGCGCAAACTGTTTCTCCGTCAGCGGACCGGGTGCGAGCCGAATTACGCTTATCGTGCCGATGACCGCATCAGCACGCAGCATCGGCATGATGGTGATTGCGCGGTTACCGGTGGCCAGGAAGTTGCGGATTCCGACCGCGAGCGGCCCGCCTTCGTAGGCTTGGGCATCCGGCACGTCGATCACCATGCGGTCGAGAATGGCGATGGCGTGCATGTACTCGCGCGTCAGCGGAAATTGGTGACGCTTTTTCCACTCCGCCGCGTGTAGGGGATCCGCATCCGCAATGGCCGCGAGCCGGATCCGATCTCCGTCGGGAAGGGTCACGACTACGGCAGCGTTCGGGAACAGCTTCAGCCCGCTTTGTACAATGGCCTCGAACACCGGTTGAGTATCGGTCGGCGAGCTGCTGATGACCTTCAGGATATCTGCTGTCGCGGTCTGCTGCTCGAGCGCCTCCTTGGTCTCGTTGAACAACCGCACGTTCTCGATCGCGATCACTGCCTGGCTCGCGAAGGTTTCAAGCAGTGCGACTTCCTTTTCCGTAAACCGTCCGGGCGTCGCGCGATGCACGTGTATCGTGCCAATCACATTGTTGTCCCGCAACATGGGCGCGATCATGAGCGAGCGAAAGCCCCTTTGCTCGCCCCGTTGCTTGATCCGCGCGGCGACGCCTTCCGCGAAAGTGTCCGGAATCTGCACCACCTCGCGGCGCAATACCGCCCGGGAAGTGGGTAGGCTGTCATCGTGGAGCGCCATGGGAGAATTGTCCGCGGCCTCTTGCTGTGTTGAATTGCTTGCCACGATCTCAGCTCGATCTCCTTTGATGAGCCGCAGCGTCGAGTGCCTGCAGGCTAAGAGCTGGGTACAGCTTTCTACGATCGCATCGAACACCGGCTGGACGTCGGTCGGCGAACTGCTGATGACCTTGAGAATCTCCGCGGTCGCCGTCTGCTGCTCGAGCGCCTCCTTGGTCTCGTTGAACAGGCGCGCGTTCTCGATCGCGATCACCGCCTGGGCGGCGAAGGTCTGCAGCAGCGCCATCTGCTTTTCGCTCAGCGGCCCGGGTTTGGCCCGCGCGACGCTGATCGCTCCAATGGCGGCGTCGCCGCGCATCATCGGCGCGATGGTGATCGCGCGGCTGCCGCCCGCAAGCAAATTCCTGATGCCCGGCGCATAGCGGCCTTTAGTCTCGGCCTCCGCGTCCGGGATGTCGATGAGCGTCCCCTCGAGGATGGCGGCGCCGTGCAGACGGTCCCGGGAAAGCGGGATCGGGAACCGGTTCCACATGGCCGCGGCGGCGGCAGGGTCCCGGTGCGCGACGGCGACAGCGCGCACCTGCGCGTCCCCGGGAATCGTCATCAGCACCCCGGATTCCGGAAAAAGCTTCAACCCGCTCTGCACGATGGCATCGAACACCGGTTGCGTATCAGTGGGCGAACTGCTGATGACCTTGAGAATCTCCGCGGTCGCCGTCTGCTGCTCGAGCGCCTCCTTGGTCTCGTTAAAGAGGCGCACGTTCGCGATCGCGATCACCGCCTGATCGGCGAAGGTCTTGAGCAGCGCGATCTGCTTCTCGGTGAACGGCCGCACCTCCTTCCTTCGAAGTACAATCGCTCCCAGCGCTTGGTGCTCGCGAATCAGGGGAACGGCGAGAACCGTGCGCCAACCGGCCTGATCCGCGATATCGCGCGCAAGGGAATACTCCTCGCGAGATTCGGCCTTAATGTCCTGAATATAGACAGGCGACTGATCGATGATCGCGCGCCCAGATGCCGAGCCACGGTTCAGGGGAATGGTCTCATTCATGATCGGCACGTCCCCGAAGCCTGCCGCATGCCGCAGGATCTCACCCTCAACAACGAAGATGTGCGCGTCCGACGCATCGCAGATCCTTGCGGCACGTGCAGCGACTGCCTCGAGCACCGGTTTCACATCAGTCGGCGAGCCTGATATGACACGCAAAATTTCGCTGATCGCGGTCTGCTGCTCCAGCGCGTCGGTGACATCGCGGTTGCGCGCCTCGAGCTCCTTAAACAGCCGCACGTTCTCGATCGCGATCACCGCCTGGTCGGCGAAGGTCTTGAGCAGAGCCACCTGCTTCGCGCTGAATTCAACCGGGGTTCCGGTAAACAGCGTGATCGCGCCGATCGCCGCGCCCTCGCGCAGCATCGGCGCGCTAAGCTGCGCGCGCACGCCGATTCTGCGCGCGAGAGCGCGTACAAATCCGGGCAGCTCGGGAGCTCGCATGTCGGGCATGTTCTGCACCGCGCGGTCCACGATGGTGCGCCCGATGACGGTCTCGCGATCCAGCGGACGCGGGAAAGCGCCCCTTAGCTTCGCCACCGCCTCCGACTGGCCCGCTGTCGACGCAAGCTCGATCCGGTCGCCACGCACCAGCGACACACAGACGTAGAGCCCACCGAAAAGACGCTGCGCACTGCTCGCGATCGCTTCGAACACCGGCTGCGTGTCGGTGGGCGAGCCAGAAATCACTCGCAGGATCTCCGCTGTCGCGGTCTGTTGCTCGAGCGCATCCTTGGTCTCGTTGAACAGCCGCACATTCTCGATCGCGA
>CAZVZV010000299.1:0-1285 GCA_964631735.1 uncultured Enterobacteriaceae bacterium
GCTTGAGAGACAACGCACCCGACTCTGCCTGGGAGAAGGTGTCCAACCCCAAAACGACCGGTGAGTTTGCAACACTTCTCGAAACCAAGTGTGTTTCCTGCCCTACTCACACGAGCGGTCTTTCATCCGCGATGGTGGAGGTCAACTAAGGGCATAAGGGGTCACATCTTTTGATGTTCGAAATCAGTGCGGCGACCAGGATGAAGTCCTGAGTGTTTTCGAGAATCGAAAGATTTGACCCCACACTTCCCCCCACCGTCATCTTAATCACACGCACCGTTGACATCAGGAGGTGGTTCTCATAGCATCATGATGCTATGAGAACCACGATTACTCTCGACAAAGATGTTGCCGCGAAGTTGAAGATAGAAACTCGCCGAACGGGTCGTCCCTTCAAACAGATAATCAACGACTATCTTCGCTTGGCATTTACGCAGAGTCAGCGGTTTCAAGAGCAAGAGCCGTTCAAAGTCAAGGCAGTGCCAATGGGGCTCAAGCCGGGCGTCTCCATAGACAACATCGGCGAAGTGCTGGAACAGATTGATGGGTCTGCTCACCGATGATTCTAGGGGACTCAAACCTTTTGCTGTACGCCTATGACTCGCGTAGCAAGCTGCATGACAAGGCCAAGTCATGGTTGGAGGAAGCCTTTTCCCGGCCAGAACCGTTGTGCTTTGCGTGGCTAACTCTCACGGCGTTCATCCGTATCGCAACACATCCCAGGGTTTTTGAACGGCCGCTTTCTTTGGCTGAGACCGTGAGCATTGTTAGTGAGTGGATGAAGCAATCTAATTTTGTCATTCTGCATCCCGGTGAGCGACATTGGGAGATCTATCGCGCGTGCATGAATGAAGCCCGGGCAATGGGTCCACTCGTCATGGATTCTCACCTGGCAGCATTGGCCATCGAGCATGGCGCGACCCTGCACACCAACGACAAAGACTTTTCTCGATTCAAAGACCTCAAACTGGCTTTCCCGCTAGAGCCGGGGGATTGAGGCTTGAGGAGAGCTCTTTACGCTTCCAGGAACTGCGTCCATGGTTGGTTTGGGCAAGATGCGGTGCTTGAGAGACAACGCACCCGACTCTGCCCGGGAGAAGGTGTCCAACCCCAAAACGACCGGTGAGTTTGCAACACTTCTCGAAACCAAGTTCGCTATATTTCAAGCCAAATCAAACCGCTTGATCTCCACTTTCTTTTCGTCCCATTCACCCAAGCCTAAGGCGCCGGACAGCGTCCGGTTTCGATTCAGCAATCGACTTCATACCCACCTCTCGCCGCTTCT
>CAZVZV010000300.1:0-1777 GCA_964631735.1 uncultured Enterobacteriaceae bacterium
GACGATTTCGGCGCCCGCGGCGCGGTACACCTCGTCGCTGAAATTCGCCGCCTCGCCGGCGCCGGACTGCACCGCGACCTTGAAGCCGAGCTTGATGAGTTTTTCGACCACCTCGGGAACGGTGGCGACGCGCTTCTCGCCTGCAGCCGTCTCCCTCGGCACTCCTATGACCTGCGACATGGATCTCCCCTGTTCTGAATCATACCTCCGCCCGACGTGCCCGCTTGCGCCCGGCTCTGCGCGCCGGGGAAAGACCCGCGGCGAACGCCTTGGCTTCTGCATCGAAAGCCCGAGCCACGCGGATAAGGCGCCGCAGGTTGTCCCGCACTCTCGGTGCTTCGAGGTGCGTCGGGTAGATGTTCCTGACCACGTGCCTGAACTCGCACAGTTCGAGCAGATCCCTGGCGAGCGCCCCCGAGACGACGGCCGGCCGCTTGGGATCGTTGTATGCCATCGAGCACCTGGCCACGAGTTTTTTGTGCCAGTCCTCGCCCATGACCGGTGCGCGATCGATGCGCCGTGCCACATAGGCGAGCACGCCTTCGATGATCGTGTACGACTGTGCGATGCGCTGGGCGAGGCCGGCGAGTCGCAGATCCCGCTCGTAGGCGTGCCGAGACGGCCGCGCCGAGTGGCGCTTCTCGCCCTCCTCCATTCGCTCCACCTCGCGCAATAGCTCCGCCACAATTGCAAGTTGGTCCTCAAAGCTCGCTGGCACGGCGCGCGTCCTTGAGCATGGCCTTCCTGACCGCCTGCGGCAGCGTATCGGCGAAGATCACATCGACCGGAACACCAAAGGGCGCCGCTGCCTCATCAACCACCGCGCGCACCTGGTGCCAGGTCTTTCCAGCATGGGAAACAATCAATAGGTCGAGGTCCGACTCAGGGTGAACCGCGCTATAGGCGACGGACCCGACCACGAGTGCGCGCACCCCCGCGTGCGCGAGGGCGCTTGCGCAGGCGCGGGCGGTCTGCCTGAGCACTCCCCTGCGAGTATGCGGCGGGCGGCCGCCGGGCACGCGCCGGATCGCGGCGTCGGCCGGAATCGCCCAGCGCGCCCCGACGCGAATCGCGCCGGTGACCTTGCCGGCGGCGAGCAACTGCCGCACGCGCTGCTCCGAGAGCTTGCGCGCGCGGGCGAATCCGGCGGACGAGACGAGCGCGGACATACCAAGGATTATGCTTAACCTCTAGCGGAACCGCAATAGGTTAAGTCATATTCGACTGCTTAACGATCCCACTCGTCCCGCAACTTGCGCAGCGTCTTCGTGCTGTCTTTACCCCACAAGCCCTTTCCAGAGCCAGCCAGGTCGAGGAGTGGCTTTTGCCGCGACCCGCCAGCCGTGCGGTCGACCGGAACAATGGCAGCAATCGGACGTCCGTGTCGCGTGATGATGGTCGAGCGCCCCCGCTCGGCCTCGGCCAGCAGGGCCGGCAACTGGCTGCGGGCGTCTTCAACACCCATGCGGTTCGGGCGAGACATGAACTATCAGTACAGTCTGTACGCAATTGGGTCAACGGCACAACGGCGATTCAACGTGCCCGAGCGCGCGCCATCCACCCAAATCGCCGCTCGCCAAGCTCGAACGCACCTTGCACTATGAGCGCAAGCGCCGCAGCGGGAATGGCACCCGCGAGCAAGGTCGCGTTGTCGTTCAGCGCGAGGCCCGAGACGATGCGCTCGCCGTAGCCGCCGGCGCCGACGAAGGCGGCGATGGTCGCGGTGCCGACGTTGATCACGGCGGAGGTCTTTATGCCGGCGAGAATCGAGGGCAAG
>CAZVZV010000301.1:0-1484 GCA_964631735.1 uncultured Enterobacteriaceae bacterium
GGCGTGACGGTGGAGATGGTGATCTGGTCCCTGCCCAAGCCCACGGTGGAGCGGCCGCATGGACTGAAATACCGGCTGTATTGCGGCCGCGGCGGGCGTTGCATCGTCCGCTACGACAACGAAGCCGGCAAAGGCGATCACCGGCACTACGGCGACCGGGAAGAGACCTACCGCTTCGCGTCGCTGGAAAAGCTGCTGAAGGATTTTCGCGAAGATTGCACCCGCCTGGCGGGATGGAGATGGCGATGAACCGGATCGAGATCGAAGTGCTGGATTCCCAGGCAGCGCTGGCCGCCTTCACGCGTGCCTGGCGCCAGACGCGTGCGGGGCGCAAGGCGGCGCCGCGGCTCGCCTTCGGCAGCATTGCGGAGCTGTTCAGCGCGGTTTCGGAAAAGCGGCTGGAACTGGTGCGCCACGTCGCGGGCGAAGAAGGTCTGCAGATCCGTCCGCTCGCACGCGCGCTCGGGCGGGACTACAAGAACGTGCACACCGACGTGCAGGCGCTCCTCGAGCTGGGGCTCCTGGAGAAAGACGAGCGCGGCGGCCTGCGCGCGCCGTTCGACGAAATCGTCATCCGGGCCGGCCTGCGCAAGGCCGCCTGAAATATTGTCCAGGTCGGGTACGCGGTGTAGGCTTGCATCCATGGGCAATTTCCTGGAAATCGAGTCTGCCGCGCGGCGCCTGAGCGCCGAGGAACGGCGGCGGTTGCTGCTGTCGCTTGCGGCGAGCCTGCGCGAGGAGGGGCGCCCGCTGCCGGCGCCGCGCAGCTTCACGTCCGCGGAAATGCAATCCTGGATCAAGGAGGATGAACGCGATCTCGCCGCGCGCGAGCTGGCCGTGCTGCGCGACGCAGACCGCGGCGACGACTGGGCCGACTACGCCGCTTGGCCGCAGCGCTGAAGCGCGGCGACCTGTACTTCGTCAAGCCGCCGGGATTCGTCGGCAAGGTCCGGCCGGCCGTGATCGTCCAGGCCGACAAATACAACGCTGATCCTCCCTCGGTCACGGTATGCCTGCTGACCTCGCATCTGGCCGACTCAAGGTTGCGTGTCCGGATCGATCCCGCACCTGGGAATGGCCTCTCGAAGTCCTCGCACGTGATGATCGACAAGGCCATGAGCCTTCCGCTCGATCGCCTGGATAACCGGATTGGCGCCGTGACGGCCGCTTAGCTGGCGGCGATCTCCGACTCGCTGCGGGAGTGGCTCGACCTTTAGCCCCCTGACCCTCACCCGCCCAATATCTCCAAACACCGCCCGTCCGCATCCACCGTGTACTTCAAACTCACCCAAAGCTGCGCCGACGTGGCCTCGGCCTGGCCGTAGGCCCAGCGCGCTACCTGCAGCGCCGCGGGTTGATCGTCCAGGAATCCTGCCGGCGACAGGCGGGCCGCAAGATCGGCCCCCAACTCGCGGTTGCGCTTCACCCAGTGCGCGAGGTGCGCCGGTGCGCCAAGCATGTCGCCCTTGTCGAGGTTGCAGGCG
>CAZVZV010000302.1:0-5330 GCA_964631735.1 uncultured Enterobacteriaceae bacterium
CTCGGGCTGCGCGCCGCGGCGTGGGCGGTGATCGCGTTTCTGCATGTGCCGCTGGCGCTGATCGTGCTCTATGCGTTCAGCGCCGAGGACCAGTCCTACGTCTTCCCGCCGCCGGAGCTCACCGTGCGCTGGTTTGCGGTGGCGTGGAACGACCGGCCCGATGTCTGGCGGGCGATCCGGCTGTCGTTCGAAGTGGCGAGCTACGCCACCGCGTTCGCCTTGGTGCTGGGCACGCTCGCTGCGGCGGCGCTGGCGCGTACCAGCTTCTTCGGCCGCGAGGTGATTTCGCTGCTGCTCATCCTGCCGATCGCGCTCCCTGGCATCATCACCGGGATCGCGCTGCGCTCGGCCTACTTCACCCTCGAGATCCCGTTCAGCTTCTGGACCATCGTCCTCGGGCACGCCACCTTCTGCGTGGTGGTGGTCTACAACAACGCGGTGGCGCGCCTGCGGCGCACCAGCCCATCCCTCATCGAGGCCTCGATGGACCTGGGCGCCGACGGCTTCCAGACGCTGCGCCACGTGATCCTGCCGCAACTGGGCAGCGCGCTGCTCGCCGGCGGGTTGCTCGCCTTCGCGCTGTCCTTCGACGAGGTGATCGTCACCACCTTCACCGCGGGGCAGCAGACCACGCTGCCGGTCTGGATGCTCGCCGAGCTGGTGCGCCCGCGCCAGCGCCCGGTGACCAACGTGGTGGCGGTGGTGATCATCGCGCTCACTTTCGTGCCGATCCTGCTCGCCTATTACCTGACGCGCGCCGACGAGCCGGGGGCGCGCTGAATCAATGCAAGATCCGAACTGCACAGTGGAGCACTGACATGGGCAAACCAAGCGGCATCGTATTTTCGACCGAGCTGCTGATCGACGGCCAGTTCGTCAAGGGCGAGGGCGAGGCGGAGCGGGTGCTCGATCCCGCGACCGGCGAACTGCTCGCCACCGTGCCGGAGGCGTCGCCAGGCCAGGTCGACCGCGCCGTGCAGGCGGCGGCGCGCGCCTTCGAATCTTGGTCGGAGACCACGCCGATGGAGCGCTCGAGGATGCTGCTCAAGCTCGCCGACGCCATTGAAGCGCGCGCCGGGGAGTTTGCGCGCATCGAATCGCTCAACTGCGGCAAGCCCTACGCGCGCGCGCTCGGCGACGAGATTCCGGCGATCGCGGACTGCTTTCGCTTCTTTGCCGGCGCGGCACGCTGCATGACAGGCGCCGTCGCCAACGAGTACCTCGCCGGCCACACCAGCATGATCCGCCGTGACCCGGTGGGCGTGGTGGCGTCGATCGCGCCCTGGAACTACCCGCTGATGATGGCGGCGTGGAAGACTGCGCCCGCGCTCGCCGCGGGCAACACTGTAGTACTCAAGCCTTCGGAGCAGACGCCGCTCACGACGTTGTTGTTCGCCCGCATCGCCGCGGAGATCCTGCCCAAAGGCGTGCTCAACGTCATCTGCGGTCGCGGCCAGACGGTCGGCCAGGGGCTCGTCGAGCACCCGCTGGTGCGCATGGTCTCGCTCACCGGCGACGTCGCCACCGGCAGGAAGATCCTGCAGGCTGCCTCGAACTCTCTCAAGCGCACCCACCTGGAACTCGGCGGCAAGGCGCCGGTGATCGTGTTCGACGATGCGGATCTCGCCGAGGTAGTCGAGGCCGTCCGCGTTTTCGGCTACTACAACGCGGGGCAGGACTGTACCGCCGCCTGTCGCGTGTACGTGGGCGCGAAGCTGTACGAGAATTTCGTCGCCGACCTCTCCGCCGCCGTGAAGGGCATCAAGGTCGGCGCCCAGGACGAAGCCGACGTCGAGATCGGTCCGCTGATCTCCGAGCGCCAGCGCAGCCGCGTGGCGAGCTTCGTGGAGCGCGCGCAGAAGAGCAGCCACATGCAGATTGCCGCCGGCGGCAAGCTGCGCGCGGGCGCAGGGTTCTTCTACGAGCCCACCGTGGTGGCGGGGGCGCGCCAGGAGGACGAGATCGTGCGCCGCGAGGTGTTCGGCCCGGTGGTGTCGGTGACGCGCTTTGCCGACACCGAACAGGCGATCGCCTGGGCGAACGACTCGGACTACGGGCTCGCCTCGTCGGTGTGGACGCGCGACATCAAGAAGGCGATGCGGGTGGCGAAGAAGCTGCAGTACGGCTGCACCTGGATCAATACGCACTTCATGCTGGTGAACGAGATGCCGCACGGCGGCCTGAAATCCTCCGGCTACGGCAAGGACCTGTCCGGCTACGCGCTCGAGGACTACACTGTGGTGCGCCACGTCATGGCCAAGTTCTAGCGCGCGGACTTTCAAGGAAATCAAGGGGAGGAAAACATCATGATGTCACGCGGAATCCTGTTTGGCGCCGCCGTTGCAGCGGCGGTCATCCTGTCAACGCCGTCGCTCGCGCAGGAGCGCACGATGCGCATCCTGGTCGGCTTCCCGCCGGGGGGCACCACGGATCTGTTGGCGCGACTTCTGGCGGAGCGCTTGCGCGAGCCCCTTGGCCAGAACGTGATCGTCGAGAACAAGCCCGGTGCCGTGGCTGCGATCGCCGCCACCGAGGTGAAAAACGCGCCCGCCGACGGCTCGACGCTGCTGCTGAGCGTGGTCGGGGCGATGACGGTGGCGCCGAACGCACGCAAGTCGAACACCTTCGACACGCTGAAGGACTTCGCGCCGGTGTCGCTGGTCACGCACGCGCACCTCGCTATCGCGGCAGGCCCGGGCTCGCCCGCGAATGATCTGAAGGGCTTCCTCGCCTGGGCAAAGAGCAATCCGGGCAAGGCGTTCTACGCCACTTCGGGGGCCGGCACGCTGCCGCACATGCTCGGCTTGCTGCTGGCGCAGGAAGCGGGCGTGCAACTCACGCACGTGCCCTACAAGGGGACCTCGGCCTACATCAACGAGCTGGTGGGCGGTCAGGTGCCTTCGGCGTTCGACGCGATGGGGGACCTCTCGGAGCAGCACAAGGCCGGGCGCATCCGCATCCTCGCGAGCGCCGGCGCAGCGCGCTCCAGGGCCATGCCTGAGATTCCGACCTTGCGCGAACTGGGCTACAACGTCGAAGGCGCCGCCTGGTTCGGCCTTTTCGCCCCGGCCGCGACGCCGCGCGCAAACGTCGAGCGCATCTCGCAAGCGGTCGCGCGCGTGCTGCAGAACCCGGAAATCGCCGCCAAGCTCTTCAGCCTCAACATGGAGCCCGTCGGCAGCACGCCGGAGGAGTTCCAGCGCGTGGTGCGCGCCGACTGGGCCAAATGGGGCGCCATGGTCCGCGCCTCCGGGTTCACCATAGACTAGCGATGGCGAAGTTCTGGCTATGATTCGGGTGTGAAGCGAGAGGCACCGCCGACCGACGCCATCGTCATCCGCGGCGCGCGGGACGTACCCGCTCGCTAGTCCGGGAGCCCCGAGGAGCGCAACTCGCCAATCACGCGGTCGAGCACCGCCTGGTCGCGGTAGGGCTCCTGCGCCGCATGCCGCGCCAGCGAGAAGTCCGGCGCGAGGCTCGCGACCTCGCCGGCAACGCGTTGGGCATCCGCCGACCAGCCGCCGCGGACCAGCGCGCTCGCGAGGATCAGTCGGCAGTTGATCGACTGCGGACCGATCCGGAGTCCCTCCTGCGCGGCGCTGACCGCGAAGTCCACCTGACCGCTCTCCCGGTAGGAGGCGGCGAGGATCTCGATGAACCACGGTGGGTACACCGGGGAAAAGCGGATCGCGTGCTTCACGTGCGTGAGGGCGGCTTCGGGCTCGCTGCAATGCACGAGCACATTCGCGAGGAAGCTGTTCGCGTTGGTGCAGTTCGGCCGTATGACGGCAGCCTGCCGCGCGATCGCGAGCGCCTCGTCGAAGCGGCGCTGCAGGAGCCGGACGTTCCCGAGTACCGTGTGCGCCTGCCCATCGGCATCCGCCATCGCGACGCCCCGCTCCGCCCACTCGCTGGCGGCAGCGCGCGCCTGCTCCGGATCGCTGCTCCAGCCTCGCGCCACCTCGATCCACAAGCACATCGCCAACCACGAGGGACCGTGCGACGAATCGGGCGCGAGCTCGGCGACCCGCTCGAAGCAGGCGCGCGCGGCGGCCATCGATTCCTTGTTCATGCGGAAGAATGCCTGCATGCCGCGATAGAGCTGGTCGCGGGATTTTGGGGCAGTCAGGCACTTGTGCCAGATCCGCGCCTGCTCGCCGCTCGCCAGCTTCACGTCGAGCGCGGTGACCACCCGCGCTGCGATCTCGTCCTGCAGTTCGAACGTGTGATCGAGCGCCCGGTCGTACCGCTCGGACCATGTCACCGTACCGGCCACCGTATCGGTGAGCTGCACGTTCACCCGCACGCGTTCCCCTTGGCGCTGCACTGTGCCCTCGAGGGCGTTGCGCACACCGAGACGGCGCGCCGCCTCGCCGGCATCGACGCCCCGCAGGGCGTTGGCAGACCCCGCCGCGATGAGGAATACGCCCGGCATCTTGACGAGCGCATTCTGGATGTCGAGGCGCAACCCATCCGCGAGCGCCATGCCTTCGGTATCCGGGCCAGTGCAGGAAAACGGCAGCAGTACGATCGATGGCCGATCGGGAAGCGGCAGCGCGAGAGACTCAAGTTGCGCCGGAACGGCTTGTGATCCAGCCGGCACCTCGCCGTCGGCAAGCGCGAACAGCCCTGGCTCCAAGGCGGAAAGAAGGTAGCCCGCATCGGCCGGAAGCCGGGCGTGTACCGCCTCTGTCAAGCGAATGCCATCCGTCGGGGCGCGTCGAACGATCGAGGCCGCGCGCTCGAGCGTTGCCTTGGGAGGCGACAGGTCGCGCTGGCCGGTTTCTCCGAGGTCGATCCCGAACCGGTAGTGCACGTGCTCGGCCGGAGGCAGTGCAGTGTTGGCGCTCGCGAGCGCGCTGCGCACGGCGACCGCGCAGGCAAGGGCGCGACCGGCGTCATCGAATACCGCGAGGACTGCGTCGGCAGGAGCCGCGCCAAGCCGGCCGCCATGCTCGGCGATCGTGGCGAGGAGCACTTTGCGTCCGCGCGCGACCGCGCGACGTGCGGCCCCCACGTCCTCGCCCATCAGGATGCCGAACGCGCGCAGCTCGGCATGCAGGACGACCGCGATGCCGGAACGCGCGCGCTGCGGCACCTGCCCTGGGGAGGCAACCGGCGCGCCCGCGTGCGCTTTACGCTCCGCCCACTTTTCCCAGAAATACCAGACGGCAGCAATGCCGCCGAGGATGGTCGCTATGGCGAGCAGCACTTCCAACGGATTACGCCCCCTTGAACTCGTTGTTACCGAGTTGGAAGCCGATTCAATCAGAAACGCGCGCAGGCCGCCACACACCGTCGGCTAGAATGCGGTTTTCCGGCGGCAATTC
>CAZVZV010000303.1:0-3107 GCA_964631735.1 uncultured Enterobacteriaceae bacterium
CCATCACGCAGCCGAAAGGATTATTGGGAACCACCCAAATATCCTTGGGTCAAAACAGGCGAGATCGTTTTTGCTTCAATCTACGATACCGAAGAAAAAATTTCGGAGAGAGCCATACAGGAATGCTCTTTGCCGCTGTTGCCTCCTGGAACGGTCTTGGTTGCAATGTATGGGCAGGGCAAGACACGGGGGCAATCAGCAATTTTGGAAGTAGAAGCGACTACCAATCAAGCATGCTTTGCAATACTTCCGAATGATGCTTTTGAGCCTGAATATCTGCAATTCTGGCTTCGACATTCTTACGACAACTTGCGGGCTTTGTCTGATGGGCGGGGCGGCAATCAGGCAAACCTGAACGGTGAGATGCTTAGGTCGGTTTTCACTTGCGTGTATGGACTGTCATAGATCAATCTAGGGACATGACCCCATACTCCGATGATCTTCGCGAAAAATTCATACAGTTCTTTGAGAATCATCCCGATTATACACAGCAAGAGATTGCAGACGAATTCGGCGTAAGTCGCTCGTTCATCGAGAAACTGCTGCAACGTTGGCGAGCAACCAACAGTTGCGCCGCTCTCCCCCCTGGCGGAGGACAACAGCGCAAACTCAAAGATCACGAGAAGAAAACTCGCAATCTTGTCGCGGCCCAACCAGATGCAACTCTCGACGAATTGCGGGCCAAATTGAAGTCCGCTATACGGCTGGAGGTCAGTCCGGCAACAATGTGTCGAGAATTACAGCGATTGAACTTGCCGCGAAAAAAAAAACTCATCCACCAAGTGAGCAGGGCCGCCCGGATGTAAAAGAGCAGCGCGAGAAATACCGTGTACGGGCTGCCCATTGGATTGTGAGCAAGCTAAAATTCCTCGATGAAACGGGCTCTCAATTGAACATGACCCGTCGATATGGTCGGGCCCTACCAGGTGAACGAGTGGTTGAAGCCATTCCGTCAGACTATGGCAGCAACTATACGTTGATTGCCGCGCTCTGCCTGGACGGGTTGCAAGCTCCTTGGGTGTTGGAGGGCGCAATCAACGGAGAAATCTTCAAGCTCTATGTCGCTGAAGTGTTGGCGCCCACACTCAAACCAAATGACATTCTGATAATGGATAATCTTTCAACACATAAAGTTGCAGGCATTGCGGAATTGGTTGAAGCACGCGGCGCGCGGTTGGAATATTTGTCACCTTATTCACCGGACTACAATCCAATAGAGCGCTGCTGGTCAAAGATCAAAACTTATCTACGCCGCGCCAAAGCAAGAACTTATGCCGCACTGTTGAGAGCAATCAAGAAAGCACTCGCGTCGATCAATGAATCTGATATTCGCGCTTGGTTCGATTTCTGCGGATATTCCATACAGTGAAGTGAAAACCGATCTAACTGAACTTTTGCAAAGTCTCGAAAGACCGCGATTGAAAGGCACTTGGGCGCGATGAAAGTCACACGAGTACCCAATTTGGCCCACCCCCTGGCGAAATCTCCTTGGGAGTCGGCCTATTCGAGCTTCGACCTCCTTCGTACCCCTGGTTTTATTGGGCGTTCAAGCGAGTAACGATGAATTCAACTCTCCTTTTCAAGCCCTCAGGCCAGGTTCAAATGAGCCATGATTCTCTCTGGCGCCCAGCCATCGAGGGTGGCCCGTTCAATCGCCCAGGAGATCGTTTGGCCAAGCGTTTCGCGCAACACCGCTCGACAGGCTTCGCCAATGGTCATCAGCGTTTCGTTCGCCCATGCACTCACACGGCCCTGTCGCAGTTGCGCCATCAACAGAGAGTGCGCCAGCAGAACGAGGTAGATATGCCTGGTCTGGCCCTCGCCACTCCGCAGCTGACAATCTCCGAGACCCAAATGCTGTTTGCCGTCTCGATGCAGGGTTTCGGTCCCCGTCCAGCGCTGCCCGTATCCGCGCAGCATTCGTGTGATCTCCCAGTTTGTTCGATTGCTCACCAGAATCTTCCCTGGCTCCTTGCTATTCCGATACGGCCAGAGAATCGCCACGCGGACGGCGTGGTTGACTTCCGGCATCCAGATCTTTTTCGTGAAATACCATTGCAGGCGGTCGTTGGTCGTCACCTTCTTGCGCGCCATCGCGGGAATCTCCGCCGCCATCGCATCAACCCTCAGCTCGATCCCGCGAAACCAGACTTTGCGATTGAACTTCAGATCGCCAACATAGGCGCGGCTGTGCGCGTCAATTCGATTGCAGATCGGCGCGTTGGTGAAGTAACTGTCAAAGGCGAAAGTCCCTGGAATCTGCTGCTCGACCACCCAGTCAATCAGCTCGCCGCACAACGCGGTGTGATTCTTGAACGTCGCCAATCTCCGCTCCTTCGCCGAAGCAGTTTCAACACCGCCCTCGCGCGCTTCCAGTTCGGCGCGCTTGGCCTCACAATCGGCTTGCTTGCGGAAACGACGAAACTCCAGCGCATAATGTTTGCCCGATGCACAGACATAATTCGCGATCAGATAATCGTGCGCGATCTTGTAGCGTTCTTCGGCGTGATCCCAGAAGTAGCCGACATCTTCAATCAACTTCCCGTCGTGATCCACCAGCGTATTATCAATCGGGATCACACCGTTCGGCGCGTAGCGAGTCTGGGCACTTTGTTGCAGCCACGCCAGGCGTTGCCGGTTGAGTTCCTGCTCGTCCCAGGTGACTTCCGTGATCCAACGGTTGAGACAAGACTGATCCGTCGTCTCGGCAAACTCCGCATTGATTCCAGAAACGTTCTTCTTGGCCGCCACCAGCAAGCCGGTCAGATACTCGGCAAAGTGGCGGCGTTCAGGTTCATTGGCAAAAACAGCCCCAAATTGCAGGGCTGCCTGCTGCACAATCGTTGGAAACTCAACAATACCGGGCATTTCGTGGCCTCCTCAGGAGATTTTTAGTGATTTGCCCGGTAAGATTAACGCTAAAGCTCAAATTTGACGCGCTCATCGCGCGTTTTGCAAAAGTTCAGATCGAACAGAGAAATACGCCGGCCACGGCGCAAATGAGTTTTCGCAGGATTTTTCTTTTCATCATCGTTGCCTCCTATTCAGCCGTTCATTCATGTTCCGGTGGTGTCGCTCCGCTCAACCACCGGCTAATCGCTGGCATC